>NZ_JBFBJB010000043.1:0-83985 GCF_040685895.1 Streptomyces sp. NPDC088124 | reverse complement strand
GGAGCGGAGCGCGGCGGTGCAGAACGGAGCGGAGCGCGGCGGTGCAGAACGGAGCGGAGCGCGGCGGTGCGGCCGGGCGGCTGCCGGCCGCACCGCGCTCTGCCGCCCGTACGCGGTGGGGGTGCGGTACGGGCTGGCTCGTCGCGCCGTCGCCGAGTGACCGGTTCCGGCGCGCGGGGCGGGGGAGAGCGGGGCGGGGAAGTCTCAGCCGCCCCGCGGACCGGGGAAGGCGTTCGGGCGGCTCTCCTCGCGGAGCGACGGGAGGCTCGCCGAGGGCTGCGGCGGCATCGAACGGGCCGCCGGCACCGCGGGGACGGCGCCCGGCAGCGAGGCGCGGGCGGAGCCGGGGTCCTGCGCGCGGTCCGTGTCGGCCGCGCCGGGCTGCTGCGTGGCCCGCCGCGTACCGTAACGCCGGTGCACCGCCTGCTTGGTGACCCCCAGCGCCGACCCCACCGCGTCCCACGAGAACCCGAGCGAGCGGTCGAAGTCCACCGCCGCGGTCACCAGTGTCTCGACGCTGTCCCTCAGCTCCTGCGCGAGGCGGACGGTCGGGGCGGGCGCCCTGCCGTAGACGACGAAGCCCGTGGAGGGGCCCGAGCGCCGCGGGCGGTAGACGTTGCCCAACTGGGCGGTGAGCGTGCGCAGCGCGTCCACCTGCCGCCTGACCCGCTCGATGTCCCGCACCAACAGGTGCAGACTTGCCCGGGCTTGTGCGTCGTGGGTTGCGTGGTCGGCCATGAACAAGCCTCTCGAACCGGCGTGGAAAAGGATCCGGGCCGCACCGGTGCGGCCCGTGTGGGTCAATCTCTCTTGACAACGCTCGATCGGGCGATGTGGTCACGCTGCGGGGGCGTATGCGCATATGCGCGGGGCGCACAGGCCGTCGTACGCCCCCCGAGGCGGGAGGACGGGGCTCCCCGCTCGCGCATCTACACTGGTACGCCGTTCACCGGCCCGCGAAGATCCGTACCGGTCCCGCGGCACCGGGCCGCCGCGCGGCGGCCCGGGCGGGAGCGTCTCCGGCCCTCCGGCCGGTACTCTCCCTCCGTTCGACCATCAGTCCGAGAGGTAGTCAGCCACCGATGAAGCTCGTCTTCGCCGGCACCCCCGAGGTCGCCGTACCCGCCCTGGACGCACTCATCGCCTCGGAACGGCACACCGTCGCCGCCGTCGTGACCAGGCCCGACGCACCCGCGGGACGCGGGCGCAGGCTGGTGGCCAGCCCGGTCGCCCAGCGCGCGGAGGAAGCGGGCATCGAGGTGCTCAAGCCCGCGAAGCCCCGGGACGAGGACTTCCTCGCCCGGCTGCGCGAGATCGGCCCCGACTGCTGCCCGGTCGTCGCGTACGGCGCCCTGCTGCCCAAGTCCGCCCTCGGCGTGCCCGTCCACGGCTGGGTGAACCTGCACTTCTCGCTGCTGCCCGCCTGGCGCGGCGCCGCGCCCGTGCAGCACGCCGTCATGGCCGGCGACGACATGACCGGCGCCGCCACCTTCCAGATCGAGGAAGGGCTCGACTCCGGCCCCGTGTACGGCGTGCTCACCGAGCACGTCCGGCCCACCGACACCAGCGGCGACCTGCTGACCCGGCTGGCGTTCGCCGGCGCCGGACTGCTCTCCGCGACCATGGACGGCATCGAGGACGGCTCCCTGGTCCCCGTGCCGCAGCCCGCCGACGGCATCTCCCTCGCCCCCAAGATCACCGTCGAGGACGCACAGGTCGACTGGGCCGCCCCCGCTCTCCGCGTCGACCGGGTCGTGCGCGCCTGCACCCCCGCGCCCGGCGCCTGGACACTCTTCCGCGGCGAACGGCTCAAGCTCGTCCAGGCCCGGCTCGCACCCGAGGTCGACACCCTGGCGCCCGGGGAACTCGCCGTCGGCAAGAACACCGTGCACGCCGGCACCGGCTCGGGCGCCGTCGAACTGCTCTGGGTCCAGCCGCAGGGCAAGAAGCCGATGCGCGCCGCCGACTGGGCGCGCGGGGTGCGGATCGCCCCGGACGAACGGCTCGGCACCGCCGACGTAGGCTGAGAGGGATCCACTCTTCTCACCGCGGAGCACCTTTGAACGAGCAGGCCACGCGCCGCCCCTCCAAGCCGTACCGCCGCCCCAAGAAGGACCCCGTACGGCTCCTCGCCTTCGAGGTGCTCAGGGCCGTCGACGAGCGGGACGCCTACGCCAACCTCGTGCTGCCCCCGCTGCTCAAGAAGGCCCGCGAGAACAGCGACTTCGAGGCGCGGGACGCGGCGCTCGCCACCGAGCTGGTGTACGGGACGCTGCGCCGCCAGGGCACGTACGACGCGATCATCTCGGCCTGCGTGGACCGGCCGCTGCGGGAGGTCGACCCGCCGGTGCTCGACGTGCTCGCGCTCGGCGCGCACCAGCTCCTCGGCACCCGGATCCCCACCCACGCCGCGGTCTCCGCCAGCGTGGACCTGGCCCGGGTGGTGCTCGGCGACGGGCGCGCCAAGTTCGTCAACGCCGTCCTGCGCAAGATCTCCAAGGACGACCTGGACGGCTGGCTGGAACGGGTCGCGCCGCCGTACGACGAGGACGCGGAGGACCACCTCGCGGTCGTCCACTCGCACCCGCGCTGGATCGTCTCGGCGCTCTGGGACGCCCTCGGCGGCGGGCGCGCCGGGATCGAGGACCTGCTCGAAGCCGACAACGAACGCCCCGAGGTGACCCTCGTGGCCCGGCCCGGACGCTCCACCACTGACGAGCTGACCGGCCTGTTCGGCGCGGACACGGTGCTGCCGGGACGCTGGTCCCCGTATGCCGTACGGCTCGCGGAGGGCGGCGAACCGGGCGCCGTCGACGCGGTACGGGACGGCCGCGCCGGGGTCCAGGACGAGGGCAGCCAGCTCGTCGCCCTGGCCGTGGCCAACGCGCCGCTGGAGGGCGCCGACACACGCTGGCTCGACGGCTGCGCGGGCCCCGGCGGCAAGGCGGCGCTGCTGGCCGCGCTCGCCGCCGGACGCGGCGCCGCGCTCCTCGCCGCGGAGAAGCAGCCGCACCGCGCCCGGCTCGTGGAACGCGCCCTCGCCGGGAACCCGGGCCCGTATCAGGTCATCGCCGCCGACGGCACCCGCCCGCCCTGGCGCCCGGGCTCCTTCGACCGCGTCCTGGTCGATGTCCCCTGCTCGGGGCTGGGCGCGCTGCGCCGCAGGCCGGAGGCGCGCTGGCGGCGCCGCCCGGCCGACCTGGACGGGTTCGCGCCGCTCCAGCGCGGGCTGCTGCGCGAGGCGTTCCAGGCCGTACGGGTCGGCGGCATCGTCGGGTACGCGACGTGCTCCCCGCATCTCGCCGAGACCCGGGTCGTCGTCGAGGACGTCCTCAGAGGCCGGGGCGGCCCGCCGGTCGAGGCCGAGTGGGTCGACGCCAGGCCCCTGATGCCCGGGGTCCCGGCGCTGGGCGACGGCCCCGACGTACAGCTCTGGCCGCATCTGCACGGCACGGACGCCATGTACCTGGCACTGCTGCGCCGTACGGCCTGATCGCGCGGCGTACGGCCTGAGCGTCGCGTACGGCCTCTGCGTCGTGTACGGCCTGTGCGTCGTGTACGGCCTGTGCGCCGCGTACGGCCTCTCCGTCGCGTACGGCTTGAGCGCCGTGTACGGCCGGTACGTCGTGTACGGCCTGAGCCGCCGTCGGTCCGTGCGCGGCGGCTCAGGCCGCCGGTCAGGCGCCCACGTACTCCGCGAGGTGCTCGCCGGTGAGGGTGGATCGGTCGGCGACGAGATCGGCCGGCGTGCCCTCGAAGACGATCCGGCCGCCGTCGTGGCCCGCGCCCGGGCCCAGGTCGATGATCCAGTCGGCGTGCGCCATGACCGCCTGGTGGTGCTCCACGACGATGACCGACTTGCCGGAGTCGACGAGCCGGTCGAGCAGGCCGAGCAACTGCTCGACATCGGCGAGGTGGAGGCCGGTGGTCGGCTCGTCGAGGACGTAGACCTGCCGGTCGGCGCCCTTCTCGGCCAGGCGGGTGGCGAGCTTGAGCCGCTGCCGCTCGCCGCCGGAGAGCGTGGTGAGCGGCTGGCCGAGGGTGAGGTAGCCGAGCCCGACGTCGGAGAGCCGGCCGAGGATCGTGTGCGCGGCGGGCGTCCGCGCCTCGCCGGAGCCGAAGAACCTCTCGGCCTCGGCCACCGACATCGCGAGCACCTCGCTGATGTCGCGGCCGCCGAGGTGGTGGTCGAGCACGGCCGGCTGGTACCGCTTCCCCTCGCACTCCTCGCAGGTGGTGGCGACGCCGGCCATCATCGCCAGGTCGGTGTAGACGACACCGGCGCCGTTGCAGTTGAGGCAGGCGCCCTCGGAGTTGGCGCTGAACAGCGCCGGCTTCACGCCGTTGGCCTTCGCGAAGGCCTTGCGGATCGGTTCGAGCAGTCCGGTGTACGTCGCCGGATTGCTCCGCCGCGAGCCGCGGATGGGGCTCTGGTCGACCGACACCACACCGGGGCCGGCCGTTGCCGGGCCGTCGACCAGCGACCCGTGCACGAGCGAGCTCTTGCCCGAGCCCGCGACCCCGGTGACCACGACCAGCACCCCGAGCGGGATGTCGACATCGACGTCACGCAGGTTGTGCGCGGACGCGCCGCGGATCTCCAGCGCCCCGGTGGGCGTCCGTACCTTCTCCTTGAGGGCGGCCCGGTCGTCGAAGTGGCGGCCGGTGAGGCTGCCGCCGGCCCGCAGCCCCTCGACGGTGCCCTCGAACTGGACGGTGCCGCCCGCCGTACCCGCGCCGGGGCCGAGGTCCACGACATGGTCGGCGATCGCGATCATCTCCGGCTTGTGCTCCACGACGAGCACCGTGTTGCCCTTGTCCCGCAGCCGCAGCAGCAGGCCGTTCATCCGGCCGATGTCGTGCGGGTGCAGGCCGATGGTCGGCTCGTCGAAGACATAGGTGACATCGGTGAGCGAGGAGCCGAGGTGACGGATCATCTTCACGCGCTGCGCCTCGCCGCCGGACAGCGTGCCCGCGGGCCGGTCGAGCGAGAGGTAGCCGAGGCCGATCTCCACGAACGAGTCGAGGGCCGCCCGCAGCGCGCCGACGAGCGGTGCCACCGACGGCTCGTCGATGCCGCGCACCCAGTCGGCCAGGTCGCTGATCTGCATCGCGCAGGCGTCGGCGATGCTGATCCCGTTGATCTTCGAGGACCTGGCCCCCTCGTTGAGCCGGGTGCCGTCGCACTCGGGGCAGGCGGTGAAGGTGACCGCCCGGTCCACGAACGCCCGGATGTGCGGCTGCATGCCCTCCCGGTCCTTGGCGAGCATCGACTTCTGGATCCGGGGGATCAGCCCCTCGTACGTCATGTTGATCCCCGCGATCTTCATCCTGGTCGGCTCGCGGTGGAGGAAGTCGTGCAGCTCCGTCCCGGTGTACTCGCGGATCGGCTTGTCCGGGTCGAAGAAGCCGGAGTCGGTGTAGAGCCGGTAGTTCCAGCCGCCCGGCTTGTAGCCGGGGACGGTCAGCGCGCCGTCGGCGAGCGACTGGGAGTCGTCGTAGAGCTGGGTCAGGTCGAGATCGGAGACGGTGCCCCGGCCCTCGCAGCGCGGACACATGCCGCCGGTGATGCTGAAGCTGCGGCGCTCCTTCACGGTCTGCCCGCCGCGCTCCACGGTGACGGCGCCCGCCCCGCTGATCGAGGCGACGTTGAAGGAGAACGCCTTGGGCGAGCCGAGATGCGGCTGCCCGAGCCGGCTGAAGAGGATGCGCAGCATCGCGTTGGCGTCGGTCGCGGTGCCGACGGTGGAGCGCGGGTCGGCGCCCATCCGCTGCTGGTCGACGAGGATCGCCGTCGTCAGCCCTTCGAGCACGTCGACCTCGGGCCGCGCCAGCGTCGGCATGAAGCCCTGGACGAAGGCGCTGTACGTCTCGTTGATCAGCCGCTGCGACTCCGCGGCGATGGTGCCGAACACCAGGGAGCTCTTGCCCGAGCCGGAGACACCGGTGAACACCGTCAGCCGGCGCTTCGGGATCTCGACGCTGACGTCCTTGAGGTTGTTCACGCGCGCGCCGTGCACCCGGATCAGATCGTGGCTGTCGGCGCTGTGGACGCCGTCCGGCACGGACGGCTGCGGGCCCGTGCTCGTGGCTATGCTCATCGTGGTGTCTCCATGGTTCAGGCGGAGTCGTCCGGGCGATCTCCGTCGGCGTCGACTGGCTCGATCTAACCAGCTTCGGGCAGTACGTCTGGATTTTTTCCTCGGGTGCGGTCGTTCCGGACCGTCGGGCGCCGACGCCGCGGCGCAGCGGCGCCGGACCGGGTCCCCGTCCGCGCACGCCACGCTACGGGCGGGGCGGCGGGCGGCGCTTCTCGATTCCTGCCCGGTTCCGACCGGACGTCCTGCCCGGTTCCGGCCGGAGGTTCCGCCCGGTTCCGACCGGAAGCCCGGAGCCGCGGGAGTCAAGCCGATCTCTCCGTAAACCCCGATCTGTCCACAGAATCGCGAGGATTGCGCGGACTGTGCCCATTCCCGTACGGGATTGGTCGGTACCCGGGTTCCCGGGGCGGTCGGGAAGTGCTCCGGAGCATGGCAGGCTTGGCACATGGCCCAGATCAACCCCAGCATCCTGTCCGCCGACTTCGCCCGCCTCGCCGAGGAGGCGAAGGCGGTCGACGGCGCGGACTGGCTCCATGTCGATGTCATGGACAACCACTTCGTGCCCAACCTGACCCTGGGCGTGCCCGTGGTCGAGGCGCTCGCCCGGGCGACGGACACGCCGCTGGACTGCCATCTCATGATCGAGGAGCCCGACCGCTGGGCCCCGCAGTACGTCGAGGCCGGCGCGGGCTCCGTGACCTTCCACGTGGAGGCCGCCGCCGCCCCCGTACGGCTGGCGCGGGAGATCAGGGCCAAGGGCGCCAAGGCGTCGATGGCGCTGAAGCCCGCGACCCCGGTCGAGCCGTACGAGGACCTGCTCCCCGAGCTCGACATGCTGCTGATCATGACGGTGGAGCCGGGCTTCGGCGGGCAGGCGTTCCTGGACATCATGCTGCCGAAGATCCGCCGCACCCGGGAGCTGATCTCCAAGCACGGACTCGAACTGTGGCTCCAGGTCGACGGCGGGGTCTCCGCGACCACCATCGAGCGGTGCGCGGAGGCCGGGGCCGATGTCTTCGTCGCCGGATCCGCGGTGTACGGCACGGACGATCCGGCGGCGGCGGTACGGATGCTGCGCAACCAGGCGACCGAGGCGACCGCCGCGGCCTCCTGGGCCTGCGGCCACTGATCCTCGGCCGGGGAACCCGGGCGCGCGCACCGCGAACCCGGGCACCGCGAACCCGCGGAAAACGGGGCGCGCGGCGCGGCTCCCCGGTGGACGACCAGTGAGCCACAGGAACATGAACGGGGCCTTCCGAGGCCGATCAAGGACCGCTGGATCTGACAGGATGAACAGCGAGTCCAGAGTGTGAACAAAGGTGAGGAGATCGCGGTGTCTGGTATGTCGGCGGGTCGGCCAGCCCTGCGGATGGGACCCGCGGAACTGGTGCAGGCGGCGGCCATGGCCCGCCGCTTCTACCTGGAGGGCAAGTCCAAGATTCAGATCGCCGAGGAGTTCGGCGTCAGCCGCTTCAAGGTGGCCCGGGTCCTGGAGACCGCGCTGGAGCGCGACCTCGTACGGATCGAGATCCGCGTCCCCGCCGAGCTGGACGCCGAGCGCTCCGACGCGCTGCGCGCCCGCTACGGCCTGCGGCACGCGGTCGTCGTCGAGTCCCCCGCGGAGGGCGAGGACGAGTCGCCCGACCCCGAGAACCTCGGTGAGGTCGCCGCCGATCTCCTCGGCGAACTGGTGGTCGAGGGCGATGTCCTCGGCCTCGCGTGGGGCCGCTCCACCATCCACATGGCCGCCGCGCTCGACCGGCTGCCGCCCTGCACGGTCGTCCAGCTGACCGGCGTGTACGACGCGGGCACCGCCGAGCGCGGCTCCGTCGAGGCCGTCCGGCGCGCCGCCCAGGTCTCCGGCGGCGAGGCGCACCCCATCTACGCCCCGATGCTGCTGCCCGACCCGGCGACCGCCGCCGCGCTGCGCAGCCAGACCGGGATCGCGCGCGCCTTCGAGTACTTCGACAAGGTCACCGTCGCGGCCGTCTCCATCGGCTCCTGGGAGCCCGGGATCTCCACGGTCCACGACATGATCACCGAGGAGGAGCGCACCCATTACGCCTCGCTCGGCGTCGCCGCGGAGATGTCCGCGCACCTCTTCGACGCGGAGGGCCGCCGGGTCGGCCGCGACCTGGGCGAGCGCTGCATCACCGTCGAGGCGGACCGGCTGCGCCGTATCCCGGAGGTCGTGGCGATCGCGGGCGGGCTGCGCAAGGCCGAGGCGATCGGGGCCGTACTCCGCTCCGGGCTGGTCACCAGCCTGGTCACGGACACCGCCGCGGCCGACTTCCTGCTGACGGAGTTCACCCCCGCCCCGCACCCCGCGCTGGAGCGGGCGGACCCGGACGACGACTGAGGCACCGACGGGGGATTCGACGGGGGATTTCGGAGGAAGCTTCGAAGATCACCACCGGCTCCCTGGCGGAACGTACAGAGCCGGTCGAGAGGTTCGCCAGAACGCCGGCGGATCGGTGATGATGGCGTAGGAGCCGCAGCCGGGGCCCACCGGGCCCGTCGCTGACTCCCCACCCGCCCCTCAAGCGAAACAGCAGGTGAGAGAGTCAGTATGCGTTTCCTCAACGACGTCACGCCTTCGTACGACCTGACGTACGACGATGTCTTCATGGTGCCGAGCCGCTCCGCCGTCGGCTCCCGCCAGGCCGTGGACCTCTCCTCGCCGGACGGCACGGGCACCACCGTCCCGCTCGTCGTCGCGAACATGACCGCGATCGCGGGCCGCCGGATGGCCGAGACCGTCGCCCGGCGCGGCGGACTGGTCGTGATCCCGCAGGACATCCCGATCGAGGTCGTCACCGACGTCATCTCCTGGGTCAAGACGCGCCATCTCGTGCTCGACACGCCGATCGTGCTGACCCCGTTCCAGACCGTCGGCGACGCGCTCTCCCTGCTGCCCAAGCGGGCCCACGGCGCGGGCGTCGTGGTGGACGGCGACCGCAAGCCCGTCGGCATCGTCACGGACCACGACCTGACCGGTGTGGACCGCTTCACCCAGCTCTCCGAGGTGATGTCGAAGGACCTCGTGCTGATCTCCGCGGACCTCGACCCGGGCGAGGCGTTCCACACCCTCGACAACGCCAACCGCAAGCTCGCCCCGGCCGTCGACGCCGAGGGCCGGCTCGTCGGTGTCCTCACCCGCAAGGGCGCGCTGCGCGCGACCCTCTACACGCCCGCCACCGACGCCGAGGGCAAGCTGCGGATCGCCGCTGCCGTCGGTGTCAACGGCGATGTCGCGGGCAAGGCGGCGCAGCTGCTCGACGCGGGCGTCGACACCCTGGTCGTCGACACGGCCCACGGCCACCAGGAGTCGATGATCAGCGCCGTCAAGGCGGTCCGCGCGCTCGACCCGAAGGTCCCGGTCGTCGCGGGCAACGTGGTCGCCGCGCAGGGCGTACGCGATCTGATCGAGGCCGGCGCGGACATCGTCAAGGTCGGGGTCGGCCCCGGCGCCATGTGCACCACCCGCATGATGACCGGCGTGGGACGCCCGCAGTTCTCGGCGGTGCTGGAGTGCGCCGCCGAGGCGCGCAGGGCAGGGAAGCACGTCTGGGCCGACGGCGGGGTCAGGCACCCGCGCGATGTCGCCATGGCGCTGGCCGCCGGCGCGTCGAACGTGATGATCGGCTCCTGGTTCGCCGGTACGTACGAGTCGCCCGGCGACCTCCAGCAGTCCGCCGACGGGCGGCTCTACAAGGAGTCCTTCGGCATGGCCTCCGCCCGCGCCGTACGCAACCGTACGAGCGAGGAGTCGGCGTACGACCGGGCGCGCAAGGCGCTCTTCGAGGAGGGCATCTCCACCTCGCGGATGTTCCTGGACCCCGCGCGGCCGGGCGTCGAGGACCTGATCGACTCGATCGTCGCGGGCCTCCGCTCCTCGTGCACCTACGCGGGCGCGAACTCCCTCGCGGAGTTCGCCGAGAAGGCGATCGTCGGCGTCCAGAGCGCCGCCGGATACGCCGAGGGCAAGCCGCTGCACAACAGCTGGAGCTGACCGGGCGGGCGGGACGGCCCTCCCGTACCGTTCGGGTACGGGAGGGCACGGAGCCACGCATGGAGCCCCGCACGGAGCCCCCGCACAGAGAAATGAACCACCAGCAGTGCGACTGAACGAACTTGACGAACGCATCGTCCACGCCCTCGCCGAGGACGCCCGCCGCTCCTACGCCGACATCGGCTCCCTCGTCGGTCTCTCCGCGCCCGCCGTGAAGCGGCGCGTCGACCGGCTGCGCGCCACGGGCGCGATCACCGGTTTCACCGTACGGGTCGACCCCGCCGCCCTCGGCTGGGAGACCGAGGGCTTCATCGAGATCTACTGCCGCCGCAACACCTCGCCCGACGCCATCCGGCGGGGCCTGGAGCGGCTGCCCGAGGTCGTGGCGGCCTCCACCGTGACCGGCGAGGCGGACGCCGTCGTCCAGGTCTTCGCCGCCGACATGCGCCACTTCGAGCAGGTCCTGGAGCGGATCGCGGGCGAGCCGTACGTGGAGCGCACGAAGTCGGTGCTCGTCCTGTCCCCGCTGCTGCGCCGGCACTCCGCCGGACCGCCATAACCGCCGGCTCCTCGCGGTGCCGGTTCCGCGCGCCCCGTGGACAACGAATCGCCGCCGGGGCCGCCGAACACGCAACGGATCGATGGTTCGCGCGCAATGGACGCGTCTTGTCGCGCCCGGCGGACGGACCGTACCGTCGAGCTGTCCCGGCGGACTCCCGCCGGACCCCTTCGCACCCCGCCCGAGGTCAGCCATGCCCCCGCTCCGTACCGCCCTGCTCCAGAGCTCGGGACGGCCCGGTTCCGTCGACGGCAGTCTGCGCGTGCTCGACGAGGCCGCGGGACGGGCCGCGGCGGCCGGGGCCGGGCTGCTCGTCTGCCCCGAGATGTTCCTCACCGGCTACGCCATCGGCGACGCCGTCCCCCGGCTCGCCGAGACCGCCGAGGGCCCCGGCAGCGCGGCGGTCGCGGAGATCGCCGGGCGCCACGGGCTCGCGGTGCTCTACGGCTACCCCGAGCGGGACCCCGCACCGGGGAGCGGCGCGGTCTACAACTCCGCGCAGCTGATCGGCCCCGACGGCACCCGCCTCGCCAACTACCGCAAGACCCACCTCTTCGGCTCCTTCGAGCGCACCTGGTTCACCCCGGGGGAGCGCCCCGTCGTCCAGGCCGAACTGGCCGGACTGCGGCTCGGGATCATGATCTGTTACGACGTGGAGTTCCCGGAGAACGTCCGCGCCCACGCCCTCGCCGGCACCGATCTGCTGCTGGTGCCCACGGCCCAGATGCACCCGTTCCAGTTCGTCGCGGAATCGATGGTGCCGGTCCGGGCCTTCGAGAACCAGATGTACGTGGCGTACGTGAACCGGACCGGCGAGGAGGGCGCGGCCGGTGAGCGGGACACGTTCGAGTTCGTCGGGCTGAGCTGTCTGGCCGCCCCCGACGGAGCGGTCCGCGCCCGCGCCGGACGCGGCGAGGAACTGCTCCTCGGCGAGGTCGACGGCGCACTCCTGGCCGCCTCCCGCGCGGCCAACCCGTATCTGGACGACCGCCGCCCCGGCCTCTACCCATCGCTGGGCTGACTCCCCGCGCCCGCTCCCGTTCCCCTCCCCGAATCCGCCGAATCGTTCCGCCCCTGTTCCGCGTGCCCTGTCCCGCACGCCCGGTCCCGTATGCCGCGAGGAGTCCGTACCCCATGACGTCCACGGTGCCCACCGCCGTCCAGCACACCGACGCGCAGCCGCCGGTCACCATGGCCGGTCCCGACTTCCCCTACGCGTACGACGACTTCCTCGCCCACCCCGCCGGGCTCGGCCAGATCCCCGCGGCCGAGCACGGCACGGAGGTCGCCGTCATCGGCGGCGGGCTCTCCGGCATCGTCACCGCGTACGAGCTGATGAAGATGGGGCTGAAGCCCGTCGTGTACGAGGCCGACCGGATCGGCGGGCGGCTGCGTACCGTCGGCTTCGACGGCTGCGACCCCGGGCTGACCGCCGAGATGGGCGCGATGCGCTTCCCGCCGTCCTCCACCGCGCTGCGCCACTACATCGACCTGGTGGGCCTGGAGACCCGGCCCTTCCCCAACCCGCTGGCCCCCGGCACCCCCTCCACCGTGGTCGACCTCAAGGGCACCTCCCACTACGCGCGGACCGTCGACGAACTGCCGCCCGTCTTCCACGAGGTGATGGACGCCTGGAACACCGCGCTGGAGGAGGGCGCCGACTTCTCCGCCATGAACCGGGCGCTGCGCGAGCGCGACGTGCCCAGGATCCGGGAGATCTGGGCGAAGCTGGTCGAGAGGCTCGACAACCAGACCTTCTACGGCTTCCTCTGCGACTCCCCGGCCTTCGCGTCCTTCCGGCACCGGGAGATCTTCGGCCAGGTCGGCTTCGGCACCGGGGGCTGGGACACCGACTTCCCGAACTCCATCCTGGAGATCCTGCGGGTCGTCTACACCGAGGCCGACGACCACCACCGCTCGATCGTCGGCGGCAGCCAGCAGCTTCCGCTGCGGCTCTGGGAGCGCGCGCCCGGCAAGCTCACGCACTGGCCGGCCGGTACCTCGCTCGCCTCGCTGCACGACGGCGCGCCGCGCCCCGCGGTGACCCGGCTGCACCGTACGGCGGGCAACCGGATCACGGTCACGGACGCCTCGGGCCGGATCCGCACGTACCGCGCCGCGGTCTTCACCGCCCAGTCCTGGCTGCTGCTCTCCAAGATCGCCTGCGACGAGTCGCTCTTCCCGATCGACCACTGGACGGCGATGGAGCGCACCCACTACATGGAGTCCTCCAAGCTGTTCGTGCCGGTCGACCGGCCGTTCTGGCTGGACGAGGCCGTGGACGACCGGGGGGAGCCGACCGGGCGCGACACGATGTCGATGACACTCACCGACCGGATGACCCGGGGCACCTATCTGCTGGACGACGGGCCCGACCGGCCCGCGGTCATCTGCCTCTCGTACACCTGGTGCGACGACAGCCTCAAGTGGCTGCCCCTGTCGCCGGAGGAGCGGATGGAGGTGATGCTGACCTCGCTCGGCGAGATCTATCCGAAGGTCGACATCAGGAAGCACCTCATCGGCGGGCCGGTGACCGTGTCCTGGGAGAACGAGCCCTGGTTCATGGGCGCGTTCAAGGCCAATCTGCCCGGTCACTACCGCTATCAGCGGCGGCTGTTCACCCACTTCATGCAGGACCGGCTGCCCGCGGACCGGCGGGGGATCTTCCTGGCAGGGGACGACATCTCGTGGACGGCGGGCTGGGCCGAGGGCGCCGTGCAGACCGCGCTCAACGCGGTGTGGGGGGTGATGCGCCACTTCGGCGGCGCCACCGACCCGGTCAACCCCGGGCCCGGCGACGTGTTCGACGAACTCGCGCCCGTGGAACTCCCGGAGGGCTGAGCCCGAGGGAGAGTTCCCCCGGTTCCCGTCGTACGACAGGTGTCCACCGGCGGCCCGCGCCGGGGCGGAGGCCCGGCTGCGCAGCGGGGCCGAGCGCGGCCGGGCCCCGGCGACCGAAGCGGGCGTACATCGGCGCGGTGTGCCCCGGTCGGGGCCGTGAACCCCGCTGATCCGGGCCCGTGCGCCCCGCCCACCGGCATAGGCTCGCGCTCGCCCGGCCCGGCGCTCGCCCGGCCGGGCACCGTGCGAAGGGGGGAGTCCAGGTGGCGGGAACAGGGGCGCGGCGCTCCACGGCTCAGCTCGAACGGGCCGAACGGCGCCGGGCCGGGCGCCACTACGCCATGGCCGTCGCGGCCTCGGCGGTGGTCGTCGTCTCCACCGTCACCGGTGTGCTGAGCGCCGCCGCGGGACCGGACGGGCGGGACACGGCCGGGCCCGCGCCCACCGCGTCGCCGGTGCTCGCGCCGCTGCCCGGGGTACCCAGCCGGGTCGCCGTCGCCCCGCCGGTGTCCTCGCCGCCGCCGTCGAGCACCCCGCCGGCGGCGCCGAGCCCGTCCGGTACGGACGTGGCGCGCACCCCGTCGGCCGCCGCGCCGGAGAGCGGGCGCCGCTCCCCGGAGGGCACCGGGCCCGTGGACGCCGCGCTCTACCGGCATCCCGCGTCCCAGGTGCTCGACTGGGTCGCCGCGCACCGCGACGACCCCCGGCGCCCGCTGATCGAGTCGCGGATCGCGGACCGGCCCGCCGCGGTCTGGTTCGCCGCCTACAACCCGGGCGCCGTCACGAGGGAGGTGCGCGCGGTGACGGCCGGGGCCGCCGCGGCCGGCCGGGTGCCCGTCCTCGTGCCGTACGCGATCCCCGACCGGGACTGCGGGGGCGCCTCGCAGGGCGGGGCGCCCGACCTCGCGGCGTACGACGGCTGGATCGCCGAGTTCGCGGCGGGGCTCGGCGCGGGACCGTCGATCGTCGTCCTCGAACCCGACTCGGTCGCCCTCTCCGACTGCCTGGACGCGGCGGCGCGCGCGGAGCGGTACGCCTCGCTGGCCCGCGCGGCCCGGACGATCCACGCGGCCGCCCCGAAGGCGCGGGTCTACTTCGACGCGGGCCACTCCGGCTGGCACCCGGCGGAGCGGCAGGCCTCGCTGCTGCGGGCCGCCGGGGCCGCGAGCAGCGGCGACGGCATCTTCACCAACGTCTCCAACTTCCACCGCACCGCCGACGAGGCGGCGTACGCCCGGCGGGTGCTGGCCGCGCTCGGCGGCCCGGCCCGGCTCGGCGCGGTGATCGACACCAGCCGGAACGGCAACGGGGCGCCGGCCGCCGGGCAGTGGTGCGATCCGGCGGGCCGGGCGCTGGGCCGGGCGCCGACGACCGACACGGGCGAGGCGCGGATCGACGCCTACCTGTGGGTGAAGCTGCCGGGGGAGTCGGACGGCTGCAAGGGGGCGGCGGGTTCGTTCACGCCGGACTACGCCTACGAGCTGGCGACCGGCTGAGCGGGCTCGTCGGGTCCGTCGGCTCCCTCGGGTCCGCCGGGTCCGTCGGCTCCCTCGGAACCGCCGGGTCCGCCGGGTCCGTTGGTTCCTTCGGTTCCTTTGAGATGCGCCGGGGCGAAGGCGCGCAGCGCGTGGTAGCCGGTGATCACCACGATCGTGCCGAGGGCGATCCCGCCGATCTCGAAGTTGTCGGTGATCTTCAGGCTCACCCCGCCGACCCCGATGATGATGCCCGCGGCCGTCGGCACCAGGTTGAGCGGATTGCGCAGGTCCACCCCGGCGTTGGTCCAGATCTGCGCGCCGAGCAGGCCGATCATGCCGTACAGGATGACGGTGATGCCGCCGAGCACCCCGCCCGGGATCGCGGCCACGATCGCGCCGAACTTGGGGCAGAGGCCGAAGAGCAGGGCGAAACCGGCGGCGGCCCAGTACGCCGCGGTGGAGTAGACGCGGGTGGCGGCCATGACGCCGATGTTCTCGGAGTACGTGGTGTTGGGCGGGCCGCCGACGGCGGTGGAGAGCATCGAGGCCGCGCCGTCCGCCGCGATCGCCGTGCCCAGCTCGTCGTCGAGCGGGTCGCCGGTCATCTCGCCGACGGCCTTCACATGGCCCGCGTTCTCCGCGATCAGCGCGATCACGACCGGCAGCGCGAGCAGGATCGCCGACCACTCGAAGCTCGGCCCGTGGAAGTCCGGCAGCCCGACCCAGGGGGCCTTGCCGACGCCCGACAGATCCAGCCGCCAGTGGTCGACGGCCTCGGCGCCGCCCGCCGGGGAGTGGATCCGGCCCAGGACCCGGTCGAAGATCCAGGAGATCGCGTATCCGAAGACCAGCCCGAGGAAGATCGCGATCCGGGACCAGAAGCCGCGCAGACAGACCACGGCGAGGCCGGTGAACACCATCACCAGCAGCGCCGTCCACTGGTCCTGCGGCCAGTACGTGGCGGCCGTCACCGGCGCCAGGTTGAAGCCGATCAGCATCACGACCGCGCCCGTCACCACGGGCGGCATCGCGGTGTGGATGATCCGGGCGCCGAAGTGCCGTACCGCGAGCCCGGCCAGCAGGAGCACGCCGCCCACGACCAGGATCGCGCCGGTGACGGTGGAGCTGTCGCCGCCCGAGGCCCGGATCGCCGCGGCCACGCCGACGAACGAGAGCGAACACCCCAGATAGCTCGGCACCCGGCCGCGGGTCGCCAGCAGGAAGATCACCGTCGCGATGCCGGACATCATGATCGCGAGGTTGGGGTCCAGGCCCATCAGGACCGGGGCCACGAACGAGGCGCCGAACATCGCCACCACGTGCTGGGCGCCGAGTCCCGCCGTACGGGGCCACGACAGCCGCTCGTCGGGGCGGACGACGGCGCCCGGTGCGGGCGTGCGCCCGTCTCCGTGCAGGGTCCAGCGCACGCCGAGCTTCATGGGTGGTGCTCCACTTCTGGGTCGCGTCCGGCACAAGGCCGGCGCCGCCACGGCCCGGACCGGGCTCGGAGGCTGTCGGGTGACCTCCGGCCGCGCCCGGTCGGAGGTCACCCGACAGGCTCTCAGCCGATCGGGCGGCTGTGTGGCCGAAAAAGATCAGCGCCCATCGTAGTGCCGCCACCGGACCCGCTCCGCCCGGCGGTCCTCGGACAGGACTTCATGCAGGGCCCAGAGGGTCGGACGCCGTCGCCGGGTCACCGGTCCGCGCGCCGCCCGGGGCGCGGGCTCCGTCGGCTGCCCCGTTCGCGGCGGCACGCCGGTCGCCCGTACGCAGCACCCCCGCGCCCACGACCAGACCGCAGGAGAGCAGCGTGACCAGCCCGAACGAGACCACCAGCGAGGTCGCGTCGGCGACCGCGCCGATCGCGGAGGGCGCGATCAGACCCGAGGTGTACGTGATGGTGGCCACGCCCGCGATGGCCTGGCTCGGGTTGGGACCCGAGCGCCCCGCCGCCGCGAAGGCGAGCGGCACGACCACCGCGACCCCGAGCCCCAGCAGCCCGAATCCGGCCATGGCGACCAGCGGCTGTGGCGCGACGACCACCAGCAGACCGCCCGCCGCGGCGAGCACCCCGCCGGTGCGCACGGTCCGTACCGCGCCGAACCGGTCGACCACCCGGTCACCGGTGAGCCGGGTGACCGCCATGGTGAGCGCGAAGGCCGTCGTCGACGCCGCGGCCACCCCGGGGGAGGTGTCCAGGACGTCCCGCAGATAGACCGCCGACCAGTCCAGGCTCGCGCCCTCCGCGAAGACCGCGCAGAACCCGACGACCCCGATGAGCAGCGCGGACCGCGGCGGCAGCGCGAACCTCGGCGGGGCCTCCGCCTCGGGCGCGCTCCGTACGTCCAGCACGTTCTGGCAGGCGATCAGGCCGAGCGTCGTGAGGACGAGGGCCGCGAGGAGATGGTGCAGCCGGGCGTCGGCGCCGAGATGGGCCGCGAGGGCGCCGGACGCCGACCCGATCAGGGCGCCCGTGCTCCACATGCCGTGCAGGCTGGAGATGATCGACCGGTCGAGCCGGGCCTCGGTCTCCAGACCCAGCGCGTTCATCACCACGTCCGACATGCCCGACGAGGCGCCGAAGACGAACAGCGCCGCGCACAGGGTGACGAGGTTCGGCGCCAGCGACGGCAGGACCAGGGCCAGCGTCCACAGGGAGAGCAGCACCCGCAGCGCGTTGCGCGCGCCGAACCGGTGGCTGATCGCCCCCGCGACCGGCATCGCGGTCACCGAACCGATCGCCGGAAAGGCGAGCGCCAGCCCGAGCTGCCCCGCGCTGAGACCGGCGTGCTCCTGGATCCAGGGGACCCGGGTGGCGAAACTGCCGGTGACCGCGCCGTGCACGCAGAAGACGACGGCGATGGCGAGCCGGGCCCGCCGCACCCCCTGCTTGTCGTGCCGCTTGCCGTGCTTGTCGCCGGCCGCTTCAGTCCGCATGCCGTTCCGTCCTCCCCTGAGGGTCCCGCTCCGCCGGGTGTCCCGTTGCCCGGGCCCACCCCGTACCCACCTCCGTCAGGTGCGGGGAGTAAATTATCAGGAACCCTGCCTGATAAATAGAGACAGGCGGGAGGCATCTCAGGACCGCCGGGGACGTCCGTGCCCCGGCGGCTGTCTGGAAGGATCCCGGCATGGCCGCATCCCCGAGCACCGCCCGGGCCATCAACGACCGGCTGGCCCTGCGACTGCTCCAGCAGGAAGGCCCGTTGACGGCGGGACAGCTCAAGACGATGACCGGGCTCTCCCGCCCCACCGTCGCCGATCTGGTGGACCGGCTCCAGGAGTCGGGACTGGTCACCGTCGTCGGGGAGACCGACGACCGCCGCCGCGGCCCCAGGGCCCGGCTGTACGGGATCGTCGCCGACCGCGCCCATCTCGCCGCCCTGGACGTACGGACCGACAGCGTCGCCGTCGTCGTCGCCGATCTCCTCGGTGTCACCCTCGCCGAAGCAGTCCTGCCCATCGGCAGCGACACCGCGACGGAGCCCGCCGTCGAGCAGGCCGCGGCGCTGCTGGAGGACATCGCCCGGCAGGCCGGCCCCGTACCCCTGCACAGTGTCGGGATCGGCGCCCCCGGCCTGGTCGATGCCACCGGCGTACTCCGCGCCACCACCGGGCTGCCGGAGTGGCACCGGCGGCTCGTCGCCGTGCTCCAGGAACGGCTGCCCGCCACCCTCCTGGTCGAGAACGAGACCAACCTCGCCGCCCTCGCCGAGCAGCGCCTCGGCGCCGCCCGCGGCCAGGACACCTTCGTACTGCTCTGGCTCGGCCACGGCATCGGCGCGGCCGTCGTGCTCGACGGGCGGCTCCGCCGGGGCGCCTCGGGCGGCGCGGGCGAGATCGGCTTCCTGCCCGTGCCCGGCACCGGGGGACTGCCCTCGGCGACGGCCTGCGACGGCGGCTTCCACAGCCTGGCGGGGTCGGCCGCCGTCTGCGAACTCGCCGAGGGATACGGGCTCGTGCCCGCGCCGGGCGCGCCTCAGGAGCCGCCGTCCGCCGCGCTGGTGCGCGCCGCCGTCGGAGACGGGCGGCCCGGCGCGGGGAAGTTCCTCGATACCCTCGCCGACCGGCTGGCCATCGGCGCCGCGGGGGTCGCCGCGGTTCTCGACCCCGGCCGGATCGTGCTGGCCGGGGAGGTCGGCCACGCGGGCGGCGAGGCGCTGGCCGCCCGGGTCGAGGACCGGCTCGCCGCGATGTCCCCACTCCGGACCGAGGTCAGACCCGGGGCGCTCGGGGGCGCCGCCGTGCTCAGGGGCGCGCTGCTCACCGCGCGCGACGCGGCGCAGGACGAGCTGTTCGCGCCCGGCATATGAGACGAGGGGCGGCGCCCGCGCCCCACGCACGGGCGCCGTCCCCCATACCCGGGCGGCCGGCTCCCCGTGCGGAGGTGCAGGCGGGAGGGGCGGAGCGCAACCCCTTGGCGGCATTCCCGCCCCTTCTGTGAGTCAACCCACAGCGCTCGCCCGGAACGCCCACGATCAGCCGTGGCACACTGGTCGCGTACCAGCAGCAGCGCACTCCGGGGTCGGTGCAATTCCGAACCGGCGGTTATAGTCCGCGACCCGGCCGCATCCAGTGGCCGGTTGACCAGGTGAGATTCCTGGACCGACGGTGAAAGTCCGGATGGGAGGCAGTGCGCGGCGGGCTCTTACCGGTACGCCGCCCCGGGCGGGTTCGTCCTCCGACGAGCCGGCTCCCCGGCCTTGGCGTTCGCCTGTGAGTTCCCGTTTCTCTGTCGTCATCGACAGGCCCCGGAGTCCGTGCCCGAAGAGGCAGGAGGACCCGGGTGGCCACCCAAGCCGAACGCGTCACCGACGCGGACGCCATGCGGCGGGCCGTTGTGCTCGCCGCCCGCGGACTCGGCTCCACCAGCCCCAATCCGGTCGTCGGATGCGTGATCCTGGACGCCTCGGGACACCTCGCCGGCGAGGGCTTCCACCGCCGCGCCGGCGGCCCGCACGCCGAGGTCCACGCCCTGCGCGCGGCGGGATCCCGGGCCCGGGGCGGCACCGCGTACGTCACGCTCGAACCCTGCGCCCACACCGGCCGCACCGGCCCCTGCGCCCAGGCGCTGATCGACGCCGGGGTCGCCCGGGTCCACTACGCAGTCCCCGACCCGAACCCGCAGGCCGCCGGGGGCGCCGCCACCCTGCGAGCCGCCGGGATCACCGCCGAGCCCGGGCTGCTCGCCGCCGAGGCCGAGGCGGGCAACGCCGCCTGGCTCACCTCCGTACGCCGGGGCCGCCCGTACGTCCTGTGGAAGTACGCGGCCACCCTCGACGGCCGGATCGCCGCCGCCGACGCCACCAGCCGCTGGATCACCTCCGCCGAGGCGCGCGCCGACGTGCACCGGCTGCGGGCCGAGGCCGACGCGGTCGTGGTCGGCTCCGGCACCGCCCGCGCGGACGACCCGCAGCTCGCGGTCCGCGGCATCGAGGGCGCCGTCCAGCCGCTGCGGGTCGTCGTGGACACCGAGGCCACCGCCGTGCGGCCCGGCGCCCGGGTCCTGGACGGCGGCGCGCCCACCCTGATCGCCGTCGCCGAGGACGCCGACGCCCGCCATCTCCCCGACGCCGTACGGCTGCCCCGCGCGGCCGGGGGCCGGGGGCTCTCCGTCCCCGCCCTGCTGGCCGCCC
This sequence comes from Streptomyces sp. NPDC088124, assembly GCF_040685895.1. NCBI lineage: Bacteria > Bacillati > Actinomycetota > Actinomycetes > Kitasatosporales > Streptomycetaceae > Streptomyces > Streptomyces sp. NPDC088124. The sequence continues at coordinate 63,361 of NZ_JBFBJB010000043.1, read as the reverse complement.
TGCACGAGCGCGGCGTGCGTTCCGTACTCCTCGAAGGCGGCCCGGCGCTGGCCGGCTCCTTCGTCGCCGCGGGCGCGGTCGACAAGGTCGTCGGCTATCTCGCCCCGCTCCTCCTCGGCGCGGGTCCCGCCGCGCTCGGTGACGCCGGAATCACCACGATCGCCGGGGCGTTGCGCCTGCGGATGACGGAGACCGTACGGATCGGCCCCGACCTGCGGATCACCGCGATCCCCAAAGAGGCCACCGCGATCCCCGAAGAGGCCACCGCGATCCCCGAAAGGGCCACCGCGATCCCCGAAAGGGCCACCGCGATCCCCGAAGGGGGCACGGCGGCCCCCGGATCCCCCGTCGCGCGGCCCGCCGGGCCCGCCGCGACCACCGGCACCGCCACCACTGCCACCACCGCCACGAAGGAGCGTTGAGTGTTCACCGGAATCGTCGAAGAACTGGGTGAGGTCACCGCCGTGGAGAACCTCGGTGACTCCTCCCGCTTCCGCCTGCGCGGACCCGTCGTCACCGAGAACGCCCGCCACGGGGACTCCATCGCCGTCAACGGTGTCTGTCTGACGGTCGTCGAGTCGGGGGACGGCGAGTTCACCGCCGATGTGATGGCCGAGACGCTCGACCGGTCCAGCCTCGGCGCCCTCGGGGCCGGCTCCCGCGTCAACCTGGAGCGGCCCATGGCCCTCGGCGGGCGGCTCGGCGGACACATCGTCCAGGGCCATGTCGACGGCACCGGCACCATCGTCGAGCGCACGCCCTCCGAGCACTGGGAGATCGTCAAGATCTCCCTGCCCGCCGCCCTGACCCGCTACGTCGTGGAGAAGGGCTCCATCACCGTGGACGGCGTCAGCCTCACGGTCGTCGACGCGGGCACCGACCACTTCACCATCAGCCTCATCCCCACCACCCTCGCGCTGACCACCCTCGGCATCAAGGGGCCGGGCGACCCGGTCAACCTGGAGGTCGACGTCATCGCGAAGTACGTCGAGCGCCTGCTGACCCCCGCTCAGCGCGCACAGGCCGAGGAGTCCCCGCGGTGAGCACCCTGTCCTGGCTGAACGGTGAGGCGTTCAGCGCCTTCGGTCAGCACATCCTGTGGTCCGACATGATCGGCAACACCATCGGTCTGGCCGCGCTCGCCCTCGGCTGGCGGCGCTCCATCTGGACCTGGCCCGCCCAGCTCCTCTCCGGCGTCATCCTCGTCGGCGCGTACGCCTCCGCCCACCTCAGCGGCGGCGTCGGCAAGCAACTCCTGGTCATCGGCGTCGCCGTGTGGGGCTGGCGCCAGTGGCAGCGGGGCACACAACAGGCGCAGGACGGCTCGATCGCCGTACGGTTCGCCACCTGGCGTGAGCGCGGGCTGCTCCTCGGCGGTACGGCCCTGGGCACCCTCGTCGTCGGCGGGCTCTTCGTCGCCGTACCCGAACTGTCCTGGAACCCCTGGCCCGACGCGTACATCTTCACCGGCACCCTCGCGGCGATGGTCGCCCAGGCGCGCGGCCTCGTCGAGTTCTGGTTCGCCTGGCTCCTCGTCGACGTGGTCGGCGTCCCCCTCGCCTTCAGCAGCGGGCTGGCCTTCTCCGGCCTCGTCTACGTCATCTACCTCGCCCTCGTCCTGTGGGGCATGCGCGACTGGTGGCTGCGCTCCCGCGCCGGCGCCATGCCCCTGGAAGGAGCAGCAGCATGACCACTCGTCCGTCCCACGCCACCGCCCCCGCCCCCGCCCTCGACGGGGCGGCGGCCGGTATCCCGCACCCCGACACCCCCGGGACGCCGCGCACCGACGCGCCGCGCCTCGCCTGGTCGTCCCGCGACCACGCCGAGGACCTCTCCCTCGACCCCGTGGCCCAGGCCGTACGCGACATCGCGGCCGGCCGCCCCGTCGTGGTCGTGGACGACGAGGACCGCGAGAACGAGGGCGATCTCGTCATCGCCGCCGAGAAGGCCACCCCCGAGATCATCGCCTTCATGATGAGCGAGTGCCGCGGCATGATCTGCGCCCCCATGGACGGCGCGGAGCTGGACCGGCTGGAACTCCCGCAGATGGTCGGCGACAACACCGAGTCGATGCGGACCGCCTTCACCGTCACCGTCGACGCGTCGGGCGCCCACGGCGTCACCACCGGGATCTCCGCCGCCGACCGCGCCACCACGCTCCGGCTCCTCGCCTCGGGCGAGGCGGAGCCCGGCGACTTCGTCCGCCCCGGCCATGTCTTCCCGCTGCGCGCCAGGTCCGGCGGCGTTCTTGTGCGCAACGGCCACACCGAGGCCGCTGTCGACCTCGCCCGGCTCGCCGGGCTGCGCCCGGCCGGCGCGATCGTGGAGATCGCGGGCGAGGACGGGGTGATGCTGCGGCTGCCCGAGCTGGTCCCGTTCGCGCGCAAGCACGGCCTGACGATCATCTCCATCGAGGACCTGATCGCGTACCGCCGCACCGAGGAGCCCACGGTCCGCCGGGAGGCCGAGGTCAGCCTGCCCACCGCGTACGGTGACTTCACCGCGTACGGATACCGCTCCACCGTCGACGGGGTCGAGCACGTCGCCCTCGTCCACGGGGAGCTCGGCGACGGCGAGGACGTGCTCGTGCGCGTCCACTCCGAGTGCCTGACCGGCGACATCTTCAGCTCCCAGCGGTGCGACTGCGGCCCCCAGCTCCAGGCGTCGATGGAGCGCGTCACCGCGGAGGGCCGCGGCGTCGTCGTCTACCTGCGCGGCCACGAGGGGCGCGGCATCGGCCTGCTCTCCAAGCTCCGCGCGTACGAACTCCAGGAGCGGGGCCACGACACCCTGGACGCCAACCTGGAGCTGGGGCTGCCCGCCGACGCCCGCGACTACGCGGCGGGCGCGCGGATCCTCGACGACCTCGGGGTGCGCAGCCTGCGGCTGATGACCAACAACCCCGACAAGACCACCGCCCTCGTCCGACACGGCCTGCGGGTCACGGGGCGCGAGCCGATGCCCGTCCAGGCGGGCGAGCACAACCTCCGCTACCTGCGCACCAAGCGCGACCGGATGGGCCACGACCTGCCGTGGCTCGACGCCGTCGGCGCCTCCACCTGCGGCAACCAGTAGGACCGTACGGCCGGCCACGGCTGACGTACGGCCGGCACACCACCCCGACCAGCAGCACAGCATCCGAGGAGAGACGTGAGCGGCAAGGGCGCACCCGAACTGAGCGTGAAGAACTGCGGAGACCTCCGGGTCGCCGTGATCGCGGCGCAGTGGCACGAGAAGATCATGGACGGTCTCGTCGACGGCGCCCTGCGCGCCCTGTCCGACCTCGGCATCGACGAGCCGACGCTGTTCCGCGTGCCCGGCAGCTTCGAGCTGCCCGTCGTCGCCAAGGTGCTCGCGGGACGCGGTTACGACGCGGTCGTCGCGCTCGGGGTCGTCATCCGGGGCGGCACCCCGCACTTCGACTATGTGTGCCAGGGCGTCACCCAGGGCCTCACCCAGGTCTCCGTGGACACCGGGGTTCCCATCGGCTTCGGCGTACTGACCTGCGACACCGAGGAACAGGCCCTGGACCGGGCCGGTCTCGAAGGCTCCCACGAGGACAAGGGACACGAGGCGGTGACCGCCGCCGTCGCGACCGCGACCACCCTGCGCACCATCGCCGAACCCTGGCGCCGGTCGAGTGAGTCCAGCCGCGTAAAGTGAGCGTCACCATGTCCAAGAAGACGTTCGAGGAGCTGTTCAGCGAGCTCCAGCAGAAGGCCGCCCACGGCGACCCCGCCACCTCCCGCACCGCCGAACTGGTGGAGAAGGGCGTCCATGCCATCGGCAAGAAGGTCGTCGAGGAGGCGGCCGAAGTGTGGATGGCCGCCGAGTACGAGGGCAAGGAAGCCGCCGCCGAGGAGATCTCCCAGCTCCTCTACCACGTCCAGGTGATGATGGTGGCGCGCGGAATCTCCCTCGACGACGTGTACGCCCATCTCTGAGCATCGCCCCGGTACCGCTCCGTACGCGTACCGACCCACCTGTTCCACACCGTTCGTCCCGCTGTACGCCTGTCCCGCCCACCCTCCGCACGAAGGAACAAGACCTCATGCTGCGCATCGCCGTCCCCAACAAGGGTTCACTCTCCGGGCCTGCGTCGGCGATGCTCCATGAGGCCGGATACCAGCAGCGCAAGGAGTCCAAGGAACTCGTCCTGGTCGACCCGGAGAACGAGGTCGAGTTCTTCTACCTGCGCCCCCGCGACATCGCGATCTACGTCAGCTCCGGCAAGCTCGACATCGGCATCACCGGCCGCGATCTGCTGCTGGACTCGGAGGCCGACGCCGAGGAGATCCTGCCGCTCGGCTTCGCCCGCTCCACCTTCCGCTACGCCACCAAGCCGGGCACGGCGACCGGGGTCGCCGAGTTCGGCGGCATGACCGTCGCCACCTCGTACGAGGGCATCGTGGCCCAGCACCTCGCCGACCACGGCGTCGACGCCTCCGTCGTCCACCTCGACGGCGCGGTCGAGACCGCCATCGAACTGGGCGTCGCCCAGATCATCGCGGACGTGGTGGAGACCGGCACCTCGCTGCGGAACGCGGGCCTCGAAGTCATCGGCGAGCCGATCATGACCTCGGAGGCGGTCGTCATCCGGCGCACCGGCTCCGACGCGGCGGAGCCGAAGGTGCAGCAGTTCCTGCGCCGCCTCCAGGGCGTCCTCGTGGCCCGTACGTACGTGATGATGGACTACGACTGCCGCGCCGAGCACCTGGAGCGGGCCGTCGCGCTCACCCCGGGGCTCGAATCGCCGACCGTCTCCCCGCTGCACAACGAGGGGTGGGTCGCCGTCCGCGCGATGGTCCCGGCCAAGGAGGCCCAGCGGATCATGGACGACCTCTACCAGCTGGGCGCCCGCGCCATCCTCACCACGGCCATCCACGCCTGCCGGCTCTGACCGGCTCCCGCCGCCGAACCGTCCCGCCGGAGGCCCCCGGGGCCTCCGGCCACCACCCCGGGAAGACCCGCCATGTCCGTGCCCGCCCCCGCCGTACCCGCCCTGCCGGTCACGTTCCGGCCGACCGCCACCCGTACGGTGCTGCTGTCCGTCGGCACGGTCATGTTTGTTGTTATTTCGGCCATCGGCCTGGTGCTCGAACAGCTGAGCACGGGGGAGCGGCTGAGCTTCATCCTCACCGCGCTGCTGTTCTTCGGCGTGCTGGCGCTGCTCAGCCGTCCGAAGGTCGTCGCCGACGACACGGGGGTGACGGTCGTCAATCTCACCCGCACCCGCCGGCTGGAATGGGCCGAGATCCTGCGCGTCAATCTGCGGCCCGGCGACCCCTGGGTCTTCCTCGACCTCAGCGACGGCAGCAGCCTGCCCGTCCTCGGTATTCAGCCGGGCGTGGCCAAGGCGCACGCCATCCGCGACGCCCGCGCGCTGCGCGACCTCACCGAGTCCCGCGCCGCGCGGGACCACGACTGACCAGCGACGGACCTCTCCGGCAGCCACCGGGACACCGGCCGCGCGGCGGTGACCGGTCGCCAGGTCCTGTCCGTCCGGCCCCTGTCTTGATTACTCTGGTGACGGAGGCGCCAGGTGCGCCCCGCCCCGCATCAGACGGCCGTCGACGGCCCGCGGGGCATCCTGCGACCCGAGGAGTGACTCCCTCCAGCAATGGACGGATCGTCCGGTAGTACCTGCGCCGCCCCCTTCGACGAGGCGGCGGCATGACCATCCCCCTTCTGCTGCTCACCGCAGCGTTCCTTCTCATCCTCGCCAACGGCTTCTTCGTGGCGGCCGAGTTCGGCCTCATCACGGTCGACCGCCCCGACGCCGAGCGCGCCGCCGCCGAGGGCGACCGCCGCGCCCGTACCGTCGTCAGAGCCCTGCGGGAACTCTCCTTCCAGCTCTCCGGCACCCAGCTCGGCATCACCATCACCTCGCTCGTCGTCGGCATGCTCGCCGAGCCGGCGCTCGCCGACCTGCTCGGCCCGCCGCTCGCCGCGACCGGACTGCCCGCCGGGGCCGTCTCCGGCATCGCGGTCGTCATCGGCATGCTGCTGGCCTCCGCCCTCCAGATGGTGATCGGTGAACTCGTCCCCAAGAACTGGGCGGTCTCCCGGCCGCTCCAGGTCGCGCGGTTCGTGGCGGGCCCGCAGTACCTCTTCGCCACCGTCTTCCGGCCGGTGATCTCGCTGCTCAACGCCGTCGCCAACCGGCTGGTGCGGATACTCGGCGTGGAGCCGACCGACGAACTCGCCTCGGCCAGGACCCCCGGCGAACTCGTCTCCCTGGCCCGCCACTCCGCGCAGGCCGGCACCCTCGAACAGGACACGGCCGACCTGTTCGTACGGACCCTCTCCCTCGGCCGGCTCACGGCACAGCACGTGATGACCCCCCGGGTGAAGGTCAGCGCCCTCCAGGCGGACGCGACGGCGGCGGACGTCCTCAACCTCACCCGGGCCACCGGGCTCTCCCGCTTCCCCGTCTACCGCGAGCGCATCGACGAGATCATCGGCATGGTGCATCTCAAGGACGCGCTCGCCGTCCCCGTGGCGGAGCGGCTGCGCACCCCGGTCGGCCGGATCGCCGTCACCGCCCTCTTCGTCCCGGAGACCCTGCCGGTGCAGCAGCTCCTGGCGCGGCTGCGCAACGAGCAGCCGATAGCCGCCGTGGTCGACGAGTACGGCGGTACGGCCGGGGTCGTCACCCTGGAGGACATCGTCGAGGAACTCGTCGGCGAGGTGCTCGACGAGCACGACGCCGCGCGGGACGGACGGCCGGAACTCGCCCCCGTCGACCCCGTGGACGGCCGGCCCGCCTGGGAGGCCGACGGCAGCGCCCGCGTCCTCACCCTGCGGCGCATCGGACTCGACGTCCCCGAGGGCCCGTACGAGACCCTCGCCGGGCTCGTCGCCGATCTGCTCGGCCGGATCCCGGCCCCCGGCGACCGCGCGGAGCTGCCCGGCTGGCGGCTCTCCGTACGCCAGGTGGACCGCTACCGGGCCGAGCGGGTCCGGCTGATACGGCTGACCGACGAAGGACCGGCCGGACCCGTACCGGACCACCCGGCCGCGCCGCCGGTCCGCACCGGGGCGCCGCCCGGCAAGGCCCCCGACGGACCCGCCGCCACCGCGGCCGATGTCCTCGTGGGCGCTTCCGCCGAGGTCTCCGCGCAGGCCCCCGCGCCCGTGGAGGCCGTCCGATGAGTGTGCTGCAACTCGTCTTCGCCCTTCTCCTCGTCCTCGCCAACGGCTACTTCGTCGGGGCCGAGTTCGCCCTCGTCTCCGTACGCCGCAGCCAGATCGAACCGCACGCGGCGCGCGGCTCGGCCAAGGCCCGGCAGGCGCTGTACGGGCTGGAGAACCTGCCGCAGATGATGGCCGCCGCGCAGTTCGGCATCACCATCTGCTCCCTGACGCTCGGCGCGGTGGCCGAGCCGACGGTGGCGCGGCTCCTGGAGCCCGTCTTCCACGCCATGCGCGTGCCGGAGGGCCTGATCCATCCCCTGGGATACGTCATCGCCCTGGCGCTCGTCGTCTTCCTGCACCTCGTCATCGGCGAGATGGTCCCCAAGAACCTCGCCATGGCCGCCCCGGAGAAGACCGCGCTGTGGCTCAGCCCCGGCCTGGTCGGCTTCGCCCGCCTCTGCCGGCCGGTCACCGCGGGCCTCGGCGCCTGCGCCCGGCTCGTCCTGCGGGCCTTCCGCGTCGAACCCAAGGACGAGGTGGAGGCCGTCTTCACCAGCGAGCAGCTCAACCGGCTCGTCGAGGACTCGGGACAGGCGGGACTGCTGGAACCCGAGGCGCAGGAGCGGCTGGAGGACGCGCTGGAACTGGGCAGCCGCCCGGTCACCGACGTGCTCCTCACCCGCGCCTCACTGGTCACCGTGGACCCGGCGGTCACACCGCGGGAGATCGAGGAGCTGACGGTACGCACCGGCTACTCCCGCTTCCCGGTGTGCGCCGAGGGCGGCGGTGCCTTCATGGGGTACCTGCACGTCAAGGACGTCCTCGATCTGGAGATGGCCGACCGGGCCGTGCCCCAGCACATCTGGCGGCCCATGGCGACCCTCCGCGCGGAACTCCCGCTGGACGACGCCCTCACCGTGATGCGCCGCGCGGCCACCCATCTCGCCCAGGTCGCGGACGCGTCCGGGCGGGTGCTCGGCCTGGTGGCGCTGGAGGACGTCCTCGAAATGCTGGTCGGGGAGGTACGCGACCCCTCCCACCGGGCGGCGTCCGTCCCCCGGGCGACCCTCGTCGGCGAGCAGCGCACGGACCAGGCCTCCCAGGTCCTGGCCCGCTGAATCCCGGCCGCTGGCCGGTGCCCGGTGGCCGGAGCCCCGGGACCCGGAGCCCCGGGACCCGGAGCCCCGGGACCCGGAGCCCCGGGACCCGGAGCCCCGGGACCCGGAGCCCCGGGACCCGGAGCCCCGGGACCCGGCCGCCTCCGGGACCCGGCGGGTCATGTACCCGTCGGGTCCTGGGGGCTCCGGCCCGCCGGGCCGCGCCCCGAGAGCACCTCGCCGTACGCCTGCATCAGATCGGGCAGCCGCAGCGTGGCCAGGTCATCGCGCGTAGGAGTACCGCTGTAGCCGGACAGCCGCAGATCGCGGTAGGCGCAGCTCTTCTCGTACAGCGTCCGGACGAACCGGCCGTTGCCCAGCTCGTCGATCCATCCCTGGTCGACCACGTGCCCGCTGATCGAGCGCAGCTCGTCCACGGACTCCTCGTCCCACACGTCGCCGTTCTCGGCGGCCAGCACCCCGCCGATCGCGGTCAGTTCGAGCGGCCGGTAGCTCGGGAAGTCGACCCGGCTCGTGAAGCGCGAGGAGAGCCCCGGGTTGGTGGCGAGCAGCCGGTCCATGCCCTCCGGATAGCCCGCCAGGATCACCACGAGGTGGTCACGGTTGTCCTCGGCGCGCTTCAGCAGCACCTGAAGGGCCTCGTCGCCATAGGCGTCGCCCTTGCTGTAACCGGAGTTGGAGAGGCTGTACGCCTCGTCCACGAAGAGCACCCCGCCGATCGCCGAGTCGATCAGCTCGTTCGCCTTGACGGCGGTCTGGCCCAGGAACTCACCGACCAGGTCGGCCCGTTGCGCCTCGACGAGATGGTCCCCGCCGAGCAGCCCGAGCGCGTAGAAGATCCGTCCCAGGATGCGCGCCACAGTGGTCTTGCCGGTGCCCGAGGGGCCCGAGAAGACAAAGTGACGTTTCGGCGGCTGGACCGGAAGACCCTGACCGGCCCGCAGTCGCGCCATGCGCAGCTGCGCGGAGATCGCCTTCACCTGGCGCTTCACCGGTTCGAGCCCGACCATCCGCTCCAGCTCGGCCAGCGCCTCGGCGAGCAGCGCCGGATCCGTCGGCCCCTCGGGGAAACGCGGCGCCGTCGGCTGCTCGGGCGGAGGCGGCAGCTTCTCCCGCAGCGCGTCGGGCGCGACGGGCGGACCGCCGCCGCCGAGCGGCGGCGCCGGCTCCCGGCCGAGCAGGATGTCGGAGCCGAGCGGCCCCTCCGGCTCGCTCCCCGACTGCGCCTGGGACTGGGCCTCGGCCACGTCCGCCGCGTCCTGGCCGAGCCCGGCCAGCGACACGGAGGCCAGCCCCAGCGGATCGTCGGGGCCCTCGTAGCCGTCGTACCCGTCGGAGTCGGTGATCGCCGCGAGCCGCGCCGCGGTGTCCATGAACGCCGGGTCGAGCCGGTGCACGGCCCGGTAGAGCGGCAGGGCGGCGGCGCTGCGCCCGGTGCCCTCGTGGGCGCGGGCCAGCCAGTACCGCAGCTCCTTGCGCTGCGGCTGCTCGCTGCGGCAGCGCATCAGCGCGGTGGCGAGCAGCGGCTCGGCCTGGCCGAACATCTCCAGCCTGACCCGGGCCATCCCGCCGAAGAGACCTGCCTCGATGCCGAGCAGCGGATCGTGCACGAGCTGCTCCGTATGGCGGCACAGCTGTTCCCAGTCCTTGACCAGATAGGCGCGGCAGGCGTGCAGGAAGCGGACCTGCGGATCGGTGTCCACCGGCGGCAGCCCCGCCAACGCCCGGTCCAGCTCGGGCACATGGCGGCCGTCCAGCCAGTGCGAGGCGTGCGCCAGCCGCAGGTCGCGCCCGCTCTCCAGGACCGGCTGGACCCACCAGCCCAGCCAGTACCACGAGTTCAGGGTGCGGCGGTGGCGGGTGCGCTGCTCGCCGAAGCGGTCGCGATGGCGGTACATGTGGAGCAGGGCGGTGGTGGTCTCGACGCGCAGCGCGTGCAGCCCGAGCCAGCCGTCGGCCATCCCGGGATCGAGCCGGACGGCTGTCCTGAACTCCTCCTCCGCCTGGGGGTACGCCCCCATGGTGTAGGCGTCCACCCCGCGCACCCAGGCGAGGTCGGCCGGGGCGCCCGTGCCCTGCGTGCCGATATCCATCAGGTCCCCCACAAACCGTGCCCCCGTGATGTCCCGCCGGGCGGGCGCCCGTCGGCAGCGTACTGAACCACCATGACGCGGACGGGAATTGACCGCACTCACAGGCATCGTACCTGCGCAGAGTGTGTGCGACTAAGGGCGCCGCGCACCGGGTCGCGCGGTGACCCAGGGTGAGCGGGTGAGGCGGTACGGGGCCGGGAACGCGGCGAAGAGGGCAGAACGAAGCCCCCGATCACGGGGGAACAACCGGGGGCTTCGCGTCTGGGGCGGCTCCAAAAAGCCGCACATTAAGAACGTAAGACCTGTCCCGCCCGCTGGTCAAGCCGAGTTGGGTACTCGGTGCGCGTCGATTTCCGACTGCTCAGTATGGCGGCATCAACCGGTCACGGTGGGTGATGGTTTGGTCCTGCCTCGCGGTCGCGCGAGATGCCGGGCGTATCACGTACCCCTCGTGCCCCTCATGTACCAGAGCATCGGAAAAGGGACGAGTTGGGTCCGTCGCGAAATGGCGTGTCTCCGCCACCGTCCAGCCGTCCCAGAAGGCGGACTGCGCCGCTCCGTCCCGGCGGCGCCCCCGCTCCCAGGACTCCTCGGCGCCCCGCTCCATCCAGAACAGCCCGGCGAGATACGGCCGCAGCGCCCGCCGGCCGGCCCCGACCCCCTCCACCACGACCACCGGGGCGGCGGGCAGTACGCGCGGCGCGGTGAAGCGGCGCAGCGTCCAGTCGTACGGGGTGTACCGCGCGGCCTCGCCACGCGAGAACGCCTCGATGACCTGCGCCGTCAGCCGGGGCAGCCACGCGAAGAGCTCCTCGTGGCTGGCCACGTCGTCCAGCCGCAGCACGGGTGCGCCGCCGAGCGCCGTCGCGAGCCGCGCCGCGAAGGTGCTCTTGCCCGAGCCGGCGTGACCGTCCACGGCGATCAGCCGCACCGGACCGCAGGAGGGCGGCAGGTCGCGCAGCCGCGCGGCCACGGCGGTGAGGTCATCCATACGGCCATCTTTCGAGGGAACCTCCGGATGTATCCGAAGGCGGCGCGAGGCGCCGTAGTAGGTTGTTTTCCTGCCTGCGGGCAGCGGGCAGGGCTTGTCCGGGGCCGATTGTCAGGACCGGCGTGAAGCCCCTCCGATTTATCGGTAGGGGAGGAGTCACACGGCCCAGCGTACGAGCTGAGCGAGGCACTGGGGTGGCGCGTTGCGCCGTCCACGAGCCGGGGCGCCCGGAGTGGTGCCCCGGCCGCCCCAGGTCATGCCACTGGCGCAGACCAATATTGGTCGGGCGACGCGTTGCGAATCGCTGGCAGAAGCCCGCGGGGAGCCGCGATAGTGGACGACTGCCGTCCGGCTTTTCGCCTCTCCGCCTCTCCGCCCGTCGACCGGAGGTTCCGATGCCCCGTCCCCCTTCGCGCAGAACCGTTCTCGCCGCCGCGCTCGCGGTCACCGCCGCCACCGGGACGGGCGCGGCCCTGCCGGCCGCCGCCGCGGAGGCGGCCCCCGGGGCTCCCGCCGCCCCCGCGGGGCCGCTCGTCGACAACGCGTTCTGGACCTCGTACACCGACTGGCGGGCCGGTGCGGCGAACGGGGTCCGCGCCGTCTCCGGCGCCCGGCCGTCGCTGGTCATGGCCACCCCGGCGGGTTCCACCACGTACGCCGATCCGCACACCGGGAAGACCACCACGTGGGAGTACGCCACCTGGACCTCCCCCCTGCACCACCCGAAGGTCCCCGCCACCGAGGTGATCGCCTCCTGGAACGCGTCCACCCCCGCGGGCACCTGGCTCCAGGTCGAACTGCGCGGCCGGTACGGGGACGGCACCGACACCCCGTGGTACGTGATGGGCCGCTGGACCTCGGGCGACGGGGACGGCGACATCCGGCGCACCTCCCTGGACGGCCAGAGCGACGGCCGCAGCTCCATCTGGACCGACACCTTCGCCGTGGACGACGCGGCGAGCGGTACGCGCCTCGTCGCGTACCGGCTGCGCCTGACCCTCCACCGCGCCCCCGGCAGCGGCCTCACCCCGGTGGTCCACCGGATCGGCGCGATGGCCTCCGACATCCCGGACCGGTTCACCGTCCCGGCGTCGACGCCGGGGCTCGCGCGCGAGCTGACCGTGCCGCGCTACTCGCAGAACACGCACATCGGGCAGTACCCCGAGTACGACAACGGCGGTGAGGCGTGGTGCAGCCCCACCTCCTCGCAGATGATCATCGAGTACTGGGGTCGTGTCCCCACCGCCGGGGAACTCGCCTGGGTGAACCCGGACTTCGATGATCCGCAGGTCTGCCACGCGGCCCGGTACACCTACGACTACCAGTACGAGGGGTGCGGCAACTGGCCCTTCAACGCCGCGTACGCCGCCACGTACCGGGAGCTGAGCTCCGCCGTCACCCGGCTCGGCTCGCTCGCCGACGTGGAGACGCTGGTGGGCGCGGGCATCCCCGCCATCACCTCGCAGTCCTTCCTCAAGGAGGAGCTGACGGGGGCGGGTTACGGCACCTCGGGCCACCTCATGACGGTCATCGGTTTCACGGCCGAGGGCGATGTGATCGCCAACGACCCCGCCTCGCCCAGCAATCCGGCCGTGCGGCGGGTCTACCGCCGGGCCGAGTGGGAGACGATCTGGCTCCGCACCAAGCGGTACAACGCCTCCGGCAAGGTCGCCTCCGGTACGGGCGGGGTCTGTTACGTCTACTGGCCCGCGAAGCCGTCCGCCGCGCAGTGCCGGGCGCTGCGGGCGGTCGGCCTGCTCTGAGGGCGGAGCGCCGGCGGACGGATCACGGACGGTGCGGGGAGGCGGGCAGCGAGCGCAGCCACTCCACGAGGAGCCCGTTGACCTCGTCGGGGCGCTCCTGCTGCACCCAGTGGCCGCAGCCGTCGAGAAGGTGCGAGGAGATCAGGCCCGGCAGCGTGGTGGGGTACGCCGCGATGGCGTCCGCCATCCAGGTGGTGGAGGCGTCGAGCGTGCCGCCGATGAAGAGCGACGGCTGACGGACGGGTGCCCCGTCCCACGCGGCGAGGTCCTCCCAGTCCCGGTCGACGTTGCGGTAGCGGTTCAGCGCCCCCGTCAGCCCGCTCCGCTCGAACTCGCCCGCGTAGACGTCGAGATCGGCCTCCGTCAGCCAGGAGGGCAGCCGGCCAGCGGGGAAGCGGTCGGAGAGCTTCGCCCCCTCGGGCACGAAGAAGAGGCTCTCCTCGCCGGCCGGCGGCATCGTGTCGGCCGACAGGCCGGCGTAGAACCCGGCCAGCCATCCCCGTACATCGGGCTCGATCTCCGCCTCCGCCCGGCCGGGCCGCTGGAAGTAGCTGATGTAGAACTCCTCCGCCCCGCCGAGCATCCCGAAGGCGTCGCTCGGCCGGAAGCCGTTCCTCGGTGAGTACGGGACGCTCAGCATTCCCACGGCGGTGAAGACATCGGGCCTGAGCAGCGCGGAGTTGGCGGCGATGGGGGAGCCCCAGTCATGGCCGACGACCACCGCGCTCTCCGCGCCGAGCGCGCGCACCACACCGACGTTGTCGGAGACATGGGCGAGCATCCGGTACGCCGCCGCATCGGCCGGCTTGGACGAGCGCCCGTAGCCGCGTACGTCGACGGCGACGGCGTGGTACCCCGCGGCGGCGAGCGCCGGAAGCTGGTGGCGCCACGAGTACCAGGACTCGGGGAAGCCGTGGACGAGCAGGACCAGCGGACCGGTGCCCTGTTCCGCGAGATGGATCCGGCCGCCGGGCACGTCCACCAGCCGGTGCCGTACAGCCGGGTTATCCATCGACATCGCTGACATCGCCGCTCCTCGATCGGGGTGGGTGGTCCCACGATCATTCGCACGGCCCACCACGCCCGCAAGGTTTGTTGCTGGTCCGGCAAAACCGCACCTTCGCGCGAGCCCTCCGCCGACCACACTGTGGTACCCCGCGTCCACTCTGCAATACTGCGAGGATTCCCGCGGGGGGAACACCGTGGCAGCCGGAGACCAGGACGCGGATTTTGAATCGTAGTCAACAGCGTGGACCGTCCCTGCGATCACAGGTACGGCGCTCCGAACTCATCGCAACCGGCCGGAAGTTGTTTGCCGACACCTCGTACGACGCGCTGTCGATGGACGACATCGCGCAGCACGCGGGCGTCGCCAAAGGACTGATCTACTACTACTTCAAGAACAAGCGCGGCTACTACCTCGCCATCGTCGAGGACTCGGTCGCCGAACTCGTCTCGCTCGCCTCCGACGGCGCCGAACTGCCGCGCACCCAGCGGGTACAGCGCACCGTCGAGGCGTATCTGCGCTTCGCCCAGTACAACGAGGCGGCCTACCGCACCATCGTCACCGGCGGCGTCGGCTTCGATACCCAGGTCCAGGCGATCCGCGACGCGGTCAGGACCGGCCTGGTCGCCACGGTCGCCCAGGGCGCCTACGGCCATGACGACATCCCGCCGATCGCGCGGCTCGCCCTGCTCGGCTGGCTCAGCAGCGTCGAGTGGCTCACGCTCGAATGGCTGGAGCACCGGGACGAGCTGCGCCGGGAGATCCCGCGTGACCTGCTCGTCCGGATGCTGCGGCACACCCTCAACACCATCGAGGAGTTCGCGCCGGAGTGCCCGGCCCCGCCCCAGGACCTCGAATGGGTCCCGTTCACGGGCCGCGGCCCCGGGCAGGACACGCCGTAGAGCCCGGCGTACGGAGAGAAAAACCCGGACGCCGGGGGCGGGGGCCGATCGGGCGCCCCGCCCCCGGCGCGTTCCGGGGCCGTACTGGTGCGGGATCCCGTGGGATCCAGTGGGATCTGTCGGTATGGAGCGGGATCTAGTCGATGGACTTGATCAGCTCGCCGTCCGCGGTGTCCCCGCTCAGCTCCCAGAAGAAGGTGCCGCCCAGGCCCTGCTGGTCCTTGTACGCCATCTTCCCGGCGATGGTGGCCGGGGTGTCGTAGCTCCACCACTGGTCGCCGCAGTGGGCGTACGCGGTGCCGCCGACCGTGCCGTTGGCCGGGCAGCGGTCCTTGAGGAGCTTGTAGTCCTCGATGCCCGCCTCGTACTTCCCGGGCGCCGCGCCCGTCGCGGTGCCGCCCGGCTCCGCCTGGCCGACGCCGGACCAGCCGCGCCCGTAGAAGCCGAGGCCCAGCAGCAGCTTCTCGGACGGGATGCCGAGGCTCTTGAGTTTGGTGATCGCGGTGTCCGAGTCGAAGCCCTGGGTCGGGATGCCCGCGTACGAGGTCAGCGGCGAGTGCGGGGCGGTCGGGCCCTGCGCGGCGAAGGCGCCGAAGAAGTCGTACGTCATCGGGTTGTACCAGTCGAGGTACTGCGCGGCGCCCGCGTAGTCCGCCGCGTCGATCTTCCCGCCGTCCGTGCCGTCGGCGGTGATCGCCGCCGTCACCAGGTCGGAGCCGAACGTGCCGCGCAGCGCCGCCGCCACGTCCCTGAAGGCGTCGCGGCCGCTGCTGTCACAGGTCAGCCCGCAGGCGTTGGGGTACTCCCAGTCGATGTCGATCCCGTCGAACACATCGGCCCAGCGCGGGTCCTCCACCAGCGCGCGGCAGGACTGCGCGAACGCCGCCGGGTTCTTCGCCGCCTCCGCGAAGCCGCCGGACCAGGACCAGCCGCCGAAGGACCAGATCACCTTGAGACCGGGGTGCATCGCCTTGAGTTTGCGCAGCTGGTTGAAGTTGCCCCGCAGCGGCTGGTCCCAGGTGTCGGCGGCGCCGTCCACACTCTGGTCGGCCGTGTACGCCTTCTCGTAGTCCGCGAACGCGTCGCCGACGGTGCACTTGCCGCCGGTGACATTGCCGAAGGCGTAGTTGATGTGGGTGAGCTTGTCGGCCGAGCCGGACGTCTCGATGTTCTTCACGTGGTAATTGCGGTCGTAGACACCCCAGTTGGTGAAGTATCCGATGACCTTGTCCCCGGCGGCCCGGGCCGGCGCGGCCGCCGCGGCAGCGGACGCGGCCGGTGCCTCGGTGGTCTCGCCCGCCGAGGCGGTGCCCGCCCCGGAGAGCAGCGTCACGCCGAGAACGGCGGTGCACGCCGCGGCGGTCAGCGCCCGGAAGCGGGAGCGGGAACGGGAAGGGTGGAACCTGAGCATGGAGTCTCCTCGTGGGGGAGAGGAAGGACAAGTGGGGGGAGTCGGGATCCTGCCACGGAGCCGACCGGGCAGGAATGTCAGGTGTGTTGAGGGGGAACGTTAGAAGGACTAGACCAGTGTGGTCAATGGTTCGTACCAACCCGCTTTCCCTCCGCGAACGCCGCACGGCCGCGTCGGTGCGTGATCGCCGACCCGTGACGAAGCCCCGCCGATCGGGCATACTCAACGCGCCACAGCTGATGATCAGCCCACGCCGTGATCCGGCAGGGCAGCATCGGCGAGGCAGGAACGACCTGTCCGGGGCCATCCCCGGACCCGTGCCGGCGACGTGACGCACACCCCGCGCGCGTTCGCCGCAGCGCCCGACAGGGAGGAGAGCGCCGCCATGTCCGACCGCGCCCCGCGACCGGTGGACCGTCTGCTGCCCACCGATGAGGCTCAGGACCTCATCGCCCTCGTACGCGACATCAGCCGACGGGAGATCGCCCCCACGGCCGCCGAGGAGGAGGACGCCGGGCACTTCCCGCGCGAACTCTTCCGTCTGCTCTCCGGATCCGGCCTGCTCGGCCTCCCCTACGACACCGCCTACGGCGGCGGGGGACAGCCGTACGAGGTCTACCTCCAGGTACTCGAAGAGCTCGCCGCCGCCCGGCTCACCGTGGGTCTCGGCGTCAGCGTCCACACCCTCGCCTGCCACGCCCTCGCCGGCTACGGCACCAAGGCCCAGCAGGCCGAACACCTGCCCGCGATGCTCACCGGCGGCCTGCTCGGCGCGTACTGCCTCTCGGAACCCGCCGCCGGCTCCGACGCGGCCTCGCTCCGCACCAAGGCCGTACGGGACGGTGACCACTGGGTCATCACCGGCACCAAGGCATGGATCACCCACGGCGGTGTCGCGGACTTCTACACGGTGCTGGCCCGGACCGGCGGGGACGGCGCGCGCGGCATCACCGCGTTCCTCGTGCCCGGCGACGCGCCGGGGCTGAGCGCGGCCCCGCCCGAGAAGAAGATGGGCATGAAGGGCTCGCCCACCGCCCAACTCCACTTCGACGGCGTACGGGTGGCCGACGACCGCCGGCTCGGCGAGGAGGGCCAGGGCTTCGCGATCGCACTCTCCGCGCTCGACTCGGGCCGCCTCGGCATCGCCGCCTGCGCCGTGGGCGTCGCCCAGGCCGCACTGGACGAGGCCGTCGCCTACGCCACCGGACGGCGGCAGTTCGGCAGGCCCGTCGCGGACTTCCAGGGGCTGCGCTTCCTGCTCGCCGACATGGCCACCCGTATCGAGGCCGGACGCTCGCTCTGTCTCGCGGCCGCCCGGCTGCGCGACGCGGGGCGGCCCTTCTCCCAACAGGCCGCCATGGCCAAGCTGTTCTGCACCGACGCGGCCATGCAGATCACCATCGACGCCGTACAGGTACTCGGCGGCTACGGCTACACGGCCGACTTCCCGGCGGAGCGCTATCTGCGCGAGGCGAAGGTGCTGCAGATCGTCGAAGGCACCAACCAGATCCAGCGGATGGTGATCGCACGCCATCTCGCGGGCCCGGAGACCCGCTGACGGAACCTCAGGCGGCGCGCTGGGGCAGCGACCGCACCTTGAACGGGCGCGAGCCCGGTCCGCCGACGTGCGAGAAGGGCTGGGTACGCCAGTCGAGCCCCTGGGGGAGCGTCAGCAGCAGCCCGGTCTCCTGCTCCTGGGGCTCGTGCGACGCGTCGGCGGGCCGCGCCTCGGAAGCGGCGCGGCCCGTACCGGCGCACACCGACAGCACGAAGGGGTTCCACGGGGTGGGGCACAGCGCGTGCTCCGGAAGGGTCCCCTCGTCGGCGAGGAGCGCGATCGGCTGCACGCAGTCCGGGCAGACGACCCGGTACATCTCGAAGGTGTCGTAGAAATCGATCTCGTCACTGTCGTCGAGATCGACGGGAACCGGCTCGGTACGTCCGGCGCGCTGAAGACTCTGCATGGAGACATTCCCCCTCGGGTGGGCCGACCAGGCTCGTGTGGTCTCGACCACAGCAAGCACTTCCCGTCGCGCGCGCCAGGTAACCGTAAGGTCTCGACGGACACGGCCACAGCTCTGTGGTCTTCGTCACATGCCAGCCGCAGGTGCGCGCGGAAGCGGCCCTCCCGCCGGGCGCGGCGCCGCTCCGACTGTGCCGGAACGGCCCCGTGGCCATAGGTTGATCCGCATGGAGGAGCTGGATCGACAGATTGTGGAATTGCTCGTCAAGGACGGCCGGATGAGCTACACCGACCTGGGCAAGGCCACGGGCCTGTCCACCTCGGCGGTACATCAGCGGGTACGCCGCCTGGAACAGCGCGGGGTGATCCGCGGTTACGCCGCGGTGGTCGACCCCGAGGCGGTCGGCCTGCCCCTCACCGCGTTCATCTCGGTCAAACCCTTCGACCCCAGCGCCCCCGACGACATCGCGGACCGGCTCGCCGGCATCGCCGAGATCGAGGCGTGCCACAGCGTGGCGGGCGACGAGAACTACATCCTCAAGGTCCGGGTCTCCGCCCCGGTGGAACTCGAACACCTCCTCACCCGGATCCGCTCACTGGCCGGGGTCTCCACCCGCACCACGGTGGTCCTCTCCACCCCCTACGAATCCCGGGCGCCGCATTTCTGAGGGCTCGGTTCGCCTCCGGGCGGTGAAAGCCACGGTCGACCGCCGGCGTCGACGCGCAGCGCCCCGGAGGCGCACCGAGCCCCCAGAAAAGAGGGGAGACTGGTGGGCATGAGTGATCGCACCGCCTCCCCGGCCGACCATCGCACCGTGCTGCTGCGCCGCGGGGAAGTCCACAGCCCCGCCGACCCGTTCGCCACCGCCATGCTCGTGGAGCGCGGGCATGTCGCCTGGGTGGGTTCCGAGGGGGCCGCGGACTCCTTCGTCGCCGGGGCCGACGAGGTCGTCGACCTGGACGGCGCGCTCGTGACCCCCGCCTTCACCGACGCCCATGTGCACACCACGGCGACCGGCCTCGCGCTCACCGGGCTCGACCTGTCCGGCGCGGCGAGCCTCGCGGAGGCGCTCGCGCTCGTACGGGCGTACAGCGCGGCGCGGCCGGACGAGCGGATCCTGCTCGGGCACGGCTGGGACGCCGAGCGGTGGCCCGAGCGGCGGGCTCCCGCGCGCGCCGAACTGGACGACGCCGCCGGGGGCCGGCCGCTCTACCTGCCGCGGGTCGACGTGCACTCGGCCGTCGTGACCACCGCTCTGCTCGACCTGGTCCCCGGCGTCACCTCCCTGGCCGGATACCGCCCCGAAGGGCCCCTGACTGCCGCCGCCCACCACGCCGTACGCGCGGCCGCCCACGGTGCCGTCAGCGCCCGTCAGCGCACCGAGGCGCAGCGCGCCGCCCGGCTGCGGGCCGCCTCCCTCGGGATCGGCACGCTCCACGAGTGCGCGGGTCCCGAGATCTCCGACGAGGAGGACTTCACCGCCCTGCTGGCGCTCGCCCGGGACGAGCCGGGGCCGCGGGTCCACGGCTACTGGGCGGAGCCGGTCAGCGACGAGAAGGGGGCCCGGCGCGTCCGGGAGCTCGGCGCCGCGGGTGCGGCGGGCGATCTCTTCGTGGACGGCTCGCTCGGTTCGCACACCGCCGCCCTGCACGAGCCGTACGCCGACGCCGCCCACACCGGCATCGCGCATCTCGACGCCCCCGCCGTCGCCGCCCATGTGACCGCCTGTACGGAGGCGGGACTTCAGGCCGGATTCCACGCCATCGGCGACGCCGCGATCAGCACGGTCGTGGCCGGGGTACGGGCCGCCGCCGAGCGCCTCGGTCCTGCCCGGATCCGCGCCGCCCGGCATCGCGTCGAACACGCCGAGATGCTCACCCCGGAGACCGTCGCCGCCTTCGCCGAACTGGGCCTCACCGCTTCCGTGCAGCCCGCCTTCGACGCGGCCTGGGGCGGCGACGAGGGGATGTACGCGCGCCGGCTCGGCGTCGAACGGGCCCGTACGCTCAACCCGTACGCGGCGCTGCTGCGCGCCGGGGTGCCGCTGGCCCTCGGCTCCGACAGCCCGGTCACCCCCCTCGACCCGTGGTCGACGGTCCGGGCCGCGGCCTTCCACCGCACCCCCGGCCACCGGATCTCCGTACGGGCCGCGTTCACCGCCCACACCCGGGGCGGCTGGCGGGCCGTCGGGCGCGACGACGCGGGGACCCTGGTGCCGGGCGCCCCCGCCGACTACGCGCTCTGGCGGACCGAGGAACTGATCGTCCAGGCCCCCGACGACCGGGTGGCGCGCTGGTCGACGGACCCGCGCTCCGGGACGCCGGGCCTGCCGGACCTCACGCCGGGGCGTCCGCTGCCCGTGTGTCTGCGGACGGTGGTCGGCGGGCAGACCGTCTTCGTGGGCCCGAACGAGTGACGTAGGGACATTTCGTACCGCCGACCGATGCTTTCCGGCCTCGGCCGCGACCTGCGGATCTTCCGCACTGACCTGGTGTTTCGGGTCAATCTCGCAGGTCAAAGGGGTATTGACAGCGAGCCGTCACCGGCGGGTAGGTTCGGCCGGGTCCACCACAGGACGTCCGTCCGGCAACCTCCACGCACGTCGTCGAACGCCGCTGGGCCATGGGGCGGTGTGCCGCACCGGCGCACCACCACTGGGAGCCAGGTCCAGCGCCCGCGTATCGGAGGCGAGGGAAGGTTTCCGCCGGCCGGCAGGTGCGACCCGGACGGGGCCCCGGCGTTCAGTAGACAACGGCTTTCGGTCGATCCGCAGCCAGCGGGTCCCAGGTCGGCCCGAAGGACGCCGGGTCCCGGTCCGCAGCCCCGCCCCGGGTGTTCACGCTCCGTACGGGAGCCCACGGCCGGCCGTTCCCCTCCCTCATCTCCGGACATCACCTCTCAACTCGTCCGACACCGGGCCACCATCGTGCTCGGGGGCCCCTGTCCGCTCGCTAAGCTGAGGCGTCTGCGTACGGCGATGAAGGGGCAGCAGTGAACGACGGTGGCCAGAGGCGGTACGGCCCGCTCGGTACAGCCTTGGTGATCATCCCGACCTTCAACGAGGCCGAGAACATCGCGCCGATCGTCTCCCGCGTGCGCGCGGCCGTACCGGCGGCCGACATCCTCATCGCCGACGACAACAGCCCCGACGGCACCGGCAAGATCGCCGATGAGCTGGCCGCCGAGGACAGCCAGGTCAAGGTGTTGCACCGCAAGGGCAAGGAAGGGCTCGGCGCCGCCTATCTGGCCGGATTCCGCTGGGGCATGGAGCACGGCTACGGGGTCCTCGTCGAGATGGACGCGGACGGCTCCCACCAGCCCGAGGAGCTGCCCCGCCTGCTGACCGCGCTCAAGGGCGCCGATCTCGTGCTCGGCTCACGCTGGGTGCCGGGCGGGCGCGTGGTCAACTGGCCCAGGACCCGCCAGATGATCTCCCGCGGCGGCAGCACCTATTCGCGGGTCCTGCTCGGCGTCCCGATCCGCGATGTCACCGGCGGCTACCGGGCCTTCCGCAGGGAGACCCTGGAAGGGCTCGGCCTCGACGCCGTCTCCTCCCAGGGGTACTGCTTCCAGGTCGATCTGGCCCGCCGCGCCGTCGACGCCGGCTGCCATGTGGTCGAGGTGCCCATCACCTTCGTCGAACGCGAGCTGGGCGACTCCAAGATGAGCAAGGACATCCTCGTCGAGGCGCTGTGGCGGGTCACCGCCTGGGGCGTCGAGTCCCGGGCGAACCGGCTGCTGGGCCGCAAACCGGCCGGACCGAACGGCCCCGCGGCCTGACCCTGGCCCCCCATGATCGTTACGGCCTCCCCGGCCCGCCGTAACGGCCGGCGCCCAGGCACACTGGAACCATGACGACCGCGCACTCGCCCCGGCCCGTTCCCAAGCGCTCACGCGCCCGCACCCTCCTCCCGCTCGCCATCGCCGTCTGGCTGGTGCTGGAGATCTGGCTGCTGACCGTGGTGGCCGAGGCCGCCGGCGGATTCACCGTCCTGCTCCTGCTCGTCGGCGCGGTCGTGCTCGGCGCCGTGGTGATCAAGAGCGCCGGGCGCCGCGCCTTCCAGAACCTGACCGAGACGCTGCAGCGGCAGCAGCGCCCCGGCGCCGCCGCCGAGCCCGAGGCGGCCACCGGCTCCACCGGCAACGGCTTCCTCATGCTCGGCGGCCTGCTGATCATGATTCCCGGGCTGATCACCGACGTGCTCGGCCTGCTGCTGCTCGTACCGCCGGTACGGAAGGGGCTCGGCCGGTACGCGGAGCGCTCGCTGGAGCGCCGGATGAACGCGGCGGGCCCCGGCACCCTGGGTGACGCCTTCCAGCAGGCGCGGATGCGCCGGCCCGACGGCAAGGTCGTCCAGGGCGAGGTCATCAAGCAGGACGAAGCGCCCGAGCGGCGCCCCGAGGACGAGGGCCCGCGCCCGCCGCTGACCCCGTGACCCATGCCGTGACCGTATCTCCCCGGTGACCTTGCGTAACCGGGGAGGGTCGGAGACAGACACGCCGCGGGCCGCGTCACACAGTTCGTGTGACGTGGCCCGCGGCGTGTGCTGTCGTGCGCTTGTCGTGTGCGGCGGTTACGCGGTCAGGCGGACTTCCGGCTGTCCCGCGGGTGCACGGCGATGTTCATGGCGCCGGAGCGCAGGACCGCCAGCCTCTCGGCCAGCACCTCCTCCAGCTCCTCGCGGGTGCGCCGCTCCATGAGCATGTCCCAGTGCGTACGCGCAGGCTTGCCCTTCTTCTCTTCGGGGCCATCCCCGTCCACCAGGAGTGCCTGGGCGCCACACGCCTTGCACTCCCACTCCGGCGGAATTTCCGCCTCCACCGAGAACGGCATCTCAAATCGATGGCCGTTCTGGCATGCGTACTCCACCGCCTGGCGCGGGGCCAGATCGATGCCGCGGTCCGTCTCGTAGCTGGTCACCACGAGTCGCGTGCCGCGGAGAGCTCGCTCACTCATGAATCGTGCCTCCCGGGCTTGTCGCCCACAGGACAGGTGTCGCTGTCGTCGTCATCCGGTCAACGTTCGGTCGGCGGTAAAGATTCCCGTTGCGGGTCATGCCTCGTCCGTCGTGCCGCTGCTTTATCAAGGGTTGCGTACCCACCGGCGCCCGGTTTGTCACATCTAACAGGAGATGTCACCCAGCGATTTCATTGGTTGAGTACGCAGTAACGGTCCGCCTGGCAGGCCAAACGCGTACACTACCGCCCTTTCACTTCAACGTCTAAATCCGGTCCGGTACGGGATTCCCCGCGGCGGCGATCGCCGCCTTGACCGGCACCCGCGCCAGCAGCACGGAACCGATCGCGAAGAAGACCACCAGCGAGATGATCGCATCCCGGTAGCTCCCGGTGAGCTGGAACGCGAGACCGAACACCAGCGGACCCAGCCAGCTCAGCCCCCGGTCGCTCATCTCGTACGCGGAGAAGTACTCGGCCTCCTTGCCGCTCGGTACGAGATGCGAGAAGAGCGAACGCGAGAGCGCCTGGCTGCCGCCCAGGACCAGCCCGATCGCCGCGGCCATCAGATAGAACGCGACCGGCGCCCCCGCGGGCAGGAAGTAGCCCGCCGCGAGGATCAGCGTCCAGACGGCCAGCGACCCCAGGATGACGCGTTTGGCCCCGTACAGCCTGGCCATCCGGCCCATCCCCAGCGCGCCCGCCACCGCCAGGACCTGCACCAGCAGCACGGCGGTGATCAGGGTCGTCTGGTCCAGGCCCAGCTCCTCCGAGCCGTAGATCGACGCCTGGGAGATCACCGTCTGGATGCCGTCGTTGTAGATCAGATAGGCGAGCAGGAAGCCGAGCGTCAGCGGATGGCGGCGCATGTCCCGCAGCGTGGCCATGAGCTGCCGCCAGCCGGTGCCCACCGTCCCCTCGCCGTGCGGCGCCACCTGCCGGTCGCGCAGCCGGCGCAGCGGTACGAGGGTGAAGGCACCCCACCAGAGCCCCGCCGAGGCCAGACAGATCCGTACCGCCGTCGACTCCGGGACGCCGAAGGTGTCGTGCCCGGTGTACAGGACCAGATTGAGGACGAGGACCAGCGCCCCCGAGGTGTAGCCGAACGCCCAGCCCCGCGAGGAGACCGCGTCGCGCTCGTCGGGTTCCGCGATCTGCGGCAGATACGCGTTGTAGAGCACCATCGAGACCGCCAGCGAGGCGTTCGCCACGACCAGCAGCAGCGCGCCCAGCAGATAGCGGTCCCCGTCGAGGAAGAACATGCAGGTCGTGGCCGTCGCCCCGAGATACGCGGCCGCCGCGAGCAGCGGCTTCTTGCGCCCCGTGCGGTCCGCCGCCGCGCCCACCAGCGGCATCACCAGCACCGCCACCACGATCGAGACGGAGACCGCGTACGCGAAGACCGAGCCCGCCCGCACCGGGACGCCCAGCGGATGGACGAAGCCCTCGGCGTCCGCGGCGTTCTTCGCCACCGAGGTCAGATAGGGGCCGAGGAAGACGGTGAGCACGCTCGTCGAATAGACCGAGCACGCGAAGTCGTAGAAGTACCAGCCGTGTTGCTCACGCCTGAGGGCCTTCGCCCCGTCGGCCCGTTCCACCGTGTCAGCGGTCACCCGCGCTGCCTCGCTCTCCCCGTACGGACGCCGCGCCCGCCGGCCGTACCCGCCACGGGCACTACCCCCAGGCTCCCCGCGCGGCCAACACCGAGCGCAGCGTTTCCAGTTGATCAGTCATGATGCCATCCACGCCGAGGTCGACCAGCGCCTCCATCCGCGCGGGATCGTTGACCGTCCAGACATGGACCTGGAGGCCGAGAGCGTGCGCCGTCCGTACGAAGCGCTCGTCCACCACCCGGATGCCGTACTGCGATTCGGGCACCTGCGCGCACACGGCGCCGCGGCGGACCGGGGCGGGGACCCCGTACGACCGCAGCCGCAGGCCCGCCACGCCCCGTACCCCGTACGAGGTGGCGAGCCGGGGGCCCGCGAGCCGGGCCGCGCCCGCCACCCTGGCCTCGGAGAACGAGCCGACGCACACCCGGTCCCAGCTCCCCGTGGCGCGGATCAGCTCGACCAGCGGTGCCAGCGCGGGCGCCGCCTTGATGTCCACGTTCCAGCGGGCCTCGGGGAACTCCTCCAGCAGTTCGGCGAAGAGCGGCAGCGGCTCGCGGCCCGCCACCCTCGCCCGGCGCACCTCGTGCCAGGGCAGCTCCGCGATACGGCCCCGCGCGTCCGTCACCCGGTCCAGCGTCGCGTCGTGGAAGGCGACGAGCCGGCCGTCCGAGGTGGCGTGCACATCGGTCTCGAAGTAGCGGTAGCCGAGACCGGCCGCCCGGCGGAACGCGGCGGCCGTGTTCTCCAGGCCGTCGGCGGCGCCGCCGCGGTGGGCGAAGGGGATCGGGCCGGGGCGTACCGCGCCGGGCCGGTCCAGATAAGGGTGGAGTTCGCGCGTCACCGCCGCAGTATGGCGCCTTCCGGTGACCCGGCGGCGACCACCGTACGGCCGTTGTCCGCCGCGGGGATGGCGAAGACCCGCAGGAAGAACTGGGCCAGGGGGCCGATGGCCAGCGCGTACGCCACCGTACCGATGCCCACCGAGCCGCCCAGCGCGAAGCCGGTGGCGACGACGGCCACCTCGATCGCGGTACGGACCAGCCGCACCGAACGGCCGGTCAGCCGGTGCAGCCCGGTCATCAGCCCGTCCCGCGGCCCCGGGCCGAACCGGGCGGCGATGTACAGCCCGGTGGCCACCCCGTTGAGCACGATCCCGGCGACCAGCAGCGCGATCCGGGCCGGCAGCCCGTGCGCCGCGGGGACCAGGGCCAGCGTCGCGTCGATCGCCAGCCCGACGGCGAAGACGTTGGAGACCGTGCCCAGCCCCGGTCGCTGCCTGATCGGTATCCAGAGCAGCAGCACCACCGCCCCCACGGCGATCGCGACCACCCCCATGGAGAGCCCGGTCAGCTCGGCGAGCCCCTGGTGCAGCACGCCCCACGGCTCCAGCCCCAGGCCCCCGCGCACCAGCAGCGCCGCGCTCGCCCCGTACAGCGCGAGCCCGGCGTAGAGCTGGCAGAGCCGTCGGGTGAGCCGCCGGGGCCCCGGGCCGGCGGCTCCGGACGGGTCGGAGGCGCCGAGCGTGCCTGTGGCGCCGGACGAGCTGGAGGAGCCGGATGAACCGGATGAACCCGAGAAAGTCGACACGGTGCCGTCCCTTGGTGCCATGGTGGACTGATGCGTGTCACTCTGTGGCGGGTGGACAGCGGACAACCAGGTCCAATTCCGGGAAGGTGGACTGATTTCCATGGCTCAGTGGACCTCGGCGGTCGGGGCGTCGCAACTCGCCCGACAGCTCCAAGCCCAGCAGCCCCGGCCGGCCGGCCCCGGCAGCCGCCGCCCGCCCGCCTACCGGGCGCTCGCCGACGGCATCCGGCTGCTCGTCCTGGAGGGCCGTGTCCCCGTCGCCGCCCGCCTCCCCGCCGAGCGCGAACTGGCGCTCGCCGTCTCCGTGAGCCGTACGACGGTGGCCGCCGCCTACGAGGCGCTGCGCGCCGAGGGTTTCCTGGAGTCCCGCAGGGGCGCGGGCAGTTGGACGGCCGTCCCGGCGGGGCACCCGCTGCCCGCGCGGGGCCTCGAACCCCTGCCGCCCGAATCGCTCGGCTCCGTCATCGACCTCGGCACGGCCGCGCTGCCCGCCCCCGAGCCCTGGCTCACCCGGGGCGTCCAGGGCGCGCTGGGCGAGCTGGCGCCGTACGCCCACACCCACGGCGACTACCCGGCCGGGCTCCCGGCGCTGCGGCAGATGCTCGCCGACCGCTACACCGCGCTGGGCGTTCCGACGATGCCCGAACAGATCATGGTCACCACCGGCGCCATGGGCGCGATCGACGCGATCTGCCATCTCTTCGCGGGGCGCGGCGAACGGATCGCGGTGGAGTCGCCCAGCTACGCCAACATCCTCCAGCTCATGCGCGAGGCGGGCGCCCGGCTGGTGCCCGTCGCCATGGCCGAGGGGCTGGCCGGCTGGGACCTCGGCCGCTGGCGCCAGGTGCTGCGGGACGCGGCGCCCCGGCTCGCGTATGTCGTCGCCGACTTCCACAACCCGACGGGCGCGCTGGCCGACGAGGACCAGCGGCGCGCGCTCGTCGACGCGGCGCGCTCGGCGGGCACCGTCCTCGTCGTCGACGAGACCATGTCCGAACTGCGCCTCGACCCGGAGGTGGAGATGCCGCGCCGGGTCTGCGCCTTCGATCCGGCGGGCAGCACGGTCCTCACGGTCGGCTCGGCCAGCAAGGCGTTCTGGGCGGGGATGCGGATCGGCTGGGTCCGCGCCGCCCCCGACGTGATCCGCTCCCTCGTCGCGGCGCGCGCCTACGCCGATCTGGGCACCCCGGTGCTGGAACAGCTCGCCGTCAACTGGCTGATGCGGACGGGCGGCTGGGAGGAGGCCGTCGCGCTGCGCCGCACCCAGGCACGCGAGAACCGGGACGCGCTGGTGGCGGCGGTGCGCGAGCAGCTCCCCGGCTGGGGCTTCGACGTGCCGCACGGCGGGCTGACCCTGTGGGTGCGGACCGGCGGGCTCTCCGGGTCCCGGCTGGCGGAGGTCGGCGAGCGGGTCGGTGTCCGGGTGCCCTCGGGGCCCCGCTTCGGGGTCGACGGGGCGTTCGAGGGGTATGTACGGCTGCCGTTCACCGTCGGCGGCCCGGTCGCCGTGGAGGCGGCGGCCCGGCTCGCGGCGGCGGCGCACCTGGTCGGGACGGGCGCGACCACGGGCACGGACGCGCCGCGCACCTTCGTGGCCTGAGCCCGGCGGGCCTCGCGTGGCCTGAGCGACCGGCCGGCCCCGGGGCCAGGGGGCGGCCGGTCGCGGCGTCCCGCCCGGTCAGCCCTCGGCGGCCGACGGCGCGGGGACCTGCCCGACGGCCGGCTCCGGCTCGGTCTCCTGCCCGGGCACCCGCTCGTACGCCCGGTCCTGCCCGTACGCCCACCGCTGGAAATGCTGCCGGGGAGGCAGGAGATCCAGCACGGCGCGGCGGTGCGGCTCGCTCGTCGCGTCGTCGTACGGGTCGGGCGTGGCCGGGACCTGGAGCCGGAGCACCGGCGCCGTGCCGAGCCGTACGTACCCCCGGCCGGGCGGCATGTCCGGCGTGGGCGTGGTGTGCGGAGGGGCCCCGAGCACCGCCTCCACCAGCGCGGGCGTGGCGGGCCCGAGGACGACCCGGGCGCGGGTGTGCGCCGTCACGTCCTCGCTCAGCTCGCCCAGGGCGTCGAGGTGTTCGGCGACCACGACCGTCACCCGGGCCGCCCTGCCGTGGCGCAGCGGCACCTGGAGCAGGACCTGCGGGTCGGGCCGTCCGTCGGCCGCCGCGAGATGGCCGAGGGCGCCGGGCCGGTCGCACAGGATCCACAGCGGGCGGCGGGTGTCCTCGGGGGCGGGGTGGCCGGACTGGAGGGCGCGGTCGGCCTCGATCAGCCGCCGTTCGGTCTCGCGCGCGGCCCATTCGAGGCCGGCCAGCGCCCCGGTGAGCCCGCACTCCACGGTCAGTACGCCCGTACGCCCGGCCAGGCAGGCGAACTCGCCGGTCCCGCCGCCGTCCACGACCAGGATGTCGGCGTCCGGGAGGGCCTGGAGCGCGAGCGAGCGCAGCAGGCTCGTGGCGCCGCCGCCGGGATGGCCCGCGACCAGCAGATGCGGTGCGGCGGAGCGCGGCCCGGTCCGCCAGAGGACCGGGGGCGCGTTCCGGTGCCCGGCGGTGGCCGCCACGGGAATCGTGCACGGCACCGCGTCGTCGTCGGTGAAGCCGAGGAGGCTCTCGCCCGGCGCCGTGACGAAGCACTGGGCGGCGATGTCGGTGGGGAGCGGGGGCAGGACGGTCATCAGCAGGAGGTTGTCCTCCTCGTCCCAGTCGAAGAGATATTCGCGCCCGCGTCCGGATTTGACGTGCAGCAGCTGCTCGATCCGGGCGCGTGCGGCGGGCTCGCCGTCGGGGAAGTACGGCGGGTAGGCGACCCGGAGCCGGGTGAGCCGTCCGTCGCCGTCGAAGGCGTGGTCGGTGAAGGCGGTGCTCCACTCGCCGCCGTGGCTGAAGAGCGGACTCGGGTCCTCGGGGACGGCGAAGTGCGGTACGAGCGCCTCGTAGAGGGAACGGAGCCGCCGTAGCTCCGCCTCGTCGGGCCCGGTCCGTACGGGCGGACGGTCCCGTCCCCTCCAGCCGGCCACGCCCAGCACCGAGACCAGCAGCAGCGGCGGCCCGTACGGGAGGAGCGCGACCAGCAGGAGGCAGGCGGCGGCCAGGAACAGCGCGGGACCGCGCCGGTCCTTGGGCGTATGCGTCCAGCTCCGGCGCGCCGCCGCGGCCATCATCCGCAGGCCGCGGCCGATCGTGATCAGCGGGTGGAGGGCGTCCCTGGCGCCGTCCGCGGCCGTACGGGCCAACTCGCGCCCGCGCGCGACGCGTTCGCCGCCGCCGGCCGGAAGGTGGGGGAGTGGTCGCCGGGCCACGTCTGTCTCCTGGGGGTGCGGAAGGGGGCGGGCGTCAGAACTTGATCCCGCCCAGGAGGCCGGCGAGGCTCGCCCCGCCGGCCGTGATGCTCGGGGCGATGGCGGTGCCCGCCAGGTAGAAGCCGAAGAGGGCGCAGACGATCGCGTGCGACACCTTGAGTCCGTCCTTCCGGAAGAAGAGGAAGACGATGATTCCGAGCAGTACGACGCCGGACATGGACAGAATCATGGGCATTCTCCTGGTTCGTGCGGACAGTCACCATGAGTCCTTCCAGGATCACGAAAAGTATCTATGCGACAAAAGGTGCAAATGAGTGAAGATTTAAGCATTTCACTGCACTGGCGCAGGTGAGTCCCCACTCCGTCGGCGGACGTCCGGACTCTCCGCTTCCTCTTAGGGCTCCGCGCAGTAATCTGTCGGTTCATTCCGCACAGACTCTTCATTCCGCACAGACTCCGGAAGGCGGTCCCACCGATGAGCGAAGCCCCCGACCCCCAGGTCATCGAACTGGCCACCAAGGTCTTCGACCTGGCCAGGACGGGCGAGGCCGAGACGCTCGCCGCGTACGTCGACGCGGGTGTGCCCGCCAACCTCACCAACGACCGGGGCGACTCGCTCCTCATGCTCGCCGCCTACCACGGCCACCTGCCGGCCGTCGAGGCACTCCTCGCCCGTGGCGCCGACGCCGCCCGGGTGAACGACCACGGCCAGACGCCGCTCGCCGGCGCGGTCTTCAAGGGCGAGGACGAGATCATCCGCGCCCTGCTGGCCGGCGGCGCGGATCCGGCCTCGGGCAGCCCCTCCGCGGTGGATACCGCGCGGATGTTTGGGAAGACGCACCTCCTGGAGCTGTTCGGGGCCCGGTGACCGTCGTGACGGACAGCGTCGTAAATGTGGTCGCGGTGGCGAAATGGCTGGGTCATCATGACGACGGGCCCACGGAGGGCCACCGACGAGAGGCAGGGAAGATGGTCTGCGTTAGGCAGAAGACGACAACGGACGGCCGATCATGTTGCCGCGCGGTCTAGGACGTGCGTCAGGCCCGAGAGGGCTTCGGCACCACACTCCCCGGTTGCGTCGACAGCTTGATGTGAGGCTTTCCCCATGTTCGATCCAGTCATAGCGCCGAGCGGCACGCTGCTCGGCCTGCTGCAGAGGGGCCGCGGCGACGGCACGCTGCACGCGCTCGCCGCACCCCGGGCAGAGGCACTCGCCGCCCTCAACCACTGCGTGCTGAACGACCCCCGCCACGACTGGCAGGTCGAGAACCGCTCGCTGTACTACGCCCGTCTCTATCTGGACATCCACGGCGGTCTCGAAGCCATCGACGACCACCTCTTCCGCGCCGAGGACCACGTCGACAGCGACGAGTCACGGACCGGGCTCGCCCTCGCCGTCCTCGGCCACCTCGCCTCGTACGGCAGGCACGACGCGCTCGACCTGCTCCGGCGCTACACCGCGACCGGCACCAACTGGGCGTGGGCCCTGGACGAGCTGGCGCTGCGCGACGACGACACGGGCCTGCGCGCCCTCGCCACCCCCGTCCTCGCCCGGTTCCCCGCCACCCCCGACGGCGACGCCGAACTGGCGTCCACCGTGCGCGACGCCTTCGAACCCAGGCCCTGGCGGCTCTGGGCCGACGACCCGCGCCCGGCGGTCGGCGCCCGCATCAGAGCCGCCGGCGAACGGGGCTCCTTCGACCGCTGGCAGCGCCAGATGCGGCCGAGCGGACCCCGCCCCGGCTGGAGCGTCCAGGCCGTCTTCGACTGGGCCCAGCAGGGTCTGGAACGCGGCACCGAACTCCACCTGCCCGCGGCCCGCTGCCTCACCGCCGTCGCCGGCCCCGGCGACCGCCCGCTCATCGTCGAGGCCGCCCGCGGCGGACCCGGCGGGGCCCGCTGCGCCGCGCTCCACTACCTCGCCGAGGCCCGCGACCCGGTCGTGCTCGACCTGATCGAGGCGGCGGCCGGCGACCCGCACCGCGCCGTCGCCGACGCCGCGGTCTCCGCCTTCGAGCGGATGTGCGGCGACGAGGCCGTCGACCGCGCCCGGGGCTGGATCCACCGCCCCGACGCCCTCGGCGCCTCCGCCGCCGGAGTCCTCGCCTGCCGCGGCGGCACGAAGGACACCCCTCTGGTCCTCGGCGCCCTGCGGGAGACCGTACGCGCCGAAGGCCCCGACTCCCCGCGGCTGTGGAGTCTCGTCGACGGCGCGGGCCGCCTCGGCATCGTCTGCGCGGCGCCCGTGCTGCGCCACGTCTACCGGGAGACGGCGTCCTCCCAGCTCCGGGGCCGCACGGCGCGGGCACTCGCCGCCACCGACCCCTCGTACGCCACCGGATTCGCCGTCGAATGCCTGTGGGACTGCGAGGAGACCACCCGGGAGATCGCCGCGCTGCACGCCGAGACCGGCGACGTACGGGTGGCCGACCGGCTCCGGCGGCTCGCCGCCGATCCGGCCGAGGAGGCCGAGGTGCAGACGGCCGTACGCAGCCGCATGGGCCCGGACGCGGCGGCCAGGTGACGCCCCGGCCCCGGCCCCGT
This sequence comes from Streptomyces sp. NPDC088124, assembly GCF_040685895.1. Lineage (NCBI taxonomy): Bacteria > Bacillati > Actinomycetota > Actinomycetes > Kitasatosporales > Streptomycetaceae > Streptomyces > Streptomyces sp. NPDC088124. The sequence continues at coordinate 30,978 of NZ_JBFBJB010000043.1, read as the reverse complement.
GGCCCGGACGCGACGGCTTGACCCTGTGCCGTCACCCCGTCGCCGCCCCGGTGTCGCCGTGACGTAAGGGCGCCGAGGGCCCCACGCCCTCGGCGCCCGCGTCCGCCGCGCGCTCCTCGCGCACGGTCCTGGTCACTTCCGCGTACGGCCCCGGTGACATCGCCGGATACGGGGGACGTCCCCCGCTTCCAATGCTCACGGGACGTTCCCCACGCGGAAAGATCCACGTTGGCAGGGACACGTTCGGTACGACGACAACACGGATATGCGTGTCGTCATCGTCACCGAGTCCTTCCCGCCCGATGTCAACGGCGTGGCCCACTGCGCCCTCCAGACCGCCCGGCACCTCGCCGCGCGCGGTCACGACCCCCTCGTCATCGCCCCGTCCGTCGCCGGCGACGACGAGACCGACACACCGTGCCCCGTGGTACGCGTGCCCTCCCTCCCGCTGCCCGGCTATCCCCAGGTACGCGTCGCCCTGCCCAGCCGCCGGATCGCCGCGGCCATCACCGCGCACCGCGCCGACCTCGTCCACCTCGCCAGCCCCTTCGTGCTCGGCGTGCGCGGCATGACGGCCGCCGCCCGCCTCGGCGTCCCCGCCGTCGCCGTCTACCAGACCGACCTCGCCGGCTACGCCCGTACGTACGTGGGCGCCGGCGAGGCCGCCGCCTGGCGCCGGCTCAAGGCCGTGCACACCGCGGCCGACCGCACCCTCGCCCCGTCCAGCGCCGCCGTCGCCGACCTCGCCGAGCACGGCATACCCCGGGTCAGCCTCTGGCCCCGGGGTGTCGACACCGTACGGTTCCGGCCCGAACTGCGGGACGAGGCGCTGCGGCGCCGGCTCGCCCCGCACGGTGAACTGATCGTCGGCTACGTCGGCCGGCTCGCCGCCGAGAAGCACGTCGAACTCCTCGCGGGCGTCTGCGGCCTGCCCGGCGTCCGCGTCGTGATCGTCGGCGACGGCCCCAGCGAGACCTCGCTGCGCACCGCGCTGCCCGGCGCGGTCTTCCTCGGCCGCACCACCGGCGAGGACCTGGCCAGGACCTTCGCCTCCTTCGACGTCTTCGCGCACACCGGCCCCTACGAGACCTTCTGCCAGACCGTGCAGGAGGCCATGGCCAGCGGTGTGCCGGTGATCGCCCCCGCCGCGGGCGGACCGCTCGACCTCGTGGACCACGGCCGTACGGGACTCCTCGTCACCCCGCACGACACCGACGCCGTCACGGAGGCCGTGCGGGAACTCGCCCACGCGCCCGCGCGCCGCGCCGCCTACGGGCGGGCAGGACGCGCCGCGGTCGAGGACCGGACCTGGGCCGCCGTCGGGGACCAGCTCCTCGGCCACTACGCCGAGGTGCTCGGCGCGCGTACGGCGGTGGTCGCGTGAGCGCCCTGCGGATCGTACGGCTCGCCAACTTCGTCACGCCGTCCTCCGGCGGACTGCGCACCGCCCTGCACGCGCTGGGCGCCGGCTACCGCGCGGCCGGACACGAACCGGTGCTGATCGTGCCGGGGGAGCGCGCCTCCGACGAGGAGACCGGGCAGGGCCGGGTGATCACCCTGCCGGGCCCCGAACTGCCCGGCACCGGCGGCTACCGCGTCCTCGCCGCCCGCCGCCCGCTGCGCGATGTCCTCGACCGGCTCGCGCCCGACCGGCTCGAAGTCTCCGACCGGACCACCCTGCGCTGGACCGGCGAATGGGCCAGGCGCCACCGGATCCCGTCCGTCATGGTCTCCCACGAGACGGCCGACGGAGTGCTGCGCACCTGGGGCGTGCCCGGGGCGGCGGCCGGGCGGGCGGCCGACCGGCTCAACGCGCGCAGCGCCTGGGCGTACTCCCGGATCGTCTGCACCACCGAGTGGGCGGAGCGCGAGTTCCTGCGGATCGGCGCCCGCAATGTGGTGCGCGCCCCGCTCGGTGTGGACCTGGACCGCTGCCGCCCGCAGCGCCGCGACCCGGATCTGCGCGCCCGGTACGCCCGGGGCGCTGATGTCCTGCTCGTCCTCGGGTCCCGGCTGTCGGTCGAGAAGCGCCCCGGCGCGGCGCTCGACGCGCTGGCGGAGCTGCGGCGGCGCGGGGTACGGGCGTCGCTGGTCGTCGCGGGCGAGGGGCCGCTGCGCGCCGGGCTGGCCCGCCGGGCCCAGGCGCAGCGGCTGCCCGCGCACTTCCTCGGCCATGTCGGCGACCGTGCCGCCATGGCGGACCTCCAGGCCGCCGCCGACATCTGTCTGGCGCCGGGCCCGGCCGAGACCTTCGGCCTCTCGGCCCTGGAGGCGCTCGCCTGCGGCACCCCGGTCGTCGCGAGCGCGTCGTCCGCGCTGCCCGAGGTGATCGGGGACGCGGGCCGGGCGGCGGCGGACGACGCGCATTCCTTCGCGGACGCCGTAGAGGAGCTGCTGGCCCGCCCGGAGGCCGTCCGTCGCGCGGCGGCCCGCGCGCGGGCCGAACTCTTCGGCTGGGACACGGCGGTGGCGGCCTTCCTCGCGGCGCACGACGCCCCCGTGAACGGCGCCCCGGCGCTCCGCTTCCCGCGCGCGGCGTCCCCCGTGCCGACGGCCGCGGCGCCGGCTCCGGCCGTACGCCCCGACGGGGCCCCGCGATGACGGCACGGCCGAGACCCGTCACGCCGGGCGGAGCACCCGTCACGGCGGCCTGTCCTCCGGCCATGGCGGCGCGTCCTCCGGCCGCGGTGACCCGTCCTCCGGCCGCCGTGGCGCGCCCGTCGGCCACGCACGCGCTCCCGCCGGCCGCGGGGCCGGAACCTGTGCCGACACCGCTGGACACGGTGCCCACGCCGCGCCGTGGCGGCACCGGGCGCCCCGGCGTCCCCGGACCGGCGGCGGCCGGACCGGCGGGCTCCGCGCAGGCAGGACCGGGGCACGTCCCGGCGTCCGTCCCCGTGGCCACGCCCCTGCGGTTCGCCGCGCTCGGGGACTCCCTCACCGCCGGGATCGGCGATCCGGTGGACGGGGACGGCTGGCGCGGGTGGGCCGCGCTGCTCGGCGGCGCCCTCGGCGCCGCGGAGGGCGCGGAGGGCGCGGAGGAGGAATGGTTCCGGAACTTCGCGGTCAGCGGCGCCCTCACCCGCGACGTCGAGGAGCGGCAGACGCCCGAGGCGCTGGAGTTCGCCCCCGACATCGCCTCCGTCGTCGTCGGCGTCAACGACACGCTCCGCTGTGCCTTCGACATCCAGGACCTCGCCCCGCGCCTCGACCGCGTCTGCGCCGCCCTCGCCGCGCGGGGCACCGTCCTGCTCACCGCCTGTCTGCCCGACCCCGGCACCATGCTCGGGCTGCCCGCGCCGCTCGCCCGGCCGCTCGCCCGGCGTCAGCGGGCCCTCAACACCGTCGTCCACGCGCTGGCCGCGCGGTACGACACCGTCCATCTGCACATGGCCGACACCGCCTGGGTCGCCGACCGCGCACTGTGGAGCGCCGACCGGCTGCACCCGGGGGAGCGCGGCCACCGGATGATCGCGGCGCGCTTCCACGCGTCCCTCGCCGGCCACGGGTTCGCCCTCGGGGCGCCGCCCGCGCTCGACCCCGACCGGCCGCCGCCCACCCGCGGGGAGTCACTGCGCTGGCTCGCGACCTCCGGCACCGGATGGGTGGCCCGCCGCTGCCGCGACCTGCTGCCGGAGCTGCTGAGGCTGGCGGGCGACGAGGTCGTGCACTGGGCCCGCGGCACCAGCGCCCGCCTCGACCTGCGGGCCGACCACGCGCTCTCCGGGGCGCTCGCCCAGCTCGCCGCCCCGAGGGAACAGTGACGTACCAGGAGTGACGTACAAGGCGTGACGCACGAACAGTGACGCACGAACAGTGACGCACGAACAGTGACGCACGAACAGTGACGCACGAACAGTGACGCACGAACAGTGATGTACGAGCAGTGAGGTACGGCCCCGGAGTTCAGCGCCGCCCCGGCACCCGCCCCGGCACGAAGCGCACCGGCGTCCCCGGTGCCGCCTGCGCCGCGGCCGCGAGGTCCGGCCCCGCGACGACCGCGACCACCGGATAGCCGCCGGTCGTCGGCCGGTCCGCCAGGAACACCAGCGGACATCCGTCGGGCGGCACCTGCACCGCCCCGTCCACCAGCCCCTCGCTGGGCAGCTCGGCCGGCACCGCGCGCTCCAGCGGCGGCCCCTGCGTGCGCAGTCCGATCCGGTTGCTCGCGGACGACACCCGGTAGACCGCCGTGGTCAGCGTCCGCAGCGCGGCGGGCGTGAACCAGTCGGCGCGCGGCCCGAGCCGGATCCGCAGCACCAGTTCGTCCGGCGGCGCCGGGGCCGGCGCCACGTCGACGCGCGCCGCCCGGCCCGCCGGACGGCCCAGCACCACCACCGCGCCGTCCCGCAGCGGCGCGGGTCCGAGCCCCGAGAGCAGATCCGTGGCGCGGCTGCCCAGCACCGGGAGTACCGCGATCCCGCCGCCGAACGCCACGTAGCTCCGTACCCCGGAGACCGCGGGACCGATGTCGAGGACCGCGCCCGCCGGGACCCGTACGGGCGCCCCCCAGGCCGCCGGACGGCCGGCCACCGTGACTGCGCACGGTGCGCCGGTGACCGCCACCGTGACCGCGCGCCGGGGCCGTACCGCGCAGCCGCCCAGCGTCGTCTCCAGGGCCGCGTCCCCCTCCGCGTTGCCCACCAGCCGGTTGGCCAGCCGCAGCGCGGGCCGGTCCAGCGCACCGGAGCGTGCCACCCCCAGGTGGGCGTGGCCGCCGCGCCCCAGGTCCTGCACCGTGGTCAGCGGTCCCTGCCGTACGACGGCGAAGGCGCGGTCCGTCACCCGTCCACCGCCGTGAACCGCACCCGCGTCCCCGGCGCGAGCAGCGCCGGCGGGGTCCGCGCCGTGTCCCACAGGACGGCGTCCGTCGTCCCGATCAGCCGCCAGCCGCCGGGGGAGGAGCGCGGATACACCCCGGTGTACGGGCCGGCGAGGCCGACCGAGCCCGCCGGGACCGCCGTACGGGGCGTGGTCCTGCGCGGTACGGCGTACCGCTCGGGCAGCCCGGTGAGATAGCCGAAGCCGGGCGCGAACCCGCAGAACGCGACCCGGAACTCCGTGGCCGTGTGGATCCGTACCACCTCCCGCTCCGCCACCCCCCACAGCGCGGCCACCTCCGCCAGATCGGCGCCGGCGTACCGGACGGGCAGTTCGACCACCGCCCCCTCGGCCACGGACGGCCCGGTGCTCTCCCAGTCGCCGAGCCGCGCGGCGAGGCCGGCCGGGTCGGCCACCCCGTCGAGCAGGACCGTCCGCGCGGCGGGCACGATCTCCCCGACCGGCGGGAGGGTGCCCTCGGCGCGGCGGCGCAGCAGCTCGGCGTGGAGCGCCTCGGCGGCGGGCCCGTCGGCCACCTCGACGAGCAGCGCCCGCTCGCCGACGGGCAGCACCCTCATACGAACGCCTCCAGCCGGACGCCGGACGCCTCCAACTGGCCGCGGACGCGCCGGGCGAGGCCGACGGCGCCCGGGGTGTCGCCGTGCAGACAGAGCGAGCGGGCGCGGACCCCGATGGACTGCCCGCCCAGCGAGGTGACGACGCCGAACCGGGCCATGGAGACGGCCCGTTCCACCACCGTCGCGGGATCCGTGATCACCGCCCCCTCCTGGCCGCGCGGCACGAGCGTGCCCTCCACGGTGTACGCGCGGTCCGCGAACGCCTCGGTGACGACCGGGAGTCCGGCCTTCTCCGCCATGCCGTGCAGCCGTGAGCCCGGCAGCCCGAGCAGCGGCAGCCGCTCGCCGGTCAGTCTCACCCCCTCCACGACGGCTTCGGCCTGCTCCTCGTCGTGCACCACCCGGTTGTACAGCGCGCCGTGCGGTTTGACGTACGCGACCCGGGCGCCCGCCGCCTTCGCGAACACCTCCAGCGCGCCGATCTGGTAGGCGACCTCGGCCGCCAGCTCGTCGGACGGCACGTCCATCGGACGCCGCCCGAAGCCCGCCAGATCGCGGTACGAGACCTGGGCGCCGATCCGTACCCCCCGCTCGGCGGCCCACGCGCAGACCCGCCGCATCGTGGCCGCGTCCCCGGCATGGAAGCCGCAGGCCACGTTGGCGCTGGTGACGACGGAGAGGAGTTCCTCGTCCTCCGTCAGCCGCCAGCGGCCGAAGCCCTCTCCGAGGTCGGCGTTGAGGTCGATGGACGCCCAGGTCATGGAGTCACCTTCCGGTCGGCGATGTCAGAGCAGTTCACGCCCGCGAGTCTCGGGCAGGCCGAGCAGCGCGAGTACGGCGAGACCGTAGCCGACCGCGCCGAACACCAGGGCCCCGCCGACGCCCCAGCTCGTCGCCAGGAACCCGACGAGCGTCGGGAAGAGCGCGCCGACGGCCCGCCCCGTGTTGTACGTGAAGCCCTGCCCGGTGCCGCGTACGGCGGTCGGGTAGAGCTCGCTGAGGAACGAGCCGAAGCCGCTGAAAATGGCCGACATGCAGAAGCCGAGCGGGAATCCGAGGACCAGCAGCAGCCCGTCGGCCCCCGCCGGAATGTTGGTGTACGCGAGGATCGCCGCGGCGGACAGCACCGCGAAGAGCGCGATGTTCTTCTTCCTGCCGAGCCGGTCCGTGAGGTAACCGCCGGTCAGATAGCCGGTGAAGGCACCGGAGATGAGGAAGGCCAGATAGCCGCCGGTGCCGACGACGGTGAGTCCGCGGTCGCTCTTGAGGAAGGTGGGCACCCAGGTGGCGAGCGTGTAGTAACCGCCCTGCACCCCGGTGGACATCAGGGTCGCGAAGAGCGTCGTCCGCAGCAGGTCCTTGCGGAAGATCGCGGTGAACGAACCCTTCCGCTCGCTGGTGCGGCGCTGTTCGGCCGCCGCGGGCGCGTCGCTGACGTTGCGGCGTACGTAGACGATCAGCAGCGCGGGCAGCGCGCCCGTCCAGAACATCACCCGCCACGCGGTGTCCGCGTCCAGGAACTGGAAGACCAGGGTGTAGACGACGACCGCGAGCGCCCAGCCGGCCGCCCACGCGCTCTGCACGGCACCGAGCGTACGGCCGCGGTGCCGCCCCGAGGCGTACTCGGCGACGAGGATCGCGCCGACCGCCCACTCACCGCCGAAGCCCAGCCCCTGGAGGGCGCGGAAGACGAGCAGCGTCTCGTAGTTCGGCGCGAAGCCGCACAGCACGGTGAAGACCGCGTAGGTGATCACCGTGATCATCAGGGCCCGCACCCGGCCGATCCGGTCGGCGAGCACACCGGCGACGGCGCCGCCGATGGCGGACACGACCAGCGTGACGGTGGTGAGCAGACCGGTCTGGCCGCTGTCGAGGCTGAAGTAGGCGGCGATGGCCACCATCGACAGCGGCAGCGTGAAGAAGTCGTACGAGTCGAGTCCGTAACCGCCGAACGCGCCGGCGAAGGCCCGGCGCCCCTGCGGCCCCAGGGCCCGCAGCCAGGCGAACGCGCCGGTGTCCTCGGGAAGTTCGTCCTTGGTCAGACGTGCTTGGGTCGTGCTCATCCGCACCTCGCAGGAGGGTGAGTGTGCCGGGACCGTGAGCTGAGAACACCGTAGGGGATTGTTCAACGATCCGACAAGAGGCATGTTGGTTTGTCGGTTTCTTCTACGATGGACGCACCATGCCGGGCGAACGAGGGAGAGCACGCTGTGGGGACGAGCGGGTCGGGACTCGGTCAACTGGCGGACGACCGCGCGCTGCTGGGCCGCACCAGCACGGCGGAACGGGTCGCCGACATCCTGCGCACGCGGATCGCCGAGGGGTACTTCCAGCCGGGGGAGCGGCTCTCCGAGGACAGCATCGGCAAGGCGCTCGCCGTCTCGCGCAACACCCTGCGCGAGGCGTTCCGGCTCCTCACCCATGAACGGCTGCTCGTCCACGAGCTGAACCGGGGGGTCTTCGTCCGGGTCCTCGCGGTCCAGGACGTCGAGGACATCTACCGCACCCGCCGGCTGATCCAGTGCGCGGTCGTCCGCGGCCTCGACGGCCCCCCGTTCGAACTGGGCGGCCTGCTGGACGCCGTCACCGAGGGGGAGCACGCGGCGGAGGAGGGGCACTGGAAGGACGTCTCCACCGCCAACATCCACTTCCACCGGGAACTGGTCGCCCTCGCAGGCAGCGCGCGCACCGACGAGCTGATGCGCGGCGTCCTGGCCGAACTGCGCCTCGCCTTCCACATCGTGGACGATCCACGCGCCCTGCACGAGCCGTACCTCACCCGTAACCGGCAACTCCTCGAATCCCTGAAGGCGGGCGACCGGGACGGCACGGAACGCCTCCTCGCCGCCTATCTGGACGACTCGCGCGAGCAGGTCGTGGAGGTGTACGCGGGCCTGGTCGCCGACGAGCCGGCGGACAAGGACTGAGGTTCTGCGTCGTTTCGACCGTTGTCGGTGCGAGGACCTAATCTGTTCCCCGTGACTTCGCCTGCCCCGACGGACTTCGTTCCGCCCCAGCTCAGCGCGGGGCCGCGGCCCGCCCAGGGCCCGGCCGCCGACGAAGGGCTCGCGCGCCGCCTGCGCGCGCTCGCCTGCACCGCGCCGCTGCACGACCTGGACGCCCGCAAGGCCAATCTGGCGGGCGAGTACTCGGTGTACGCGATGGCGGAGGTCGCCCTCTCCGCCATCGACCTGGTCACGCTCAACATGGACTTCGACACCGGCGCCGACCACGAACAGATAGTGTCCAGACTCCTCCCCCGCATCGCCGCCCAGGCACCCCGCCGCCCGGCCGCGGAGTACGAACGCGTCGCCCGCTGGGTCCTGGAGAACCTGATCAACGTGGGCAGCGTGGACCGTGGCTTCCGCGCCGTCTACGGCACGTTCGGCACGGACGGCGTCTACACCCGCAGGGATTACGACTTCAAGCTGATCGAAGAGGTCCCGGGACACGGCGGCAGCGTCTTCCTCCGTACGACCGACGAAGCGGTCAACGTCCTGGTCGGCGCCCTCGACACGGACGTCACCAGCGCCCAGATCGCCGCCGAGGTCAAGCTGGAGGTCCTGATCAGCCGGGGCAGGCTGGCCGACGCCCAGCTCGCCGCCGAACAGGCCCGGTACCGGACCGTGCAGTACGCGGAGACGCTGCGCAGAACCCTGGAGGCGACCCGGCGCAACGTACGGGCCGTGGACTGGCTGAACGCCGTACCGGACATGATCGACGAGGCGCTCGACCATGTCGCCGACCGGTACCGCCACGAGAACGCGATCCTGACCAACATCCGCAAGGCGCGGGACGAGGCGGAGACCGGCACCGACCCCAGAACGGCCGAGCACAAGCGGCGCGCCGCCGAACTCGTCGACATCGTCAAGGACTGCATCCGCCGGCACACCCAGCTCCAGTCCCGCCTCCTGGAGGCCGGCCCCCTCTTCCGGGCCGAACAGGACCGCCAGGCCTTCGCCCGGCCCGCCGCCCACACCGGACTCGACCTGTACGGACAGCTCGTCGCCCCGCTGCTGCCGCTCCCGGTGGAGCGGGCCGCCCGCGTCACCGACGCCTTCTTCGCCCGCGGCACGGGCCTGCGCACCCCGGCCTCCGTCCGGGTCGGCGACCTGATCGACCTGCTGCTGACCCCACCGGTGGAGCGCGAACACCTCGGCGCGGAGATGCCGGAGCCGGACCTGATCGCGACCCCGGACGACAGCCGCTTCAGCGAGGAACAGCTCGCGAGCGCGAAGGAACTCCTCGACCTGGAGCACGACGCGCCGCGCAGACTCTCCGGCCTTCTCGCGGAGGCCCGCCTGCGCGATCCGGAACTGCCCTACCTCGTCGCCCTCCTGGCCATCCACGCGGCCAGCCCCCCGGTGGGCACGGCCTACCGCCAGGGCGAGGAGCGCCTGCTCTTCGCGGTGGACGACGGCACCCCCCTGGACGACCCGGAGTTCGGCGGCGCGGACCTGATAGTCGGCACGGCCCTCCTGGACGCGGCAGGCATGACGGCGGACCGCGCGGAGGCGGCATGACCACGGCAGCCGGACAGGAGAGCCCATCGGCGGGAGGGGATCGGGGTCGGGTCGGAGGCGGTGCGTGTCCGGACACTGAAGCGTGATGTGTGGCGCGTAGACGCCCGTCTCTTCCGTACAAGAGCAGTACCGCGCCGTGCATCATGCCGTCCGGGCATGTGCCTCCGGAGACCCCGGGCCCCGCACCACGACGCACCACCCGCACCCCCCCCAAGGAGCCGCCCCGTGAGCGACTACACCGCCGAGCCTTCCGCCACGTGGCCCGACCCCACCGACCAGGACCCGCCCGAGCCCCCCGGGCCGAGCGCCGGCGGAGCGCTCACCCCCGCCGACGCCGCCGACGCCGCCCGCCTCGTCTCCTTCGGGCTCCAGCCCAAACTCCTGCCGGCCCGCGACGCCGAGTACACCGAACTGCTCCGCCGCTACCGCGAGGACCCCGCCTTCGCCCGCGTCGCCGACGCCGTCGCCACCGGGTTCGGCCTCGTCGTCCTCGAAGTCTCCCCGCGCGCCGGCATGGCCGTCACCGCGGCCGAGGACTCGGTCTTCGCCGTCCGCATGGGCGACTACGCGCGCCGCGCCTCGACCGACTCCGCCGACCGCTTCCTGCACGGCCTGGCCCATCTCGCCGTCGCGGCCCTGGCCTTCCCCCGCCCCGAGGACCTCGCAGACGACGGATACATCGGCCGGATCACGGTCAACGGGGTGGACGCCTTCGTACGACAGGCCTGCCGCCGCCTGGAGGAACGCGCCGAGCGGGACGGGGAGAACACCGACCCGTCGACCGACGCCCCCGGCCTGGAGGCCGCCTGGCGGACCTACGCACGGCGCAGCGCGACCGGCGCCACCAAGGACGCCCGCCGTCTCGCCGGCTCCACGACCGGCATCATCGGCAAGGCCGTGGCGTTCCTCACCGACTCCGGATTCCTCCAGCGCACCGGCGACGACGCCGGAGGCGCCTACCGCACCACCGCCCGCTACCAGCTCCAGGTGCGCGACATGGCGGGCCACGCGGCCCTCACCGAACTGCTGGAGCTGGGCGTCGTCCCCGTCACCGACGGCTCCGCCACCCTGCTGCCCCCGCCCGACGGCGACGACCTGGAACTGGCCGCCGACGCGGGCCTGCCCTTCCACGCCTGACGCCCCGCCCACGACCACCCGTCCCGCCCACGGCCACTCGCTCCGCCCAAGGCCACCCGTCCCGCCCACGCCATCCGCCCCACCCGCCCCGCCATTCACCAGACGAGAGTCCGCCATGTACGAGCTGTCCCGGGTCCGCCTCTACTCCATCGGCCCCGCCGGCGCGCGCTACGCCGACACCGTGCTCGACCTGCGCGGAGTGGGCGCCCCCGTGCCCCGCCCCGCGCCCACCCAGGCGGAGTTCTTCGAGGAGGAGCCGGTCGGCCCGCCGCGCCGCCCCGCGCCCGCGGGTGTGCTCTTCCTGGAGAACGGCGGCGGCAAGTCCGTCCTGCTCAAGCTGATCTTCTCGGTGATGCTGCCGGGACACCGCAACACACTCGGCGGCGCCAGCTCCGGCGTGCTGCGCAAGTTCCTGCTCGCGGACGACTGCGGCCATGTCGCCCTGGAGTGGCAGCACACCCTCACCGGGGAACTCGTCGTCGTCGGCAAGGCCAGCGAGTGGCGCGGCCGGCAGGTCTCCAACGACCCGCGGAAGTTCGCCGAGGGGTGGTACTCCTTCCGGCCCGGCCCCGGACTCAGCCTCGACTCGCTGCCGGTCGCCGAGTCCACCGCCGTCCGGCCGCCCGCCGAAGGCGTCTCCGGCGCGCGCGGCAGACGCCGCACGATGAAGGGCTTCCGCGACGCCCTCACCGAGGCCGGGAAGTTCTACCCCCATCTGGACATCCACTGGGAGGAGATCCACGACCGCTGGAACGAACACCTCGGCGATCTGGGCCTCGACCCCGAACTCTTCCGCTACCAGCGCGAGATGAACGCCGACGAGGGCGAGGCCGCCGGCCTCTTCGCCGTCAAGAAGGACTCCGACTTCACCGACCTCCTGCTGCGCGCCGTCACCGACACCCGGGACACCGACGGCCTCGCCGACCTCGTCGGAGGCTTCGGCAACAAGCTGGGCCGCCGCGCCGAACTCACCGCGGAGCGCGACTTCACCGCCGGTTCCGTCGATCTCCTCGGCCGGATCGTGGCGGCGACCGAGACCCGCGGCCGCGCCCGCGACGTCCACGCGGGCGCCGAGCGCCGGGCCCGGGCGCTCGTCACCCGGCTCACCGCGCGGGCCGGCGAGGAGCGCGGCCGGGCCGCCGACCTCGCCCAGCGGGTCACCGCCGCCGCCCACACCGTGACCGAGGCCGAGCGGTCGCGCGGCCACAGCGCGCTGATCGCCGCCGAACTCGCCTACCGGCACGCCTCGCTGGCGCTCACCGCCGCGGAGAAGCGCGCCGCCGCCCAGCGCCGGGAGCTCACCGACGCCCGTACGCTCCACTCGGCCTGGCAGGCCGCCGAGAGCGTGCTGCGCCACCGCGCGGCGTCCGACCGCTCCGCACGCGTGGCCGCCGCGATCCGGGAGGCCGAGCGGGACGCCGCGCCCGCGCTGGCCGCCCGCGCCACCGCCGCGGCCGATCTCGTACGGGCGCTGCACGCCGCCGCCGAGGAGGGCGAGCGCCTCGCGAACGAGGAGGAGGAGCGCTCCGCCACCCTCCAGGAGACCGGCGAGGCCGCCCACCGCGACGCGACCGCCGCCGCCACCGACGCGCAGCGCGCCCGCAGCGAGGCCGGGCATCTGCGCCAGCGCCTCGCCGAGGTCGAGCAGGAGACGGCCGAGGCGGTCCGGGCCGGCTGGCTCGACGACTCCGCGCCCGACGCCGACCCGGCCCGTGCCGCGCTCGCCGCCAGTGACGCGGAGAAGGCGGCCGTCGCCCTCTGGGACGCGGCTCGCGACGCGGCGCGTACGTCGGCGGAGCGCGCCAGGGAGGGCGCCTCCGCCGAATCCCGCGCCGAACTGGCCGCCGCCCGCGCCGCCGACGCCGCCCGCGCCGCCGAGCAGTCCTACGAGGCCGAGCGCCGCGCCGCCGAGTCGATCGCCGGGGACGAACGCCTCGCCGAACTGCTGAGCCTGCCCACCACCGTCGCGGCCCTGACCACGTCGCAGGCGGGGGTCCCGGGGCAGCGCACCGGAACGGACCCGGCGCCCGACGGCCCGGCGTCCGACGGCCCCGCGGCCCATCGCCCCGGGGCGTCCCCGCACCCCTCCGAGGGCCCGCTGAGCCCCGAGGAACTGGACCGGTACGCCGACGAGCTGCGCGAACTCCTCGACCAGGGCATCGCCGCCGCCGAGCGGAACCTCTTCGAGCTGCGGACCGCCGCCGCCGACGACGCGCGGATCCTCGGCGCCCTCGGCGACGGCGGGCTGCTGCCGCCGGGCCCCGATGTGCTGGCCACGGTCGAATTCCTCGGCGAACACGGCATCCCCGCGCTGCCCGGCTGGCGCTATCTCGCCCAGGCCGTCGACCCCGCCGACCACGCCGCCGTCCTGGTCGCCAGGCCCGAGCTGGTCGACGGCGTCGTGATCACCGACCCCGACTCGCACGCCCGTGCCCGGGAGGCGCTCGCCGGCGCCGCGCTGCTGCCGCGCTCCACCGTGGCCGTCGGCACCGCCGCCGCGCTGCTGGCCCCGGTGCCGCCGCCGGGCGGGGAAGGTGCCGAGGACAGCGGTGTCTTCCTCGTACCGCCGAACCCGGCCATGCACGACGAGCACGCCGCCGACGAGGAGCGGCAGACGCTGCGCGCCCGCGCCGCCGCCCGCGACGAGGAGATCCGCACCCTCGCCGCCCGGCTGACCGGCGACCGCTCGCTCGCCGCCAGGATCGGCTCCTGGCGCGCCGACTGCCCGCCCGGCATGCTCACGGAGCTGTCCGCCGCCGCGGCCACGGCCCGGGAGAGCGCGGAGACGGCCGCGGCGGCGCTCGCCGAGGCCCGTACGGTACGGGCCGAGGCGGACGAGGCCGCCGCCGACACCGCCCGGGTCCGCGACGAACGCCAGGAGGCCGCCCAGCGCGCCCGCCGGGCCGCCGACGTGCTCTCCGGCCTCGCGCACCGGCTCCGTGAACGCGCCGGCTGGCAGGCCAAGCTCCGGGAACTGGCCGACGACGCCACCGAGTACGAGGCGCGCGCGGCCGTCTGCCTGGAGCGGGCCCGCGCCGCCGACGAGGACCGCAGGGCCGCCCAGCGCGCGGGTGACGACGCCCGCCGTACCGCACGCGCCCTGCGCGCCGAGCGCGCCGAGATCGCCGGCGCCCCCGAGACGATCCCCGAGGCGGCGCCGGACGCCCCGCGCGCCGCGCTGCCCGCCCTGCGCGAGGCCTACCGCGCGGCCTCCCAGCTGTACGAGAAGGTGGGCGTCGGCGCCGACCTGCGCGCCGAACAGGCCCGCGCCGAGGGCGACGAGAGCGCCGCCCTCGCCGAACTGGACCGGCTCACCAACAAGGTCCGTACCCGCGCCGGGCAACTGCTCGAATCCACCGATGGCGCCGACGGGCCCTCCCGGCAGGCCGCCGCCGCCCGCGCCGAGTCCCTGGTCCAGATGCTGGAGTCGCGCGCCTCGGCCGCCAGTGAGCAACTGGGCCGGTTCCGCGGCGAGGCCGAGCGGCTGGCCCCCGCCGACGGCGACACACACACCGAACTCCCCGAGGACCAGGTCCCGGCCGACGCCGAGCAGGCGCAGATCCTGCTCCGTACGGCCACCACCGAACTGGCCGTACGGACCGACGCGCTGGAGACGGCGCGGGCCGCGCACAGCGAGCTGCTGTACGCGCACCGCGCCGCCGAGGAGGCGGCGGGCGGCTTCGACGAGACCGCGGCCCTCCTGCGCGACCTGCTGCGCGGCGCCGTCACCGAGGAGACCGGCCCCGAGGAGGCACCGCGCCCGCCGGAACCGTATCCGGGCACGCTGGAGGAGGCCCGCGGGTCCACGGGCGAGGCCCGCCGGGCCCTGCGCGGCTGCGCGGCCGACCTCTCGGCGGCGGAGGCGGGCGTACGCGAGGCATGCGACGTGCTCGTACGGCACGCCAACTCCACCCGGTACGAGCAGGTGCGCACCCCCGCCCGGCAGCAGATCCGCGAGCTCCCGGCCGCCGCGCTGCCCGAGCACGCGGCGGCGTGGGCGCAGGCGTTCGCCCCCCGGCTGAGGGTGCTGACGGACGAGCTGGCGCAGTTGGAGCGCAACCGCGACTCCATCGTCGACCGGCTGCGGGGTCTGGTCGACTCCGCGCTGACGACGCTCCGTTCGGCCCAGCGGCTCTCCCGGCTGCCCGAGGGCCTGGGGGAGTGGTCGGGGCAGGAGTTCCTGCGGATCCGCTTCGAGGAGCCGGACCGCGCGACGCTCACCGAACGGCTGGGCCAGGTCATCGACGAGGCCACCCGGGCCGCCCTCAAGAAGAACTCCGACCTCCGCAGGGACGGCATGTCCCTGCTGCTGCGCGGCGTCCAGGCCGCCCTCGAACCCAAGGGCATCGCCGTCGAGATCCTCAAGCCCGACGCCGTGCTGCGCGCCGAGCGCGTCCCCGTCGGGCAGATGGGCGACGTCTTCTCCGGCGGTCAGCTGCTGACCGCCGCGATCGCCCTGTACTGCACGATGGCGGCGCTCCGCAGCAACGACCGGGGGCGCGACAAGCACCGGCACGCGGGCACGCTCTTCCTCGACAACCCGATCGGCCGTGCCAACGCCACCTACCTGCTGGAGCTCCAGCGCGCGGTCTCGGACGCGCTGGGTGTGCAGCTCCTCTACACCACGGGTCTCTTCGACACGACGGCGCTCGCCGAATTCCCGCTGGTCATCAGGTTGCGCAACGACGCGGATCTGCGCGCCGGGCTGAAGTACATCAGTGTGGAGGAGCACTTGCGCCCCGGGCTGCCGCAGCAGGACCCGGACGGCGAGCCCGTGCACGGCGAGATCACCGCGACCCGCATGTTCAAGCGGACCCCCGACCCGGCCGCCACACCACCCCCGGCCCCGGACCCGGCCCCAGCCCCGGAAGTCCCGGACTCCGCCCGGGAAGCCGCCCGGATCCCGGCCCCGGCCGGCTCCCCGGACCCGTCGGACCCATCGGACCCGTCGGACACCGGAGGGGCGCGGGTCAGGCCGTCTTGAGCCCGGCCGCCGCCTGTTCCTCGCTCAGGGCGGCGGCGCCCGCCGGCGGTATCCGTACCCCCTCGCGCGCCGCCTTCCTGGCCGCCCGCCGTGCCCTGCGCCGCTCGCGGCGCAACTGGCGCGCCGTACTGCTGGGCACGGACACCACTCCGTAACGCTGGTTCCACACCTGGCGCGTCACCCAGACGTCCAGCACACCCCACGTCGCGACCACCGTCGAGGCCACACTGCTCAGCACCATCGGGAAGGCCAGCCAGGACCCCGCGAGCGTGCTGAGGAACGCAATCATGGCCTGAATCAGTGTCACCGCGGTGATGATGACCGCCCGGACCGCGGCCGTCCTGACCGGATCCGGCATGCGGTAGGACCGCGCGGGCTCCTCGACCCACAACCCGCGCGAGACCCGCTCGAACTCCCCCGCCCGCACGGAACCCCGCCGTTCATCCGTCTGCTGCATGGACCGTCACTCCCCAACCCCGCTGCCCGTCCCAAGGGGGACTGCCCGGCTCGTCACGCTTCATGCCGCTTCGGAATCGAACCGATTCCGAACGGTGATGCGCGAACCGCCCGTAGCGCTCCGGACTTCCCCCTGATCCCCGTACATAACGACGAATGTCCACCCGCGAAGATTCCCCTCCGGGCCGTCATCGGACCGTCACCCCGCTGTCAAGCGAATGATTTCGGCCATCTGTCTTGACCGGTACGGGGCTTCCCTCGTGGCCTCCATACATCAGAGGCCGAAGCCATCTCGCCGAATACCGGGACAACTCATGATCAAGGAGGCAGGGGACGGCTGAAAAACATCCGGACGTGTCTTCGAGTTGCCGGTGTGACAGTAGTAGGCTCGCGCCGTTTGCTGACGAAGTATCTCCCGCATCAGGCGGGGATCGACCAGGGGGAGGCCATGCGCTTTCGCGGGAAATCCATCCGCCGGAAGATCGTGGCGCTGCTGCTCGTGCCGCTCATCGGGCTCACCGTTCTCTGGGGGCTCGCGACGACGCTCGCCGGCACCCCGGCCAAGCAACTCGTCGACGTCAGCTACGCGATCGAGAAAATCGGCCACCCGGTGGAGGACAGCATCCGGGTCCTCCAGAGCGAGCGCCGCCAGACGCTGATCTTCCTGGCGGACCCCGAGGCCGTCGACTCGCTCACCGAGCTCCGCAGCCGCCGCAGCGACACGGACCGGGCGCTGACCACGGTCAGACGCAACGCCGCGTCCGGCGTGCGGGACCGGATGGACACCATCACCTCCGACCGGCTCGGCAGGCTCCTCGGCGACCTGGACGGTCTCGACCTGATGCGCCGGTCCGTCGAGGAGAGCACGGTCACCCGTGAGGGTGCCCTGGACTTCTACAACAAGCTCATCGACCCCGGTCACAACGTCCTCGCCTCCCTCTACAGCAACGAGGACATGGACGGCGACAACTGGGGTCGTGCGCTGATCGGCCTGGACCGCGCCAAGGAGATGCTCTCCCGGGAGGACGCGCTCGTCGCCTCCGCGCTGGTCGGCCGCGAGATGACCGCCGAGGACCTGCGCCGCACCTCCGACCTGGTCGCCAACCGCGTCCTGCTCTACGAGTCCAACCTGGCCGACCTGCCGCTCTCCGACCGCGCGACGCTGGAGCAGTACTGGCGGACCCCCGCCACCCTGGAACTGCGCGAGACCGAGGACCGCCTGATCGCCGCCGGGCCGGCCAAGAACCCGAAGTCGGTCAGTGCCAGGAGCTGGCAGCGGATGACGGCCTCCGTCCTCAGCGACCTCACCGACGAGAGCGCGGAGGCCAGTTCCCTCTACCGGGACCACATCGACCCCGTCCGCCAGGACGTCTTCGTCAGGACCGGGCTCGCCGCGGCGCTGGGTCTGCTCACCCTCCTCATCTCCATCTTCGTCTCCACCCGCGTCGGCCGTGACCTGATCCGCGACCTCTCCCGGCTCCGCAAGGAGGCCCACGAGGTCTCCGGCGTGCGCCTTCCGAGTGTCATGCGCAGGCTCGCCGCGGGCGACCCGGTCGACGTGGAGACCGAGGCGCCGCGTCTCGAATACGACAGGGACGAGGTCGGCCAGGTCGGCCAGGCCCTCAACACCCTTCAGCGCGCCGCCGTCGAGGCCGCCGTCAAACAGGCCGACCTGCGGCGCGGCGTCTCCGAGGTGTTCGTCAACCTCGCCCGCCGCAACCAGGTCCTGCTCCACCGGCAGCTCACGCTCCTCGACACCATGGAGCGCCGTACGGAGGACACCGAGGAACTGGCCGACCTCTTCCGTCTCGACCACCTCACCACCCGCATGCGGCGCCACGCCGAAGGCCTGGTGATCCTCTCCGGCGCCGCCCCCTCCCGTCAGTGGCGCAAGCCCGTCCAGCTCATGGACGTCGTACGCGCGGCCGTCGCGGAGGTCGAGGACTACGAGCGCATCGAGGTCCGCAGGCTCCCGAGGATCGGTGTCGGCGGCCCCGCGGTCGCGGACCTCACCCACCTCATCGCCGAACTCCTGGAGAACGCCACGGTGTTCTCGCCCCCGCACACCGCGGTGCAGGTGCACGGCGAACGGGTCGCCAACGGCTTCACCCTGGAGATCCACGACCGCGGTCTGGGCATGGCCCCCGAGGTGCTGCTCGACGCGAACCTCCGGCTCGCGGAGACCCCCGAGTTCGAACTGTCGGACACCGACCGGCTGGGACTGTTCGTCGTCAGCCGGCTCGCCCAGCGGCAGAACGTACGGGTCTCCCTCCAGCCCTCCCCGTACGGCGGTACGACGGCGATCGTCTTCCTGCCGGTCGCGCTGCTCACCGACGCCCCCGAGACGGAGGGCACCGGCTTCCGGCTCGACCGGAAGAACGCCCTGGAACGGGGGCGCGGACGCGCCGACTCCGGCGGCGGGCGGCGCACCGCCCTGGCGCAGGTCCCCACCGGACTGGGCAGCGGCCCGTCCGTGCTCGACGGCCCGGTCGAACTCGAAGCGCCGGTCGGTGCTCTGGGAGCCGACAGCGGGCCGGTAATCGGCGGAGGTGACGGCATCGGCGATCTCGATGACACGGAGAGCGAGCGTGGCGGCCTGTTCCGCGCGCGCGAGCACCTCCGCGACACCGCCCACAGCACACCCGACGCCCACGCCCGGCGTGACGGACGTGAGGGACGTGACGGTTACGACGTACGGGACACCCGTGACGGCCGCGACGCGCGAGGCGACCTGTACGACGTACGGGACGCCCGTATGAGCCGCGACGAACTGCGCGAACTCCGCGACGAGAACCGCCGTGACGACACCCGCGACGGCCGCGACTTCCGCGACCGGCGTGACGGCCGGGTCACCCCGGCCCCGCGCGCCCGGCACGCCCGGCAGGACCCGGGGGCCGACACCGGATCCGGATCCGCCGACGAGCCGGTCCTGCCCCGCCGCAAGCCCCCGACCCTGGTCGCCGACCGCGGCCGGCGGGTGGACGAGCCGGAACGCGGACACCCGGCGCAGGACCAGCCCGCCCCCGGCGGGACGGGCGGACGCGGCTGGTCCGGCATCCCGCCGCAGACCACCCGCCGCGCCGGAACCGGGACACCGTCGGATCAGGCACCGGCCATGATCGACGGACTGCCCCGCCGGATCCGGCAGGCCAGCCTGGCCCCGCAGTTGAGGGACGTCGCGCAGGACAGGAATTCCGGCCCGGGGCCCGGCGAGGGCCGGCCCGTCGAGCAGGAGCGGGACGCGGACGAGGTCCGCAGCCGTATGGCGTCGCTCCAACGCGGCTGGCAGCGCGGTCGTCGGCAGAACGACGCCGAGGACTCCACCGCCCGGGTCGAGACACAAGGAACCACATCGGAGGGGGACGGTCGATGACCGCACCGAATGTCGCAGCACGCTCCACCGACCCCAATGGCGCGGGAGAGCTCAACTGGCTGCTCGACGAGTTGGTCGAGCGCGTCGCCAGCATCCGTAAGGCAGTGGTCCTCTCCGGGGACGGCCTCGCCACCGGCACGTCGAAGGACCTGACGCGTGAGGACGGCGAGCACCTCGCGGCCGTCGCCTCCGGATTCCACAGCCTGGCCAAGGGCGTGGGCCGGCACTTCGAGGCCGGCCGGGTCCGGCAGACCGTCGTCGAACTCGACGACGCCTTCCTCTTCGTCACCGCGGCGGGTGACGGCAGCTGTCTCGCCGTGCTCTCCGACGCGGACTCGGACGTCGGTCAGGTCGCCTACGAGATGACGCTCATGGTCAAGCGGGTCGGCGTCCACCTGGGCACGGCCCCACGGACCGGCCTGCCCGCCGGAGGGTGAGTGGGCTGAGATGAGTGACTCAGGTCAGGATCCGCAGCACTGGTTCGACGGCGAAGCCGGACCGGTGGTGCGTCCGTACGCGATGACGCGTGGCCGCACCAGCAGCGCGACGCGCCACCAGCTCGACCTGATCGCGCTCGTCGTATGCGAACCCGAGGCCGGCGACCCAGGCCGGGACCAGACGCTCTCCCCGGAACACGTGGAGATCGTGGATCGCTGCTACACGAGTCCCCAGTCGATCGCCGAACTCTCGGCGGGCCTCGATCTCCCCGTAGGGGTGGTCCGGGTGCTCGTCGGGGATCTCGTCGAGGACGAAATCGTGCGTGTAACCCGTCCCGTTCCGCCGGCCGAGCTGCCGGACGTGAGCATTCTCCGCGAGGTGATCAATGGTCTTCGGGCGCTCTAGCCGCAGGCAGCGTCCGGTCGATCCGGTGGCGCTGAAGATCCTCGTAGCGGGGGGCTTCGGGGTGGGCAAGACCACCCTGGTCGGCGCCGTGAGCGAGATCAGGCCGCTCCGTACGGAAGAGGTACTGAGCGAGGCCGGCCGGCCCGTCGACGACGTCGACGGCGTCGAGTCCAAGACGACCACCACGGTCGCCATGGACTTCGGCCGGATCACCCTCCGCGAGGACCTGGTGCTGTACGTCTTCGGTACCCCCGGGCAGGACCGGTTCTGGTTCCTCTGGGACGAGCTGGCCCAGGGGGCCCTGGGCGCCGTCGTGCTGGCGGACACCCGGCGGCTCGCGGACTCGTTCGCCGCCGTCGACTACTTCGAACGGCGCGGCATTCCCTTCACGGTCGCCGTCAACTGCTTCGAGGGGGCCGGCCGGTTCCCCGGCGAGACCGTACGCGCGGCGCTCGACCTCGACCCCGAGGTCCCGCTGGTGATGTGCGACGCGCGCGAACGCGAGTCCGTCAAGGAGGTGCTGGTCTCGGTGGTCGAACACGCCATGACCCGCGCGGCCCTGTCGCGGGAGCACGCGCCTACCTCCTGACCGACCCCCGCTCCCTCAGGCCTCTCCCGCACGAGAACCGGAGACGGCCGGCCGGCGTCCCCCACCACGGGGGACGGCCGGAGCCCACGGGGGTGGTCCCGGCCGTTCCCGCGCCGTTCTCGGGACTCCGGGCTCAGCGGCCGAGAACCGAGCCCCGCGCCACCGGGAAGTCGAAGTAGGTGTCCGGGAACGTCTCCGGCTTGTGGGTGAAGTGCCACCATTCCTCGGGCAGGTTGGTGAATCCCACCTCGGTCAGGGCCGACTTCAGGAGCTGCCGGTTCGCCCGCTGCTCACCCTGCACCCGCGGGTCGTCGGTGTGCGACAGCGTGTCGAAGCAGTCGTAGCCCGTTCCCATGTCGACGGAGTTGTCCGGGAACCGCTCGTCCTTCGGCCCGTAGCACGGAGTGAGCGGTTCGCCCGGTACGTAACGACGCGTCGGCAGGGCCGGCAGCCTCACCAGCGTCAGGTCCACCGTGGAACCCCGGCTGTGGCCGGACTTCTCCGCGATGTAACCGTCCTCGAACAGCCGCGACTTGTCGACGCGCGGGTAGAACTCCGTCTTCATGCGCTCGTCCTGGAGATCCTTCGCCCAGCGCACGAAGTGGTCCACGGCCCGCTGCGGCCGGTAGCAGTCGTACACCTTCAGGGAGTAGCCCTGCCGCAGCAGTCGCGACTGCGCCGTGCGCAGCGCCTCGGCCGTGGACCGGGTGACGATGCAGACGGGGTCCTTGTAGCCCTTCACCGGCTTGCCCAGGAAGGTGTGCGGGGTCGGGTAGCGCATCTCCTCGATGACGGTCGGCACGACCGTGCGCAGGGCGACGAACTCCGGGGGCGCGGTCGGCTCGGAGCGGACCGTGGCGGGCGCCGCTCCGGCACTCGGGGCGGGCGTGATGACAGTGAGCAGCGCGGCGGCGCAGGCGGCCGTGACGGCCAGGGCGCGGCGCGGGAACGCGATTCTTGTCATGGTCGTATGGATCTACCAGCTTCACCGGGCGTGGGGAAAGGGTGATCGCATACAAGGAAAGGGCGATCGCATACGGTCCGCCTGCGTCCGGTGGTGGCCGCCCGTGTCCGGCGGTGGCCGCCTGTGTCCGGTGGTGGCCACCCGTGTCCGGTACAGTCCCGGCGTGTCCGAGCCCCGGAAGAAGACCGACGCCCACGCGTACTGCGGCCACTGCGGCGCCCCGTACCCCGCCGCCGCGGGCTGGCCCCGCACCTGCCCGGCCTGCGGCGCCACCGCCTACCGCAACCCGCTGCCCGTCGCCGTCGCCCTGCTGCCGGTGACCGACCGCGAGGGCACCTCCCTGGTCGTCATCACACGCACCATCGAACCCGCGTACGGCGGCGTCGCCCTCCCCGGCGGATTCATCGACCACCGGGAGGACTGGCGCCACGCCCTCGTCCGCGAACTCCGCGAGGAGACCGGCATCGAGGCCGCCGAGCAGGACGTCACGCTCGCCGACGCGCTCAGCTCACCCGACGGTCATCTCCTCCTCTTCGGCCTCCTCCCGGAACGCCCCGCCGCGAGCCTGCCGCCCTCGGTCCCCACGGCCGAGACCTCGGGCCTGCACCTGCTGCGCGCCCCCGCCGAACTGGCGTTCCCGCTCCACACGGAGGCGGTACGGGCCTGGTTCGCCGGCCGCTACGCCACCGGGCCACGCCGCTGACCGTACGGCGGCCGCCCGTACTGCGGTACGGAGCCGTACCGGTCCGGTCAGCCGGCGGCCCGGCCCCGGACCCGTACCGGCCACCGCGGGGGCGCCGCGCCCTCGTCCGTCACCCGCTCGACCCGGACGGCGCCGTCCACCAGCCGCGAGGTGTACCGCTCCACCCGGGGCTCGGGCTCCCCCTCGGACCCGCCCGCCGCGGCACGCTCCGCCCCGTCGACCGCCCCGCGTTCCGCCGCGTCTCCCGCGGCCTCCACCGGCTTGTCGCCACCGTCCTCCGGATCCAGCACCACCAGCCCGCCGCCCGCGCGCCCCCCGGCCGGAGTCCACGCCTCCAGCTCCATGCCCCCGTCCGCGCCCCGTACCGGAATCACCGCACCCGCCCGGGCCAGCACCGGGATCCGGGACGGCGGCGCGTCCAGCAGCACCTGGCCGGGCCCCTCGTACGCCTGCTCCGTCACCGTGTCGTACCACCGCCCACGCGGCAGCCGCACCGCCCGCCGGTCCGCGCCCCGCGTCAGCACCGGCGCCACCAGCAGCGCGTCACCCAGCAGGAACGCGTCCTCGCAGTCGCGCAGCGCCCGGTCCTCCGGCGCGCCCCACCACAGCGGCCGGACGTACGGCGCCCCCGTCAGCCGAGCGAGCTGAGCCAGCGTCACGAAGTAGGGCCGCAGCCGCTCCCGCTCGCCGAGCGCGGCCCGCGCGTGCTCCAGCACCCGGGGGCCGAACTCCCACGGCTCCCTGCGCCCCGCGTCGATCGCCGCGTGCGTACGGAACAGCGGCAGATACGCGCCGAGCTGGAACCAGCGCAGATACAGCTCGGGCGACGGACTCCCGTCGAAACCGCCCACGTCAGGACCCGAGTACGGCACCCCGCACAACCCGAGACCCAGCACCAGCGCGAGTGACGCGCGCAGCCCGGGCCACCCCGTCGACACATCACCGGACCAGGTGCCGCCGTACCGCTGCATCCCCGCCCAGCCCGAGCGCGAGAACAGGAACGGCCGCTGCTCGGGACGCAGCCGCCGCAGCGCCTCGTACCCGGCCCGCGCCATCGTCAGCGCGTACACGTTGTGGGCCTCGCGGTGATCGCCGCCCCGGCCCTCCAGCGCGTGCCGCGCCGAGCGCGGCAGGGTCGGGTCGCCGAACGGCGCGAAGGACACCGGCTCGTTCATGTCGTGCCACACCCCGGCGAACCCCTGCGCCAGCCGCTCCTCGTACAGCTCGCCCCACCAGTCGCGCACCGCCGGATCGGTGAAATCCGGGTAGACGCACTCACCGGGCCAGACGACGCCCCGCACCGGGCGCCCCCGCGCGTCCCGTACGAACGCCCCGCCGCTTCCCGGGTCCCCCGCGCGCGCACCGAGCGCGCGCCCGCTGTCGTACACCGCGTTACCCGGCTCCGCCTTCACCGCCGGATCGACGATCGAGACCAGCCGCACCCCCTCCGCGCGCAACTCGGCCGCGAGCCCCGGCAGATCGGGGAAGCGCTCGCGGTCCACCGTGAAGACCTGGTGCGCGTCGTAGTGGTCGATGTCGAGATGGACCGCCGACAGTGGCAGATTCCGCTCGCGGTACCCCGCCACGATCCGCCGCACCTCCCGCTCGCTGCCGAACCCCCAGCGCGCGTGCTGCGGACCGAGCGCCCAGGACGGCGGCGCCACGGGCGCGCCGCTCAGCGCCGTCCAGCCGTGCAGCACCCGCGCCGGCGTGCCGGTCACCACCCAGCAGCGCAGCGGCCCGCCCTCCATCCGCAGTTCGGCCGTGCCTGGCCGGTCGTGCCCGGAGCCCGCCCCCTCCTCGCCCTCGCGCAGCGTGACCCGGCCGTCCCAGGAGTTGTCGTGGAAGGCGAGGTGCGTACCCGCGTCGGCCACGACGAGCTGCACCGGCATCGTCACGTACAGCGGATCGTCCCCCGGCCCGAACCCGCCGCCCGGATCCGTGTTCCACAGCCGGTACGTGCCGTCCCGCAGCCGCGGCCCCGACGCCCGCCCGCCCAGCCCGAAGAACCGCGCGTCCGCCGCCACCTCCGTCCGCTGCACCCAGCGCGCGCCGCCCCCCGCCACCGGTTCCCACCAGCGGGGCGGCAGCTCCCGGCGGAGCACCACGCCCCCCGGCGTACGGACCTCCACACCGCCGTGGCGCGACACCGCCACCGTCACCCGCTCCGACACCACCCGCCAGCCGCCGTCCTTGTCCGGTTCGAGACCGGCCCGCGGATCCGGCTCCGGCGGGGCACCGGCCAGCCCGTACGACGGCAGCGGACCCGCCCCGTCCCACCCCCAGAAGACCGCGCCGCCCACCATGACGCACACCCGCAGCTCCGCCCGCGCGAACCGCACCGTCCCCCCGCCCGGCAGCGGCTCGGCCCCCGTGACCGGCCCCGGCACCCGGGCCCGCTCCGGCCCGCGCGGCGCCAGCTCCCGGGCGTCCGCCCGCCGCCCGCGCCATGCCGACCGTACGGAGCGCAGCCCCCGCACCGATCCGACCACTCTCATCGAACGCACCAGTTCCCGACCGTCCATGCTGCTCAGCCTGCCATCCGGGCCGCCTCCGGGGGACTCCGTTCAACTCCCGTTCACTTGTGGCGCCCCCGGTCCGACATCACGGACGGAACCTGGTGCCGCGGACGATCACATGGCATCGTCCGTACCACGCCACCGAGTCACCACGCACCACGCACCGCGTCACCACGCACCACGTCACACGTCACCACTGCCGAGCCAGCCGGGAGCCGCCCCATGACCGCAGCCGCCAGCCCCGACACCCCCCTGTGGCAGCCGAGCCAGGACCGGGTCGCCACAGCCCGGATCACCCGCTTCCAGAGCTGGGCGGCCGAGCGGTACGGCGCACCGGCCGACGGCGGCTACGCGGCACTGCACCGCTGGTCGGTCGAGGAACTGGAGACGTTCTGGACCGCCGTCGCCGACTGGTTCGACATCCGGTTCGCCACCCCGTACGAACGCGTCCTGGGCGACCGAACCATGCCCGGTGCCCAGTGGTTCCCCGGCGCCACCCTCAACTACGCGGAGCACGCGCTGCGTACGGCGGACGACCCGGCCCGCGCCCAGGAACCGGCGCTCCTCTACGTCGACGAGACGTCCGAGCAGACCGCGGTGAGCTGGGCGGAGCTGCGCCGCCAGGTGACCGCGCTCGCGGCCCGGCTGCGCGAACTCGGCGTACGCCCGGGGGACCGCGTCAGCGGCTACCTCCCCAACATCCCGCAGGCCGTCGTGGCGTTCCTCGCGACCGCGGCCGTCGGCGGGACCTGGACCTCGTGCGCGCCCGACTTCGGCGCCCGCGGCGTACTCGACCGCTTCCAGCAGGTCGAACCCGTCGTCCTCGTCACCGTCGACGGCTACCGCTACGGCGGCAAGGAGCACGACCGCACCGGGACCGTCGCGGAACTCCGCCGCGAACTGCCCACCCTGCGGGCCGTGGTCCACATCCCCCTGCTCGGCACACCGGCGCCGCCCGGCGCCCTCGACTGGACGGACGTCGTCGCACCGCCCGAGGACCTCTCGGCCGAGCCGGCGGCCCTCGCCTACGAGCACGTCCCCTTCGACCACCCGCTGTGGGTCCTGTACTCCTCCGGCACCACCGGCCTGCCCAAGGCGATCGTCCAGTCCCAGGGTGGCATCCTCCTCGAACACTTCAAGCAACTCGGCCTCCACTGCGACCTGGGCCCCGAGGACCGCTTCTTCTGGTACACCTCCACCGGCTGGATGATGTGGAACTTCCTCGTCTCCGGGCTGCTCACCGGCACCACGCTCGTGCTGTACGACGGCAGCCCCGGCCACCCCGCCATCGACGCCCAGTGGGCCGTCGCCGAGCGGACCGGCGCCACCCTCTTCGGCACCTCGGCCGCGTACGTCATGGCCTGCCGCAAGGCCGGTGTGCACCCGGGGCGTGACCACGACCTCTCGCGCGTCGGCTGCGTCGCCACCACCGGATCGCCGCTGCCGCCCGACGGATTCCGCTGGCTCCACGACGAGGTCGCCGCGGACCTGTGGATCGCCTCGGTCAGCGGCGGCACCGACGTGTGCAGCTGCTTCGCCGGGGCCGTCCCCACCCTCCCTGTCCACGTGGGGGAACTCCAGGCACCCTGCCTCGGCACCGACCTCCAGGCCTGGGACCCCCAGGGCCGGCCGGTCGTCGGCGAGGTCGGCGAGCTGATCGTCACCCAGCCCATGCCGTCCATGCCCGTCCGCTTCTGGAACGACCCCGACGGCAGCCGCTACCGCGACAGCTACTTCGAGATGTTCCCGGGCGCCTGGCGTCACGGCGACTGGATCACCCTGACCGACCGGGGATCCGTCATCATCCATGGACGCTCCGACTCCACCCTGAACCGCCAGGGCGTCCGGATGGGCTCCGCCGACATCTACGAAGTCGTCGAACGCCTCCCCGAGATCAGGGAATCCCTGGTCATCGGAGTGGAAGAACCGGACGGCGGCTACTGGATGCCGCTCTTCGTCCAGCTCGCCGAGGGCGCCGTACTCGACGACGCCCTGCGCGACCGCGTCCGGCGGACGATCCGCGAACAGCTCTCCCCACGCCATGTCCCCGACGAGATCGTCGAAGTCCCCGGCGTCCCGCACACACTGACGGGCAAACGCATCGAGGTCCCCGTCAAGCGCCTCCTCCAGGGCACACCGCTGGACAAGGCCGTCAACGCCGGCTCCGTCGACGACCTCGAACTGCTCCGTTTCTACGAGAACCTCGCCCGCGAACGCCCCTGATCCCGGCGGCGGACCGCCCGTTGTCAGACCCCCCAATTACTCTGAGTGAGCAAAGATCGACCGTGTTCAGGGGGAGTCATGACGCACACCGACCGCAAGCACACCGACCGTACGGATTCCGGCCGTACGCACACCGACCACATCCGAGCCGACCACGTCCGAGCCGACCACAACGGAGCCGATCGCTCCCGCACCGATCGCCCCCGCACCCGCGCGGCCAGGCGCCGCGCGCTGCGCCGTGAGGTCCCCAGCATCGTCGGCCTGTTGGCCGACGAGCGGGACTTCACCGCGATGCGGAGCTATCCCAGCTTCACCTTCGACGACCACGCGGCCTATCTCCGGCAGCTCGACGGGCTGCTGAGGGCACTCGCGGCACAAGGGGTGCACACCACCGTCGCCCTCTTCGACCCGGAGGAGTTCGCGGAGTACTGCGAGGAGACGGGGCTCGACCCGGACACCCCGGACAGCCGCAGCCGCTTCACCGCCGCCATCCCGGCGAGCGGCGCGGCCGTCGCGTACACGGGCCAGCCCATCGACACCCTCGTCCCGCAGCTGGTCAACACCGCGATCCGCAGGGCCACCTGGGAGTACGTGACGACGCTCCTCGCCGACCTCGGCACCTGCGCGCAGTGCGGAGAGGACATCGGAACCGCGGCCTTCGACCGCGGCTCCCACATCCTGCTGCGCCTGTTGGAGGAGGCGGGCCCCGGCACCCACCACCTCGTCTGCAGCGTCCCCGCGGGGGACGAACAGCTCCTGGCCGTCCTGCACGCGGAACGCGCGGAGGGCACGGAGGGCACGGAAGACGCGGCGGGTTCGTCGCCGTCCGGTGGCGCCACGGTGTCCGAGGACATCGCGCCCCTGGACGGCGAGGCGGCCCGTCTCGACGCGTCCGAGGCGGCCGAGTTCGTCAGCGTGCTCGCGGCGGGCATCGCCCTGGAGAGCCCCGGGGGAGTGGTACTCCGTACGACGGAACCGGGCACCCCGGACCGGCTGCGCGGCTGGCGCCTCGCCGCCGGGAGCCTCGTCCCCCTCACCGAGGGCGAGGTCTTCAGCGCCTACTGCACCGACGCGGACACCGGCGAGCCGCTCTCACCCGAGCCGGACGTGGAGTACTGCGCGGGCTTCGATCTCCACCTCGAAGAGAGCGGCCCTCACCACTAGAACCCACTGGAGCCCAAGGCCAAGGAGAAGGGGCTTCCTGCCGTGCACGGCAGGAAGCCCCTCAGGATCCCAAGGAACCCGGATCACCGGCTCATTCGCCGGACAGCACCGTCTGGGCGGCCTTCCTGGCCTCCTCCGCGGAGTCCGTCGCCCGTGCCGCGGCCGCGGCACGGGCGCACTGCGCCAGGGTGTACTTGGCCAGCGCGGACCGGACGTAAGGAATCGAGGCCGCGCCCATCGACAACGACGTCACACCGAGACCGGTGAGCACACAGGCGAGCAGCGGATCGGCGGCGGCCTCACCGCACACACCGCAGCTCTTGCCCTCGGCCTTCGCGCCCTCGGCCGACAGAGCCACCAGATCGAGCAGCGCGGGCTGCCACGGGTCCTGGAGCCGGGAGACGGCGCCCACCTGCCGGTCTGCGGCAAAGGTGTACTGGGCCAGGTCGTTGGTCCCGAGCGAAAGGAACTCGACCTCCTGAAGGATCGACCGGGCCCGCAGAGCGGCCGACGGAATCTCCACCATCGCACCGAACTTCGCGTTCAGCCCGGCCTCGCGGCACGCGTCCGCGAACGCCTTCGCGTCGGCGCGGTCGGCCACCATCGGCGCCATGACCTCCAGATACACCGGCAGTCCGGCCGCCGCCTTCGACAGCGCGGCGAGCTGGGTGCGCAGCACATCGGGATGGTCCAGCAGACTCCGCAGCCCGCGCACACCCAGCGCCGGGTTGGGCTCGTCGGCGGGGGTCAGGAAGTCCAGCGGCTTGTCCGCGCCGGCGTCCAGGACCCGTACCACCACCCGGCCCTGCGGGAACGCTTCGAGGACCTTGCGATACGCCTCGACCTGCTTCTCCTCGGAGGGGGCCCGCTCGCTGTCGTCCAGGAACAGGAACTCGGTACGGAACAGACCGACGCCCTCCGCCCCCGCCTCGACCGCGGCCGGTACGTCCCCGGGCCCGCCCACATTCGCGAGAAGAGGCACCTTGTGCCCGTCGGAGGTCGCGCCGGGCCCGGTGGACGCCGAGAGCGCGGCCTTCCGCGCGGCGGCCGCCGCCTCCAGTTCGGCGCGCTTCGCGGCATCGGGGTCGACGAAGATCTCCCCCGTACTGCCGTCGACCGCGATCACGGTGCCCTCGGCGATCTCTCCCGCACCCGGCAGCGCGACGACGGCGGGCACTCCGAGCGCCCGCGCGAGAATCGCGCTGTGGCTCGTCGGCCCGCCCTCCTCGGTCACGAAGCCGAGCACCAGAGCCGGGTCGAGCAGCGCCGTGTCCGCCGGCGCGAGATCGCGCGCGATCAGTACGTACGGCTCGTCGCTGTCCGGCACACCGGGCATAGGAACCCCCAGCAGCCGGGCGACGATACGATTCCGCACATCGTCCAGGTCCGCGACCCGCCCGGCCAGGTACTCACCGGCTCCGGCGAGCAGCGCCCGGTACGAGGCGAAGGCGTCGTAGACACCGCGCTCGGCCGTGGACCCGACGGCGATACGCCGCTCCACATCGGCCATCAGCTCGGGGTCCTGCGCCATCAGCGCCTGAGCCTCCAGCACGGCCTGGGCCTCTCCGCCGGCCAGATTGCCCCGGGCGATCAGATCGGCGGCCACCGCCTCGACAGCCTGGTGGGCCCGCCCCTGCTCGCGCTCCGCCTCCGCCGCCGCGATCTGCTTGGCCGGCGGTTCGAGCACCGCGGTCCCCATGTGCCGGACCTCGCCGATCGCCACTCCGTGGCTGACCCCGACGCCTCGCAGTGTTGTAACCATCTTTCTCCTTGAGTGGAAATCCCAGCTTTCAGGCGGGGAAGAAACGTGCCTTCGTCTTCCGATCGCGACGCGGCGTAGCAAGTTACAGAGCCTGCTTCCGGGCAGCGGTCAGGGCTTGGCCGTCACAAGACTCTACGGAGCCGAGTGAGAAGCCGCCCCGTTCTCGGGGTGGAGGAGTCACTTCACCCGTCTCCGGTATGGATGGATATAACGAACCGGGAGGCGGCCGCCGCGTTGTGTGTCGGGGCGCGCGAGTCGAACAGCTCCAGATGCGGGTAGATGCCCTTGCGGCGCGTCGTCAGCACCTGGTACGTGGCGATCGTGACCGGCCGGATCTCC
>NZ_JBFBJB010000042.1:0-84073 GCF_040685895.1 Streptomyces sp. NPDC088124 | reverse complement strand
CCCGCCCCCCCGCGACGACCGGCCGGAGGTGGTGTGGTGTACGCCGGGCGCGGGGTCAGCTCGGTGGTGCGGGCTCCTTGTTGCTCCAGCGGAGGGTGACGTCGAGGTGGGTGCTGGTGCCGGCGCTCGCCAGCACCGCGCCGAGCTTGGCGTCCAGGACGACACCGAAGGTGACTTCCACCTCGTCGGGCCGTTCTGTGACGCCGCGGAACTGGCCGATCACCTCGGACGCGGCGGCGGTGACCGGCGTCAGTGCCGCGCGAAGGCTTTCTCCCGCGCTCTCCAGACGGGTTCCCAGGCCCACGGCTCCGGTTCCGGTGCGGGCGGGTGGGGCGACCAGGACGGCGGTCCCGTCGTCGAGGGTGAACCGGATGGCGTCCGCCATGAAGTCTCCTGGAAGGATCAGCGCGGGATCGGGGTGGCGCAGAGCGGCTTGGGCGGTGGCGGGGACTGCGGGGACGCATATCCGAGTTCCTTCTGGACCCGGTTGAGCGCCGCCAGCAGTGGCATCGGCTTCTTGCCGTTCGCGTAGTCCAGGACCGCTCGGTAGAAGGCGGCGGACACATCGGGATCCATCGCGTCGGCGGCGCCGAAACAGAGCGTGTAACGGGATGAGCGGAGTATTCCGGCTATCCGGCCCTGGGTGGTGTTGTCGTACTCCGTCACCCTCCTGTCGGCGGAGAGCGCGAAGCCGGGTTCGTTCACCCAGGTCCGCTGGGCTTCCGTACTCGCCAGGTACCTGATGAACGCGTCGGCGCTCCTGTTCCGGGTGAACTTTCCGACGAAGTCCGCCGAGACCTCCAGGGCGTCACGAGAGGACGGTACGTACGTGTACCGGTCGTCCCTCACCTGGTCCGACGCGAAA
Source organism: Streptomyces sp. NPDC088124 (assembly GCF_040685895.1). Classification (NCBI taxonomy): domain Bacteria; kingdom Bacillati; phylum Actinomycetota; class Actinomycetes; order Kitasatosporales; family Streptomycetaceae; genus Streptomyces; species Streptomyces sp. NPDC088124. The sequence goes on along the minus strand of NZ_JBFBJB010000042.1, from coordinate 83,208 downwards.
GGCATCGCGGACAGGGCGCCGTGGCCCAGGGAACACCCCTTCGCGGTCATGCTCCTGCCGGCATCGCGGAAGTTGAGCGTGGACGCGTCTTCGAGGCTGCCCGCCACGAGGTTCCCCCAGGCGGTCCACGCGTCTTCGACGGGCCCCTCGTCCCATGCCCCGGCACCCGAGGCCCAGGCGGTGTATGTGCCGGTGCCCGCGTCGGAGAGCAGGATGTCCGCTATCCAGTCGGCGCCCGGCCAGCCGGAGGTCGGACCGGACTCCAGCCCCAGGCACCAGCTGTAGGAGCCGGACCGCAGAGCGGTCCAGCTCTGGGCGGGCCGTGCGGTGGACCTGGCGTCGTACCAGATGAGGCTCTTGACGTCGGCCTTGACGGGGACCGCGTAGACGTTCTTGCCGTTCATGCCGAGCCCGCGGAAGGGCTGTACATACCCGTCCGTGTCGACGTCGAGCCGCAGGAGGTCCCTTTCCTCCCGGTACTTGGCGATCGCGCCCACGCTGGGCAGCACGGCCAGGTCGGGCTTCGCGTCCGCGGCCACCGCGGCGTCGAGCTGCTGGGTGAGGGCACGAGTGACCTGCGGTTCCACGTCGATGTCGGGGTGGTCGCGTTCGAACTCCTTGACGACCGCGTAGAACGCTCTGAACTCGGTACCGGACCAGGGAACCATGATCGTCACCTTGTCCTTCCCCGGTTCGCCGCACGAGACGGACGTCAGGAGCAGTCCGAGGAGCAGGGCGCAGCGCACGAGTGGTGCCGTGAGTCGTCTCATGGGCGAGGGAACCTGTACTCGGCGAGTCGGGGGCGGTAGGCCAGATACGCGAGCGCACCGGCGGCGGCGAGCACGGGCAGCGCGATCGCCACGTGGGGTGGGTTGATCGTGCACATGGCGACGCTGATCGACGCGGTGGCCAGCGTGGCCACGACGAGGGCCGGGCCGGGGCGGCGCCGGAAATGGTGGACGAAGATGTAGCCGGTCGCACAGACCAGCAGCAGCATGACCGCCAACGGTGCGATGAACAGGGGCCGGAGGAGGCCGGGGTCGCGCCAGCCCGAGTGGCGCTGGTGATCGCGTGCTTCGGCCTGGAGATCCCTGAGATCGCCGAGCGACTGACTGAGACCGCCCGTGAAGGGGACCGGGTCCCTGCCGTCGTACTCCGGCGTGTGGTCCAGCGCGTCCTGCGCTCTCTTCAGGCCCGGTTTCCCGTCGAGGACCGCTGTGTTGGCCATCTGCACACACGTGGCCAACTGGCCCTGGACGAACTGGATGTGGCTGAGTCCCCGATCCCCCGCCGCGTTCCCCCCGGTCGCCGAGGTGAGGAGGGAGCTCACGCGGGCGGTGGCGTTGGCGAAGTCGCCGCTGGTGCCGATCAGGTCGATCGCCCCGGTCCGGGAGGCGGCGTTGAGCGCGGTGTCGGCCTTCGCGGCCTGTACGCGCGCGTCCTTTATGTGCTGGATGGCGACCCCGGCGCGGTGAGCGGCGGCGATCTGCTCCTGGGCCCCGTTCGCCACCATCAGGTACAGCAGCGCCGTCACCGCCACCATGGCCAGCACGCCCGCCCTCAGCCGGCGCAGCACCACGATCGGATGGGGCATGTGCGGCCGCCCGCCGGTCACCACGCGTCCACCGGTCCACCGGTCACACCCGCGTCCCCGAACCGATGCCCGCACTCCTCGCAGAACTTGGCCGTGGGCGACGTCGACGTCCTGCCGCACCGTGGGCACACGCGTGGCAGAACGGCGTCACCGAGCGGGAGTCCGTGTGGCTCGACCGGTCGGCTCACGGTCTTGGTCGAGTCGACGCCGATTCCCAGCATCCGTCCGCGGGAGACGTCCCGCCGCACCCGCGGCCGGCCGTCGGGGCCGTCGGCCGCCGCCGCGCGCAGCAGCGCCAGACGCGTGGTGTCCCGGAGGGATTCCGCGAGACCGATCGCGAGGCGCAGTTCGCGGTCCGCGCGGTCGAGGTCTCCGCGCAGATGGGCGTCCGCGCAGGCGCGCATGGCCATGCCGAGTTCGCGTTCGTTCTCGACGCGGGTGAGGTCGGGGGAGCGGGCGATGCCGAAGCCGGGTGCCGAGCGGCGGCGTACGACCATGGCCGCGGTCTCGGAGCAGGGCCGGCGGGTTCCGTCGGGGAACTCGGCGTGCAGGACGACACGGGCGGCGCGCAGGGGCTCGTCGACGGTCAGACTGCTGGGGTCGAAGCGGAAGGAGACCTGGTACTGGCGGGTCTCCGGAGCCCAGGAGCCCAGCGGGATGTGCGTCTCGCCGTCCCGTTGCTGACGCACCGTCAGTTCGGCCTCGACCGGGCGGGTCTGCCGTACGAACGCGAGCTGGAAGCGGCTGTTGGGGCGCAGGCCCAGATACACCCGGGGTACGACGATCCGCTGCGCCTCGCGCATCAGGCGGGTGAAGTCCTCGGTGAGGTCGGAGAGGGTGACCACGGCCTCGGCGCTGCCGTGCAGGGCCTCGGTGACGCGGAGGAGTTCGGTGTAGTGCCAGTCGTCGCCCAGGCCCCTCGCGTGGCAGATGAACTGGTCGACGCACGACGTGAGGATGTTCCCGAGTTGTTCGGGCGTCTCGTGCTCGTCCTTGCCGTCCGTGTAGAGCACCGCGTGGCGCACCGTGCCGGGGGATTCCACCGACGCGAAGAGGCTGCGGGCACGGTCCAGCCACCGGCCGATCGCCGTGCCGCCTTCCGGGAACTGGTTGATGACCCGGAGCTTGGCGTCCTCCCGGGCCCGGGCGTCGACCCGGGCCAGGCCCTCCGTCGTCGGGAAGATCACGTCGGCCTTGTGGCTGCCCGCGATGATCCCCAGGCGGGTGCCGTCCCGCAGGGCGTCGATGGCCGCGCACATCGCGCGTTTCGCCTCGTCCAGTCGGTGTCCGGACATGGACAACGAGCGGTCCATGATGAGGATCTCGGCACTCGGAGTCTGCGGGGCCGAGCCGGCGCCGGCGTGTGCCGCGACGGTGATCAGGGCGTCCGCGCGCCCCTCGTCGTAGGGCAGATCCGAGGGTGAGTCCACTTCCAGGGCGAAGCCGAGTCCCAGTGACCTGTTCCCCACCGGCCCCCCCGGTCTGTCGCCGTGTTGTGTCGCTACGGAGCGTGCTGGCCCTCTCGGCGGAACGTGCTACGAGCTTAGCCTTCCGGATGCCGATCCGGAACGGAAATGACCCGATCTGCCATGCTTTCCCGGCCATCCCCAGCTCAGCGCCGGACGCAGCCGGTTCGCCAGGTCCACCAGCGCGACGTACTCGCGCTCGGTGGGCGCGTGCGGACCGAGGGCACGGATCGTGTCGGACAGTTTCAGCCGGTCATGGGTGTACAGGAACTCCGCGTACTGGATCTCGGCACGCAGCGAGGCGGCCGCCGCCGCGTTCACGTCGAGGCCCGGCAGGGCCGCCCTGGCCTGGGCCACGTCGTCCTCGGTCGGCGCCCGGTGGTCCGGATCGGAGAGGACCATGACGCGCAGGCGTACCGCCGCTACGCGCGCCTCGCGCTCGTAGCGGAACTCCTCGGCCAGCTTCTGGGCGACCTCGACCGCCTTCGCGCGCTCGCCGGCCGGCAGCAGCACGCGGGCCAGGCCGAAACCGGCCGCACCGAGCGCGGGGGCGGTGTCGAAGACCTTGCCGTAGTGCGACCGCGCGACGGTGCGGTCGCCGCGGAGTTCGGCGCACAGGCCGAGGGCGAGGTGCGGTATCAGCTCACCGGGAAGTGCCCTGCGCACCTGGGCGAGTGCGACGGCGGCCCGCTTCGGGGACCGGTCGGCCAGGGCGGTCAGGCCGCGGTACCAGTCGGTCAGCCAGTGCCAGTCGGGCAGGCCCGCCGCCGCGAGCCGTTCTGCCGCCGCCGCGGCGTCCTTTCTGCGCAGGGCCAGTCGGCTCTCGGCGAGCGCGCTGCCGGCCGAGAGCGTGGCGCCCGGGTCGTCGGGATCGGACAGGGGCGCCGGAAGGGCGGCCGCGACATCGCCGGGTTCCGGTGCGGAGAACGGCGCGGGCATCTTCAGCAGCGCTGCCTGGTCCGGCTGTGCCTCGACCCAGTGGGCAAGAGGCCGGGCCGTGCCCAGCCCGCCGTGCAGTGGCTCGGGCACCGCGCCGAACAGGGCGGAGGCACGGGCCACCTGATGGCACGTCGGAGGCGCCGCCACGATCTGTCGGATGACACCGCTGAGCTGCTCCGCGAACTGCTTCGCCGACCCGAACCGCTGCCACCGATCGGGGTGTGTGGCACGGTCCAGCAGTAGTTGGAGCGAGTCGACGCCCGGAGCGGAGCGGTCCGTCCCGTGGGAGCGGCAGACCTCGCGCAGGGTCATGCCGAGTCCGTAGAGGTCGAAGCCGGGGCCGGGGCGCAGATGTTCCGGATCGGACTCCGGCGGCGCGTACGCCCTCGTGTACGCCACGACCGGACCGGTGTCCTTCGTCTGGCTGCGTACCGCGCCGAAGTCGATGAGCCGCACCCTGTCGAGCGCGCCCGCCGGGTTCTCCTCCCGGAAGCGGATGATGTTCAGGGGCTTGACGTCGCAGTGCAACAGGCCCCGGGCGTGCAGGTAGTCGAGTGCCTGGAGGACCCGGACACCGTGCGCGAGGAGGGTTTCGAGACGGTCGCCGGCGCGGGCCGAGAGCGGTTCGCCCGGAACGTATTCGAGGACCAGGTGCGGCCCTTCCGCCTCGTAGCCCAGGATGCGGACGATGCTGTCATGCCGGAGCTCGACCAGGACGTCCCGTTCGTGCAGGGCTGTCCTGGCCACCGACTTGTGCAGGGCCTTGAGGACGACGTGGGTCGCGAGGTTCCGGTCGTGGGCGAGGTAGGCGGCGCCGTACGCCCCCGAGCCCAGGACGCGTCTGACGTCGTAGCGGCCGGCGATGGTGAGGCCGCCCGGCTGCGCGAAGTCGAAACGGGTGCCGCAGTGCGGGCAGAAACCGGTGGTCCGGCCCGGCTCGCCGTCGTGGTCGCGGCCGACCGGCTGTGCGCAGGAGCGGTTGGGGCAGTAGCGGTGCGGCTCGGGGACCGGGGCCGACGAACCCGTCGGTACGTCCGGGGCCTGCGGGGCCCGGACGGGGGCGACCAGGCCGAGGCCGTACCAGGGGTCGGGGCGTACCTGCGCCACGCCGACGCCCGCACCGACCCGCGTCGGCGGTACCGGTTCCGGGGCGGGGGCCGTCGGCGTGGCGCCGTCCCGCGGCAGCGGCTGCCGGTCGCATACGTCGCAGAAGCCCTGAGCGTCGATGACGCCGCGCCCGCAGCCGGGGCGGTTGCACATATGACGGCCCATCCCACCGGTCACCTTTCGTCGAATCGTCGGTTGACCTCGTCGATGTAGCTCCTGACCAGCTCACGGGCGGCCCGGAGGTCGATCGGCTCGATCTGCAGGGCACGGGCGGCGGGGGCGTGCCGCTCGGCGAGCCGCGGGTCCTCGTCGCCGAAGTACCGCGCCGCCCGGACGCGGTGCAGTTCCAGGGAGGTGGTGAGGTCCTCGTGGGCCCTGATCAGCCGGCTCAGGTCATGCTCGAACCCGGTCAGGGCGGCGCGGGCGTCGTCGGCCCGGCCGAGGATCGCGGTGAGTTCGGGGTTGGGTTCCGTCGCCCGGGCCACGGCCAGCCGGACCCGTAACCGGGGCGCGGTCAGGGGCGGCAGCCGGGGTGCGGCGAAGAACCGTACGCCCCGCTCCTGGTGCAGCGCGGACGCGGCGTCCTCCCGCGCGGCGAGTTGTCCGACGGCCGTCTGGACCTCGGCGGCGCTCACGCCCCGGGCGGCGTCCCCGCGGAGCGGTTCGGGGTCGAGGGAGACGTCGTAGGCCAGGTCGGCCGGTGGCGTGCCCTCGAAGCCGAGGACGAGGCGGACCCCGCGCGACCGGGCGCGGGCGGCCAGTTGCCCCAGCAGCTCCCGTACGAGGTCTTCCGGGTCCTGGGCCCGGTCGACGCCGCCCACCACCAGGCAGGCGGGCGGCCTGCGGCGCAGCAGTTGCCGCCGCACCTCGTGGGTGTTTCCGCCGGCGAGCCCGAACCGGCCCGTGAGATAGCCGCTGAGGTCGCCGACCGACTTGCCGCGCGCGTCGTAGGCCGCGTCGATGGTGCCGAGCCCGAGGACCGTGCCCCGGGGGGCGCCGGTGAGCTCGGCGTCCGTGACGCCGGCCCGGGCCGCCGGATCACTCGTCCGCACCAGACGGACGAGCCAGGAGTCGCCCACGGCGGTCGTACCGCCGGTGCCGACGACGGCGGTGCCGGACCAGCCGCTGTCGAGCAGCCGGGTGAGCTCCCGGGTCAGTGCCAGCCGCAGCGGGTCGCCCAGCACGTCCCCGGGCAACTCGCCGTGCGAGGGCCCCAGTTCGTCATTGCCCTCTCCGCCGGTGAACTCCTTGATGCCGGGCAGATACCTCAGGATCGTCTCGGTCGGCAGCATCCAGGCCGCCTTCTCGTCACCCTGGACGTAGTCGGCGACCACGATGCCGATCACCCGGCCGTCGAACTCGCCGCCCACCGCCATCGCCCCGGCGCCCGAGTATCCCGGTTCGATCCACGGGTCGCCCTGGCGTACCCGGTTCAACAGGCCCCATTCGCCCTGCCGGTGGCCGGATCCCGCCAGCCGCGCGTCCGTCCCCATGCCGAACGGCGTGTGCTGGGGAAAGCCGTACACCTGGACCGTGCCGCCGGAGATGGGTGCCTTCCACAGCGTGGTCCGGGTGGAGCAGCCGGCCGGCTCGTCGAGTTCGAGCAGAGCCACGTCGCCGCGTTGCGTGCCGTGTTCGTGCACCCAGGTGCCCGGGGCCACGCGCGCGGTGCGAGTCCACTCGGGGCGGCACGCCACACTGCTGATCCGCACGTGGGACGTGGTGCCCCCGGGTGCCGCCCCGGCGTACCGGACCACATGCGCGCAGGTGAGCACATGCCGGTCGTCGAGCAGCACTCCGGCGCCACAGGGCGTGCCCTCCCCGTCGTCCACTCGCACACGCCACGGACGGTCACTGTGGTGATGCAGCGCCATACGCCCAAGGTATGGCAACGAGCGCCACATTGACCCGGGTCGTCGTGAGGAGACCCATCCCGCCCGTCACGTCCGTACGTCCGGTTCGGCGTGGGCCGGACGGGGAGCGGACTTCGGTGTGAGCCCGCACGTCGGCTCAGGCCCGGTAGGCCAGGTTCGCCATCATTCCGGCCTCTCCGTGGTACGCGTTGTGGCAGTGCAGCATCCACTGGCCGGGATTGTCGGCGTCGAAGAAGACGGAGAGCTCCTTTCCCGGCAGCACGATCGCGGTGTCCTTGCGCGGGCCGGATGCGCCGAGCTGGTAGGTGTGGCCGTGCAGGTGCATCGGGTGCCACATGTCGGTGTCGTTGACGAAGTCGAGCCGCACCCGCTGCCCCTCCTCGACGAGGATCGGGCTCGCTTCGGGGTTGTTCATGTCGAAGGGCTTGCCATTGATGGCCCAGTTGTACGAGGCCATGCCTCCGGTCAGCTTGATCCGGTGCGTGACATCGGTCCTGGCCGGCGTGAACCGTACGTCGTCGGCGGCGCGGAGCTGGGACGCGGTCATGATCACGCCGTCGAGTTCCTTCGGGCGGACGGTCGCGGGAGGCGTGCTCCCGGAGCCCGTACGCACCAGGGCCAGGCCGTTCGCGTTCTTGCCCTCCGCCAGCGCGACGAGAGGGAACACCCCGTCGCCGAGGGTGACGAGGACGTCGTAGCGTTCGCCCATGCCGATCAGCAGCGCGTCCACGTCCTGGTGCTCGACCGGGAAGCCGTCGGTGTGGGTGATCGTCAGCTTGTGGCCGCCGAGGGCGACGCGGTAGGCGCTGTCCGAGCCCGCGTTGACGATCCGCAGGCGGACCCGGTCGCCGGGTTTGCCGGTGTGGACGGCCGGGTCGGTCGCCACCCGGCCGTTGACCAGGTGGTGCGGGTACTTCACGTCGCCGGCGTCGCCTCCGAGCAGCGCGCTGGTGGCGCCCATGAGCATGAAACCGGGCGGGGCGGAGGAGGAGGGGGAGGGGGTGGACGAGGGGGGATCGTCCATGTTGCCCATGGTGCCGTGATCCATGCCGCCCATGCCCTGCGCGAGTTCCGCGAAGACCTCGTCCGGGGTGCCGGTGACGCCGTCGACCCAGTCGTCCAGGACGACGACCCATTCGTCGTCGTACGCGAGGGGTTCCTTCGGGTCGTCGACGATCAGCGGGGCGTACAGGGCGCGGTCGAGCTGGATGCCGACGTGCGGGTGGAAGAAGTAGGTGCCGGGGGCGTCCGCGATGAACCGGTAGGTGAAGGAGGCACCGGCCCGTACGGGGGTCTGGGTGGCCGGTGGCACGCCGTCCATGTCGTTGCGCAGTGCGAGGCCGTGCCAGTGGATCGACGTGGCGGTCCCGTTCGGTGGTTGGACAACTCGGCGACCAGGGTGTCGCCGACGGAGAGCCGGACTTCTTTGCCCGGGGCGCGGCCGTCGAACGCCCAGGTCCTGGGGGTGATTCCGCCGCCCAGGTCGATTTTGGCGGGGGCGGCGGTCAGGGTGACCTTCTGCTGCCGTCCGGTGGTGGGGCGCTTCTTCTCGGTGGCGGCGACCGCCGGATCCGAGGGGCGGACCAGCGCGGCGGATGTGCCGGAGCTGCTACAGCCGGCGAGCGCGCCGGCGCCGACGGCCCCGGCGGCTCCGAGTCCGGCGAGCAGGACGGAGCGGCGGTTGATGCGGTTCATGGGGTGGGGTCCTCCGGTGGAAACAGCCGGTGCGGGCCCCTCCGCGCACGTGCGGGAATGCTGAGGGGCCCGGGTGGGCGAGCTGTACGGAGCGGGCGCCCGCCAGTGGCGCGGCGCCTGCGAGGCGCCGGCTGTTCCGGGCCGCACGGAGGCGGCCCGGAACAGCCGCGCGACGAGCGGGGAGGGATCAGAGCCGGTCGAGGATCTTCTGGAACGTGTCGACCTCGGCGGACTGGGTGCGGACGACGTCACCGGCGAGCTTCTTCGCCGTCGCGTCGCGACCGTTCTTCTGCTCGTCCTCGGCCATGGTGATCGCGCCCTTGTGGTGGGCGATCATCAGCTCCGCGAACATGCGGTCGAAGTCCGTGCCCTTGGCGGCCTTGAGGTCGGCCATGTCCTGCTCGGACATCATCCCGGACATGGCGGAGTCACCGCCGTGGTCCATGCCGGGCATGCTGTCCGACGCGGCTTCTTCCTTGCCCCAGGACTTCAGCCAGCCCTTCATCGTCTGGATCTCGGGGTCCTGGGCCTTCTCGATCTCTCCGGCGAGCTTCTTGATCTCCGCGTCCGAGGCGCGGCCGTCGGCCAGCGCGGACATCTCCAGGGCCTGCTCGTGGTGCGGGATCATCGACTGCGCGAACATCACGTCCGCGTCGTTGAAGGCACCTGCCCCGGGGCTCTTCTCCGAGCCGGCGGTGGCGGCGGACGTCTTGTCGCCGTCCATGCCGGCCATGTCGTGGTCCTCGCCGCCGCCACAGGCGGTCAGCGTCAGCGCTCCGGCCGCCAGGACGCCGACGAGGGCGAGACGGCGGGCGTACGGGCGCGACGAGACGTGTTTGAAGTAGGCCATGACGAATACACCTTGCTGTGAAGTCATTCTGCGGATCTGTGGGCACGACGTGTCTCCGGGCGGCGCGACATGGCGCGTCCGGGGCGCGTGTCGGCCTAGGTCCGCAGGACCGACAGTTCGGTGAGATCGGGCGGGCGGGGTGGTGGACCGGGGCGCGGCGAGAAGACCGCCTTCGGCAGGTGTACGCCCGGCAGACCCGGCCGGCGCGTGAACGCCGCGTACAGCAGGGCCCCCAGCACCCAGGCGCCGAGCACGGCGACGCAGAGGGAGGTCATGTCCATACCGGTGGAGGACCCGTGGGAGGACGCGGAATCGTGCGACGCCTTCGCGTCGTCCGTGCCCTTCGCGTCCTTCATGTCCGTCGCGACCGCGGCGGCCGTGACGTCCCCGGTGGTCAGGCCGGTGGTCGTACCGGTGGCTACGGGGCCGCCCATATGGGAGGAGGACACTTCCGTGTCCGGGCCCGACGTGCCTTCGGGATGCCCCAGCGTGTGCATGGCGAACACGCCGAGCGCGAGCACGACGACCAGCAGGAGGTGTCCGACGACACCACCCGCCCGTGCGTACCTGCTCGCGATCATTGCTCTCCGTTCGGTTTCTCACCGTAGCCGACAGGCCGAGGAGTGAAAGGCCGAGAAGCCGGGAAACCCGATGACAGCATACCCTAGAGGGGTATAGATTGCCGGTCGATGTGAGCCAGATCTCGGTACACGGCCGGCAGAGCAGCCACGGAGGAGCCATGGACCACTCAAGTCACCACGGGCACGGCGAACACGACGGGCACGGTGAGCACGGCAAACACGACGGGCACGGTGAGCACGGCGGGCACGGCGGGCACGGCGGGCACACGGCTGCGGCGCAGTCTTCCTGGCGCACCGCCTCACAGGCGACGCTGCACTGCCTGACCGGGTGCGCCATCGGCGAGATCCTGGGCATGGTCATCGGCACCTCGGCCGGCCTGTCCGCGGGTGCCACCATAGTCCTCGCCATCGCCCTGGCCTTCGTCTTCGGTTACGCGCTCACGATGCGCGGTGTCCTGAAGGCGGGGGTGCCCGTCCGGCAGGCCCTGAGGGTGGCGCTGGCCGCCGACACCCTCTCCATCGCCGTCATGGAGCTCGTCGACAACGGGGTCATGCTCACTGTCCCCGGGGCGATGGACGCGGGGCTCACCACCTTCCTGTTCTGGGGAGCGCTGGCCTTCGCCCTGGCCGTCGCCTTTGTGCTGACCGTGCCGGTCAACCGCTGGATGATCGCCCGGGGCAAGGGCCACGCGGTCGTCCACGCCTACCACTGACCGGAGGGGCGGGCGGCGGTGCCGCCGCCCGCCCCCGGGAACCGTCGGGCGTCAGGCCGTTGCCGGTGCCCGTTCCGGCGACGCGGCCCCCGTCAGGCGACCCGTGCGGTGCAGCCCGTACAGGGCGCCCGCGCAGGCGAGGCCGAGTGCGAGCAGGCAGAACCAGGGCAGCGCGGACATCCCCGCCGAGCGGGCGGCGTCCAGGGACGCCCCCGTGAGCAGGTTGCCGAGCGTGATCCCGACCCCGCAGATGGTGTTGTAGAGCCCGTAGTGGGTGGCGACGAGGCGGTCACCCGAGAGCCGGACGATGGTGTCCATCTCGAAGGGGTACGCGATCATCGTCCCCAGGGCGAGCAGCAGCGCGGAGAGCGCCGGCGGAACCGCCGCGAGCAGCCACAGCCCCACACCGCCCCGCGGTACCGGTACGGCCGCCGCGAGCAGCAGCGGTACGAAGGCCAGGCCCATCACGGCCAGCCCCCGGACGAGTGCCTGGCCGGGCTCGACATGGGCCTTGCACCAGGCGGTCACCCGGGTCTGGCCGAGGATCGTGCTCAGCCCGGAGACGGCGAACAGCAGCGCGACGGCGGCCGTCCCGAACTGCCCGTCGCCGCCCAGTCGCCGTACCTCCAGCGGCAGCGCCAGGTAGACCTGGAAGGTCAGGACGTACGAGCCGATCATGGCGGCGGAGAAGAGCAGGAAGGGCCGGTTGGAGAAGACCAGACGCCACTGTGACAGCACGCTCTCCCGCCCGCCGTCCTCGTGCTTCTTCGCGTCGTCGGCGCGGCGCGCGGGCAGCGCGCGGATCTGCACGATGCTCAGCAGCGCGAAGATCCCGGCCGAGACCAGGCAGGTGATCTGGAAGTCCACGCCGGTCAGCACCATGCCCACCAGCGGGCCCAGCAGGATTCCCGCCTGGTAGAAGACGTTGAACAGCGCGAACGCCTCGACCCTGCGCTCCCCGGCGTCGGCGGCCAGATAGGCCCGCACGGCGGGGTTGAACAGGGCGCCGGCCAGCCCCGTGGCCGCGGAGGCGGCCAGCAGTCCCGGCAGTGAACCGACGAACCCCAGGGCCGCGAAGCCGACGGTGCGCAGCACGCATCCGGCGATGATCAGGGGTTTGTAGCCGAACCGGTCGGCGAGGGTGCCACCGACCAGGAACATGCCCTGCTGGCTGAAGTTCCTTATGCCGAGCACGAGTCCGACCAGCCAGCCGGCCAGCCCGACGGTGCCCGAGAGATGGGCGGCCAGGTAGGGCATCAGCATGTAGAAGCCGAGGTTGATGGTGAACTGGTTCACCATCAGCAACTGCACGCTGCGCTCGTACGAACGTACCTGGCCGAGCAGGGCCCTCATCGGTCGCCCTCCTCGGCCGATGCCGATGCCGATGCCGATGCCGATGCGGAGGCGGCGGCCGAGGAGGAGCCGGAGTCTGCCCCGGAGGCGGACAGCGTGAGCGGGTCGACCACCCGGGTGCACCGCGTCCAGCGGGTGACCTCCTTCTCGTCCGGCCGGCTCACGGTGTCGGGCTCGTCGGCCGGGGCGACGTCGAGCAGCCCGTTCAGGGCGCAGTACTCGTCGTCGTAGACCGTCTCCAGGTAGCGCTGCGGTCCGTCGGGGAAGACGGCCGCGATCCGGGCGTCGGCGGGCAGGGTACGGGCCAGCCACCCCGCCACCAGCGCCACCGCGCCGACGCTCCAGCCGCCGGTGGCGTAGTGGGAGGAGGCCAGCTCGCGGCAGGTGCGTACCGCTTCGTGCGGGGCGACCCAGTGCACTTCGCCGAAGTTCTCGTAGGCGACGTTGCGCGGATAGATGCTGGAGCCGAGGCCGCGCATCAGCCGGGTCCTGGCGGGCTGGCCGAAGATGGTGGAGCCGATGGTGTCGACGCCGACGACCCGCAGCTCCGGGTAGAGCTGGCGCAGGACGCGGGAGATCCCGGCCGAGTGGCCGCCGGTGCCCACGCTGCACACCAGCACGTCGAGATGGCCCAGTTGGGAGGCGAGTTCGAGGGCGAGCGGGGTGTACGCGGTGGTGTTGTCCGGGTTGTTGTACTGGTCGGGGCACCACGCCTGCGGGTCCCGGCCGAGCAGGTGGGTCACGCGGTCGCGGCGGGCCTGCTGCCAGCCGCCGTCGGGGTGCGGCTCGGCGACCATGTCGACCTCTGCCCCGTACGCCGTGAGGAGCCGGGTCATCGACGGTTCGAGGCCGGGGTCGGTGACGAGGGTGACGGGGTGTCCGTACACCATTCCGGCGAGCGCGAGTCCGAGCCCGAGGGTGCCGCTGGTGGATTCCACGATCCGTCCGCCGGGGCGCAGTTCGCCCCGGGCACGGGCCCGCTCGACCATGTGCAGTCCGGGCCGGTCCTTGATTCCGCCCGGGTTGAAGCCCTCCAGCTTCGCCCAGAAGCCCCGTCCGGCCGGGGTGAGCGGCGCGGACACCCGTACGACCGGGGTGTTCCCGACGAGTCCGGAGATCGAGGGGTGGGCGGAGGCGATGTCGGTGGTGAGGGGTGAGTGCATCGTTTCGCTCTCGTTCGATGAAGCGCTGGTGAGGGACGCGGTTCATCTCGCGTTCTGTCGTGACGCACCGGGGGCCGTGGGCCTCCGGTCGCGCCACCAGTACGCGGCAGCCGGTGGTGACGACGGCTGCGGACGGGGTTTCTAGATGCGCCACCGGCAGACGGCGGTGAGGGTGGATCTGCCCGAGCACTCCGTCCGGACTTCGCACGCCTCCCGCGCGGGGCCCGGCCCGTCTCCGGCGGTTCCGGTACGGGCGGGGAGGACGGCGGCGGGCAGGACGGCGGCGGAGGACGTCCGTTGCGTGTCCAGCGCGGGCCGGGCGGCGACGCTCGGCAGGCAGTGCGCCCCGGAGTGCCGGTGTTCCGGTGCCCCGGGCGAGGCGACATCCGGGAAGCCGGAGAGCTCCGGGAAGCCGGAGAGCTCCGGGACGCCGGAGACGGGGATGGCGGGGGTGGCGAGGGTGACCGCGGTCGGTTTCTTCGGAGCGTCCATGCCGTTGTTGGCCCGCGCGGGCGACACGTCGCACAGAAGGGCCGTCAGAAGTACGCCGCAGACCAGCAGCAGGTGCAGGGACAGGGCACGGGCCGAGCGGGGACCCAGGGGCGGGCGGGGGAGCGCGGGCAGGGAGAACGGCACGGATCCTCCGTGGCAGGGCCGCTGCCGCTTCCCGGACATCGGACGCCCGGCGTCGGGCATCGGAGGGGGAAGACAGCGGCAGGTTCGGCGAGATGGCGGACCGGGAAGGGCGGACCGGACGGCGGACAGCGCCGCGAGAGCGCGGTCCGGCGGCGGAGCCGGCGTCTCCTAGACGCGCAGGACCACGGGGCCTCTCGCCTCGGCCGACGACGGCGCGGCCGGCACGGAATGCCGCGCACCGTACTTCCCGCCCGCCGGTATCACGGCCCCTGGACCCCATACCCGGGGCGTGGGGCACGGCGCTGCCTGCGCCTGCGCCGACTGCGGCTGCCCCGGTACGCACTCCGTGGCCGGATGGGACGGTCCGTCGGGGTCGTGACCGCCGCGGCTCGCCGATACGGCGACCGCCGGTGTCCCGGCGCCGCCGTGCACGTCGACGGCGGCATCCGCTGCCGCCGCGAGAGCGGTGCCGTGCGGTGCGACATGTCCGGCGACACTGCCGGCGCCCGGGCCGTGCGTGTATACGAAACCGATCAACAGCGCGGCCAGCCAGAGCATGCGCAGGGAGCCCGCCACATGGCGGGCTCGTGCGATACCGAATGGTGGCCGAGCCGTGATCATGTGGTGATCCTAAGGGTATCCCGACGCGGCTCCGGGGCCATCCCGGAAACATCACGGCAATCAGCCTTGTACATGGCCGGTATTCGTTCGGTGCCCGTTCCGCTTCTCGATGCGGCGCCGCTTCCGGCCGCCGGCTCAGCCGCGCCGGGGCGGAGCGAGCTTCTCCAGGTCGAGGCTGATCTCGAAGGGCACCGGGCGCCGGAGCGAATCCCTGAAGATGCCGACCGGCACGTAGGACGCGGTCGGCCCGTCGAGTTCGTAGACGTGGACCACGGGCGCCCCGTCCTCGTCCTCGATACGCCAGTAGTGCGGGATGCCCGCCTCGGCGTATTTGCGGAGTTTCACCGTGCGGTCGCGGTGGGCGGACTCGGGGGAGACGACCTCGACGGCGAGTAGCACTTCGTCCGGCGCGAACCAGGTGCGGTCACTCTCGAATTCGGCCGTCGTCACCACGAGGTCCGGCTCCGGGCGGTTGCGTTGGTCGAGCTTGATGGTCATCTCACGGCCAACTCTGACGTCGGCGGGCGCCTGCTCCATGAGAGCGACGGTGAGCATGGTGACGAGGTGGCCGTGCCACCACCTCTGCGGCGACATCATGAAGACGAGCGCTCCGTCGATCAGCTCGGTGTGGCGAGGTGCCTCGGGGAGGCGGTCCAAGTCCTCCGCGAGCCAGCCTTCCGCGCGCGGCGGGCGCATCCAGTCGGGCAGTGCGGTCATGCCCCAATCGTACCGATGCAGGAGAGTGCCCCGGGGGTTCAGCCGGTACGTTCCGCGTTCTTCTGCTTGATACGGGCCGCTTCCTTCCTGACCTCGGCCTGGGTGGCGCGTTCGCGGACCAGCCAGTCGGGGTTCTCCGCCTTCAGCGCCTCGATCTCCTCCGTGGTGAGCGGGTCCGTCACGCCGCCGCGGGCCAGGCCCGCGATGGAGACGCCCAGCTTCGCCGCGACGACCGGGCGGGGGTGCGGGCCGGTGCGGCGCAGGGTCGACAGCCACTCGGGCGGGTCGCTCTGCAGCGCGTTCAGTTCGTTGCGGGAGACGACACCCTCCTGGAACTCCGCGGGGGTGGCCTCCAGGTACACGCCCAGCTTCTTCGCCGCCGTCGCGGGCTTCATCGTCTGGACAGTGGTCTTGTGCGAGGTCATGAAGTCCAGCGTAACCAGCGCCTGAGCGCCCTCCGACCACGGCCGGTAATCTGGCGGGGTGACAGGCTCGGACACACCTCCCTCATTCAGGCTCGCCTACGTACCGGGGGTGACGCCCGCCAAGTGGGTACGGATCTGGCAGGAGCGGCTGCCCGGCGTTCCCCTGGTCCTCAGCGGGGTCCCCGCCGCCGAGGCGCCCGACGTGGTGCGGGGCCGGGGCGCCGACGCCGGGCTGGTGCGGTTGCCGATGGACCGGACCGGGCTCAGCGCGATCCCCCTCTACACCGAGACGACCGTCGTGGTGGTGCCCAAGGACCATCTCGTGGCCGCCGTCGAGGAGGTCTCCGCCGCGGAGCTGGCCGACGAGGTGGTGCTGCACCCCCTCGACGACACCCTGGAGTGGGAGCGGCCGCCCGGCCTTCCGGCGGTCGAGCGGCCCGCCACGACGGCGGATGCGATCGAGCTGGTGGCGGCGGGTGTGGGGCTGCTCGTGGTGCCGCAGTCGCTGGCCAGGCTGTACCACCGCAGGGACCTCACGTACCGGCCGGTGACGGACGCCCCCGAGTCGCGGGTGGCGCTGTCGTGGCTGGAGGACGAGACCACCGATCTGGTGGAGCAGTTCATCGGGATCGTCCGGGGGCGGACCGTCAACAGCACCCGGGGCCGCCCCGCGCCCGTACCCGCGGACAAGTCGAAGCCGAAGGCGGAGGGCAACGCGAAGGCCAAGGCCAAGGGGGCCGCGCGGAAGCCCGCCGCCGGCAAGAGCGCGCGGAGTGGCTCCGGGGGCGCCAAGCGCGGCAAGCCGCGTCGCCGGTCCTGACCCGCGGGTCCGGGGAACCGGCCCCGCGGCCCGCGCGTCCATCAGCCTGATGGCGATACGTGAGAGTTCCGCGGACGAACGGCCCGTCACCCGGGGGTGGGCCGGCTGCCTGGCCGTGGTGGGCGGGTTTCTGACCGGCGCGGTGGTGTGGGTCCTCGGGGCCGCTCCCGGAGTACGGGGCGGGTTCGAGGGGGAGCGGGATCTCAGCCTCCTCTACGTCGAACTGCCCCTGCTGCTGTTCGGGATGCCCGCCCTCGCCCTCGCCGCCTGGGCGCTGGCCGCCGGGGTCCTGCGGGTCAGGGAGGGCCTGGCCGCGCTCATGATGGTCGGCGTGCTCGCCCTCGCCGCGTGGGCCGGGGCGGAGTGGCTCGACGTACGGACCGCCCCGTTCACGCGCGGCGGCCCCTGGTGACCCGCCGGGACCGACCCAGGCCCCGGCGCGGCCCCTCCCCGCCTGCCGTGACCGCCAGGACGGCGAGCAGGGCCAGGGCGGCGGCCGGGCCCAGGACGGTCCAGGGGGCCAGTTCCGCGTACGGCTGGTTCTCCGACAGGAGCCGGCCCCACTCCGGCGCCGGTGGCTGCTCGCCCAGGCCCAGGAAGCCGAGCGAGGCCAGCACCAGCACCGCGGTCGGCAGGCGCAGCAGGGCGTTGCGCAGCAGCGGCGGGAGCAGCGCCGGAAGGAGATGACGGCGCAGCACCTGGCGGCGCCCCGCGCCGAGCGCGGTCGCGGCGGCGACATGGCCGCTCGCGCGCTCCTGCTCCAGCAGCGCCGCGGTCTGGGCGGCGTACGGGCTCCAGCCGACCACGCAGACCGCCAGCGCGGCCCCGTACACCGAGGGCCCGGTGACCGCCGTGACCAGCAGCCCGGCCAGGACGGCGGGCAGCGTCGCCACCACGTCCGTCAGCCCGGCGCTCACCCGCGGGGCGAGTCCGAGCAGCACCCCGGCGAGCGCGCTCACCGCCGTCACCGCCAGCGCGACCAGGGCCGTGCGGAGCGCGCCGTGGCCGACCCGCGCCAGCAGGTCGCGGCCGAGCGCGTCGGTGCCCAGCGGATGCGCGGCGGACGGCGGCAGCAGCCGGGCCGCCGTGTCGACGTGCAGCGGATCGCGCAGCGCCCCCGCCGTGACGAGGGCCACCAGGACGAGCGCGCAGGCCCCGGCGGCGTACCGGACCCAGCGCCGTACGGGCAGCGGCGGCCGGTGCAGGGCGGGCAGCGCTCCGTCGCGCAGCGCGGGGCCGAGCAGGGCGCGCCGCAGCCCGCCCAGCGCGAGGCCCGCGCCCGTGCCGAGCAGGATCAGCGTCAGGGTGCCGGCCTGGAGCAGGGGCAGGTCCTGGGCGACGGCGGCGTCCAGGACGAGCCGGCCGAGCCCCGGGATGTTGAAGATCTTCTCCACCGCCACGGCGCCGCCGGCCAGCGCGACGAGCGTGGGCAGCAGTTGCGGGAGCACCCCGGGCAGCGTCCGGCGCAGCGCGTGCCGGGCGGTGTGGCCCGGCGGGAAACCGGCGGCGTGCCAGGTGCGCGCCCAGGGTTCGTTGAACGCGGCGGGCAGCGCCTGTTCCAGCAGCCCGCCGATCATCGCGCCGGACGGCACCCCGAGCGCCAGCGCGGGCAGCACCATCGACGCCGGTCCGTCCCAGCCGCTCGACGGGAACCAGCCGAGCCCCACCCCGAACACCGTGGCCAGCGCCGACGCCAGCAGGAACTTCGGCAGCGCGGCCAGCAGCGCCGCCGGCCCGCCCGCCCCGCCGTACCGCAGCTTCCGCCGGGAGCCGAGCAGGAGCGTACGGGCGCAGACCGCCCCGGCGACCAGGGCCGTCACCAGCAGTGCGCCCAGCACGAGGGTCGCCGAGATCCCGAAGGCCGCGGCCACGTCGGGCAGCACCGGCTCGCCGGAGACCCACGACGTGCCCGCGTCGCCGCGCGCGAGCCCGCCGAGCCAGCGGCCGAGGAGGGCGAGCGGCCCGTCGTCCAGGCCGAGTTGCTCCCGTACGGAGGCGAGCGCCTCCGGTGTCGGGTCCTGCTCCGCCGACCGCGTGCGCAGCACGGTCAGCGCCGGGTCGGTGCGCGAGAGCCAGGGCAGCAGCGCGACGGTGACCAGCAGGGCGGCGCCGGCGGCCAGCCGGCCGGCCCCGGCGCGCCAGGCGACGCGGCGGTACGGGGCGGGGCCGGGGGCGCCGGAGGTGACGGCCACTCAGCGGAGGCGGGTGTCGGCGTCGACCAGGGAGCGCTCGCGCGGGTCGAGGAGGACGCCCTCGACACCGGTGGCGATGCCCTGGACGACCTTCTCGTGGACCAGCGGGACGACGGCGTCGGTGCGCAGGACGGCCGCCTCGGCCGCCATGGTCTTCTGCCGCCTGCGCTCGGTGTCGCCCTCCTCGGCGGCCGCGGCGATCGCCCGGTCCACGGCCGGGTCCTTGAGCCCGGCGATGTTGTAGACGCCCTTGCCGGCGAAGTCGCTGGCGAGGTACGAGACGGCGTCGCCGGTGTCGAGCAGCGTGACGCGGGAGAAGACGAGCGCGTCGTACTTCCCGGCGAGCAGGTCCGCCTCCATCCGCGTGTACTCGCGGACGTCCTGCCGCACCGTGAACCCGGCCTTCTCCAGCTGCTGCTGGAGCACGGTCGCGGCCTCGGGGAGTTCGCTCCGGTTGGTGTACGTGGCCAGGCGCAGCGTCTTCCCCTTCGTCGCGGACCTCACCTCCGCCGTGGTCGCGGCCCCGGCGCGGCCGGTCACGGCGACGCGGTCGCCGGCCGCCCACGGGATGCCGGGGCCGAAGAGCCCCTTCGGCGCGTCGGCGTACCCGCCGAAGACGGAGCCGACCAGCGCCGGGCCGTCCACGGCCACGCGGGCGGCGGCGCGCAGCGCGGCGTCGGTGAAGACGCCGCTCGCGGTGTTGAGGACGAGGCTGTCGGTGCGTACGGAGGGCACCTCGTGCCGGGTCTTCGCGTCGAGGAGCTTCGCCTGCGAGGTGGGTATCCACTCGGCGATGTCCACGTCGCCCGCGCGCAGCGCGTTGGCGCGGGCGGTGCCGTCGGCGATCCAGGAGACGTCGATGCCGGGGGCCTTCGCCTTGCCGCCCCAGTAGCCGTCGAAGCGCTGGAGGGTGGCCTTGGAGGTGCCCGTCAGCTTGGTGATCTCGAAGGGGCCGGTGCCGTTGCCCGCCGGGTCGACGGAGCCGTCCTTCGCGTAGGCGCCGGCGGCGAGGATGCCGAGCGCCGGGCTGGCGAGGCGCAGCGGGAGCACCGGGTCGGCCGCGCCGGTGGTGATCCGCACGGTGTTCGCGCCCTCGGCCTTCGCGGTCAGCGTGACGTCGCTGAGCACGCGCGGCCTGGTCTTCGCGGCGCCGGCGTGGTCGAGCGCGTTCACGACGGCGGCCGGGGTGACCTCGGTGCCGTCCTGGAAGGAGGCCTTGCGCAGCTCGAAGGTCCAGGTGGTGGCGTCGGTCCGCTTCCAGGACGTGGCGAGCGCCGCCTTCGCGGTGCCGTCGGCGCCGAGCGCGGTCAGGCCCTCGGCGACGGACAGCTTGCTCAGCACGGTGGCGTCGTTGCTGTACGGGGAGAGCGCCTGGACCGGGGGTACGGCGAGGGCGACCCGCAGCCGCTTCGCCCCGTCCGCCCCGGACCCCTGGCCGGAGGCGGAGTCCGGGCCGCTCGCGGCGAAACAGCCGGCCAGCAGGGGCGGGAGCGCGAGCGCTGCGAGCACGCCGCGGGTGGTGGTGCGCATGGGGCAGGTCCTTCTGTACGGGCAGGGGATGCCCGCCGGGACGTGTGTGCACTCCGCTGTGCACTCCGGGAGCGAACGCAGCATATAAGGCAAGCCTTACCAATCCATCCCCTGGGGTGGGTGAATTCTCAACCGGAAGCGCCCGCCGCCGGTTGCGCGCCGCCCGTACCGGAGGTGCTGACGGACAGTTCGCTGATGCCCGAGCCTGTGCCCGCGGCCGTACCCGTGCCCGTACCGGTGCCGGCGGCGGCATGGACCGTGACCCGGACGTAACGGCCCGGGGCGCCCGGCCGGAACGGCCTCCAGCGGGCCCCGTCCGTGGACGTCTCGATCCGGTACGTGGCGGGGCGCGGCTCCGTCCACCGCGGGGTGACGGCGGCGATCGGCACCGGGCGCTCCAGATCGACCGTGAGCGCCGCCGTGGCGTCCCCCGCCGCGGGCGCCCACGCGGTCACCGGACTGCCGTCGACGGCCGCCGCCGCGTACTGTCCCGGCTGCTCCGAGGTGGCGCTCACCGGACGGCAGCGGGCCGCGTTCCCCGTCGCCGCGAGGTCGGGGCGGCGCGTGGGCAGCGTCAGCGTGGAGTCGAGCAGGCGGTCGCCGGCCGGGGTGTGCACGGTGAACGGCGCGCCGGACGTCAGCCGCACCGTCGTCTCGTGGGCGCCCAGGGCCACGTCGTACGTACGCCCCTGCCAGCGCAGCCCCCGTACGGTCACCCCCCGCGCGAGCTGCGGCGGCAGCATCGGGTCGAGCCGTACGCCGTCCGCGCGCTGCCGCAGCCCCGTCAGCCCGTGCGTGAAGACCTGGAGGAAGCCGCCCTTGCCGGTCAGGAAGTCCTGCGCGGGCGAGCCGGCGAGCGGGTCGTCCGCACCCGCCTTGTTGCCGCGCGCCTCGGAGAAGAGCGCGAACGGGCCGCGCACGAACGGCCGGATCGCCCGCTGGAGATACGTGTACGTCACGCACCCGGGCTCGCCGATCGACGCGGCGTCGATGGCGTGGACCGAGTCGGTCATGGCGGGCCCGTCCGGGTCGGTGCGCGCCGCGTAGTAGTCGAGCGTCGCCGCGGCGGCGCCCGGGGGCATCGGCCACTCCAGGGGGTGGATCAGCAGAACGGTGTCGGCCTGTTTGATCCGCGATCCGTCGTACCCGGCGTACTGGAGGTAGATGTTCCGTTTCGCGTCGTAGGGGATCCGGATCCGGTCCGCGATCCGGGTCCACGCGGCGGGCGGCTCCTCCCCGACGAGCGCGGCGGCCTCGGTGGCGCGGCGCAGCGCGGTGGCGGCGCCCGCGTTGGTGAAGACACCGTCGGTGACGCCGTTGCTGTACTCGTCGGGACCCGCCACCTCCTTGACGGAGTAGCTCCCGTCGTCGTTGGCGGTGACCCGGGAGGCCCAGAACTCCGCGATCCCCTTGAGCAGCGGCCAGCCGCGCTCGCGCAGCCAGTCGCGGTCCCCTGTGGCCTCGTAGTACTGCCAGGCGGCGAGGGCGATATCGCTCTGGAGGTGGATCTGGGTGACGCAGTGCGGCGGGTTCCAGGACTGGCACTCCGACCAGAGGAGACCCGCCTCGCCGCTGGTCCACGGGTAGAACAGCCCCTTGTAGCCCAGCTTCTCGGCGTTCGACGCGGCGCCCTCCCTGGTGCGGTAGCGGTACTCCACGACGGAGCGCGCCAGTTCGGGGCGGGTGACCAGCAGCGCGGGGAACATGAAGACCTCGGCGTCCCAGAAGATCAGGCCCGCGTAGTTGTCGCTGCTCAGCCCGGTCGGCGCGATGCTGTCGGCGGCGCCCTCGCGGGTACTGGTCAGCAGCCCGTACTGGGCGGCGCGCAGCCATGCCCGCAGATCCGGCATCCCTGGTGCGTCGACGACGTCGATACCGGCGGACCACAGGGGCGCCCACGCGGCGGCGTTGGCGGCGAACAGCGCGGGCCAGCCGCGACCGGCCGCCCGCCGGGCCGCGGCCACGGCGGCGGCGCGCGGATCGCGTGCGGTCAGCTCGGTGTTGACGCCGACGTACTTCACGAAGCGGTACGTACGGTTCGCCCGCACGCCGACGGGCCCCCGGAGCGCGGGCCGCACCACCGAGGCGACCGCGCCGGCCGTCCCGGTGCCCCTGGCGCGGAAGGTGTCGGCCGCCGCGTCGCTTCCGGTACGGGTGAGCCGCCGCGCCCCGCGCCAGTCGAGCGCCCCGGTGACGGTGGCCGCGCCGCTCCAGCGCGGCGTCAGCTCCAGCCGTACGGCGCCGGTGTGCGGGTCGGAGCGGTCGGTGAGCACCTCGTACCTCAGATCGGTGGCGCGGCCGTCGGCGGTGGTCCAGCGCAGGGTGGTGACGACGACTCCGCAGCGCAGCAGCAGGCGCTGGCGGTAGCGGGAGATCCGGCTGCCGGGGCCGAAGGTCTCGCCGCCCACGCGCACGTCCATCGTGGTCCAGGTCGGCAGCGCGGCGATCACCTGCCGGTCGGCGGTGGTCTCCGGCTCGTGCGCGTAGAGCCCGGCGGCGAAGGCGCCGTCGTAGCGGGGCGTGTAGAGGGGCCAGCCGGTCGCTCCGCCGGGCTCGGCGTACCCGGCCCCGGTGGGCGGGACCCGGATGCCCAGATAGCCGTTGCCGGTGTAGGCGTGGTAGCTGTCGGCGGGATCGATCCGGGTGGCGGCGGGGGACCAGCCCGGCTCGGTCTCCTGTCCGCAGGGCGGTCCTGACGGGGCGTCGGGACCCGCCTCGGTCCGGCGGTCGGGGGCGGCCCGGCGGTCCGGGGCGGGGGCGGCGTACGCGGCGGGCAGGGCGGCCAGCAGCAGCGTGGCCGCGACGAGCGGAGCGGCCGGACGAATGCGGCGAAAAGGGGCGGGGGAGAAGATCACGGGTACGACGGTAGGAAGGCCGTGCCGGGCGGTCCCGGGCGCCACGCGCGGCGGACCGGCGGGCGAGGGGACGGTTACGCCGGGAAGCCGCAGCGTAAACGCAAATCATCACATCGAGTGAAACCCTGGCCCACGCTTGCGGTCAACAACCGACGGTTGCCAGTCTGTTGCTGTCTGTCAACCTGATGGGAGTGGCCCGTGGCCTTCGGTGAGCAGCCCGCCTATCTGCGCGTGGCGAGTGATCTGCGCGAGAAGATCGTCAACGGCGCGCTGCCCCCGCACACCCGACTCCCCTCGCAGGCCCGGATCCGCCAGGAGTACGGGGTGTCCGACACGGTCGCGCTGGAGGCGCGCAAGGTGCTGATGGCCGAGGGCCTGGTGGAGGGCCGCTCCGGGTCGGGCACCTATGTGCGGGAGCGGCCGGTGCCGCGCCGGATCGCCCGCTCCGGCTACCGGCCGCCGGTGGGGTCCAGCCCGTTCCGCCAGGAGCAGGCGGAGGCGGGCGCGCGGGGGACGTGGGAGTCGAGGAGCGAGCAGGGCGAGGCCTCGCAGGAGATCGCCGCCCGGCTCGGCATCGAGCCCGGCGACCGGGTGATGCGGACGCGTTACGTCTTCCGGGAGGCGGGCGACCCCATGATGCTCTCCACGTCCTGGGAGCCCCTCGCGGTGACGGGGCGTACGCCGGTGATGCTCCCCGAGGAGGGGCCGCTCGGCGGATGCGGGGTGGTGGAGCGCATGGCGGCCATCGACATCGTCGTGGACAACGTCCTGGAGGAGGTGGGCGCCCGCCCGGGGCTGGCCGACGAGCTGATGACGCTCGGCGGCGTGCCCGGCCATGTGGTGATGGTGCTGGAGCGGACCTACTACGCGTCGGGGCGCGCCGTGGAGACGGCGGACGTCGTCGTCCCGGCCGACCGCTACCGGATCGCCTACCATCTTTCGGTCAAATAACGGAAGGGCAGGTGTGCGCGCCCGCCTGCCCGGTGCCGGGGCCCGCGCTCCGGCGTGTTCGAGCCGCCTCCCGGGCTCTGCCCCAACGGCCTTACGGGCCGCATCGGATGCGCCTGACCATGGCGGATGCCGTTCCGAGAGGCTCGCGGACCTCTCGGGGGGACCGTTCGTCCGGCGGGCGGACGGTGGCCGGGACCGGGTGCCCGGGGCGGGCCGGCCGAGGGGGCGCGTTCGGCTGAGTGCGCCCCCTGCCCCCGGTTTTCGGCGCATTGTTGGCCGGATGAGCGCCTCTTTGTGTAAACCCATATTCGCTGAGTAAAGGTCAGGCGTACGCTCGGGCATATGCGGAATGCGGTTTCCTGGAGATCTTCGGAGAGACGCGGCTCGTCGGTGGAAGGGGCTCGATGAACGACAGCGGAGCCCTGCTCCCATGGCTGGTCATACGGGAGGACGACAACGGCAATCGCTACCGCGTCGGCAGGTACGCCACCGAGGACGAGGCCCAGAAGATGGCCGACGGGCTCGGGGTGCGCGGGCACGGTCAGACGTACTGGGTGGAGCGAGCCGGCCAGACCACCCCGTAGCCGGGGGCCCGGCCGTGGGGCCCGTGCGGCACCCCGGCGCGTACGACCCCGTGGCGTTTTCGCGTTACGCTCCCGGCGCATGAGTGATCGTGTGGTGGTGGCGGGCGCCGTGTACGACCGTGGCAGGCCGCTGGCGGCCCGGCGCAGTGCGCCGCCCGAGCCGGCCGGCCGGTGGGAGCTGCCCGGCGGCAAGGTGGAGCCGGGGGAGCTGCCCGAGCAGGCCCTCGTACGCGAGCTGCGGGAAGAACTGGGCGTGGAGACGCGCCCGGTGAGGGGGTACCTCCCGTGCCCTTAAGGCTACGGGGGAGGGTCCCCGGTGAGTGGCCGCTCAAGCCGGGCTATGTGCTCCACGTGTGGACGGCCCGGCTCCTCGCCGGGGAGCCCGAACCCCTGCCGCTGAAGGACCACGACGAGCTGCGCTGGCTCGGTCCGGAGGAGATTCATACGGTGGACTGGCTCGACCAGGACCGCCCCGCCGTCGCCGAGGCGGCCCGCCTGCTCGTCCAGGGTCTCCCGTAAAACCTCCCGGACCTCCCGGACCTCCCGGAACCTCCCGGGCTCCTCCTCGGCACTCGCAGCGCAGTGGGGGTAGTTGTCCCGATTTTCGGGTATATGACGGACTGCCCCTCTCGCACGGGTCGAGGGGCCTCCGTCGGTCCTGGGATGTGGTCGGCTTGATCGACACCGCGGACGGCGCCCGCGCCGAGTGGACCTTCCCTGCCGAACCCGGCACCGCGCGCCACGCGCGCCACGCCGTTCGTGACACCCTCCACAGCTGGGGCCTGCCCCCCACTCTCCGTGACCTGGCGGTCCTGCTCGTCAGCGAGCTGGTGACCAACTCCCTGCGCTACACCTCGGGACCGATCGGTGTGCGGCTCGTCGGCCGGAGCGCCGCGCTGCTCGTGGAGATCTCCGACCCGCTGCCCGACCCCCCGACCGAACGCCTCTCCGGCCCCGAGGACGAGGGGGGCCGCGGACTCCGGCTCGTGGCCTGTTCCGCACTGCGCTGGGGGACACGGCGCGGGAAGACAGGTAAGACCGTGTGGTTCGAGCTGCCCCTCCCTGGTTAGAAGTCTGAAGGGACAACGATCACTACGCACTCGTCTCAAAAAGAACGAGACTGTGCTGTGATCGTGAACGGCGTGCCGGCCGGGGCCGTAGTGCTGAATACTGCGGGCATGGCCGGTCCGGTGCGTGAGCTGGAGGGGACGGTCGCGTGAGCGAGATATCTGGGACGGCGGGCGACGTCGTATGGCAGAGCCATCCACCCGGCTCCATCTATGACTACATCAAGGTGGCTTCCTTCTCGATCGGCCCCGACGGGCTGGTCGACCAGTGGAGCGAGCGTGCCGCCGACCTGTTCGGCATCAGCGCGCACCAGGTCAGGGGCAGGGATCCGGTCGAGGTGTTCGTACCGGCGGATCTGCGGGCCAGAGGCCACCGCACGGTCAAGGAGATCCTCGACGGCAAGGAGTGGACCGGACTGGTCCCGTTCCGGACCGGCGGGAGGAGCGGGGAGCACGGGCTCGCCGAGATCTATGTCATGCCGAGCGAGACGGAGAACGGCGACCGGGGCGCGCTCTGTCTGGTCGTCGACGTGCGCGCGCTCCAGCGGATCGAGTCCGACCTCGCCGCCTCGCAGGCGATTTTCGGTCAATCTCCCTTCGGGTTTCTGCTGTTCGGCACCGATCTCCGAGTACGGCGCGCCAACCAGCGATTCGCACAGGTCTTCGGCGGCACCGTCGGCGACCACCGCGGCCGTACGGTCCACGACTATCTCTCCCGGCCCGAGGCCGACCGGCTGACCGGGGCCCTCAAACGGGTCCTGGAGACCGGAGACTCCGTCAGCGACCTCCAGATCGTCGGCACCGCCCCCGAGGACCAGGAACGCCGGCACTGGTCGATCAACCTCTACCGGGTGCACAGCGGCTCGGGACGCACCATCGGCGTCGCCGGGGTCGGCACGGATGTCACCCGCCGTCACAACGCGGCCCGGGAGGCCGCCAGCGCCCGGCGCGACCTCGCGCTCCTCAACGAGGCCAGCGCCCGGATCGGCAACTCCCTCGACCTGGAGACCACCGCGCGCGAACTGCTCGGGGTCGCCGTGCCCGGCTTCTGCGACCTCGCCGCCGTCGACCTCTACCAGTCCCTGCTCACCGGCGAGGAGGCACCGCCGGGACGGTGGGGCTCCTCCGGGGCCGACTCCGGCGGCGGCAGCGCCAGGCTGCGCCGGGTCGCCTTCGCCAGTGCCGTCTCCGACGGACCGCTCGGCACCTCCGGCGGCGGGGACGGGTACGTGTCACCGGACGTCGGCGCCGTCCACCGCTTCCCGTTCAGCTCGCAGAGCGCGGGCGCGCTGCGCACCGCCCGGGTGCAGTCGATCCCCGGCGATCCCGGCAGCCTCGTACGGTCGACGCTCGCCGTCCCGATGGTCGCCCACGACACGGTCATCGGCCTCGCCCAGTTCTCCCGTACGAAGGGCAGCGAGCCCTTCGGCGACCAGGACCGGGCACTCGCCGTCGAACTCGCCGCGCGCGCCGCCGTCTGTATCGACAACGCCCGTCTCTACCGCAGGGAGCACGAACGGGCGCTGATCCTCCAGCGCAGCCTGCTGCCGCCGGGCGACCCCGAGGCCGCCGGTCTCGACATCGCCTGCCGCTATCTGCCGGGCAACACCGCGACCGAGGTCGGCGGCGACTGGTTCGACGTCATCGAACTCCCCGGCCACCGCACCGCGCTGGTCGTCGGCGACGTCATGGGGCGCGGCCTGCGGGCGGCGGTCGCGATGGGCGAGCTCCGTACGGCCGTACGGACGCTGGCGCTGCTCGACCTGGAACCCGCCGAAGTGCTCTCCGCGCTCGACGAGATCGCCCGCGGCCTCGGCACGCCCAGCGGAGCGCAGCAGGCGTCGCGGGTCGCCCACAAGTCGCGGGACGCGGAGCTCTCCGAGGTCTACCTCGCCACCTGCGTGTACGCCGTCTACGACCCGGTCACCCGGCGCTGCACCTTCGCCAACGCCGGTCATCTGCCGCCGGTCCTGGTCGAACCGGGCGAGGAGGCGCTGCTGCTCGACGTGCCACCCGGCATGCCGCTCGGCGTCGGCGGGGAGCCCTTCGAACAGGTGGACGTCGACGTGGCGGAGGGCGCGCTGCTCGCCCTCTACACCGACGGCCTGGTCGAGTCCAGGGACCAGCCGCTCGACGAGGGACTGAGCGCGTTCCGCTCGGCCCTCAACGACGCGGCGCGCCCCCTGGAGGACGTCTGCGACCACGTGCTCACCACGCTCGACACCCGGCACGGCGAGGACGACATCGCCCTGCTGATGGCGCGGATACAGGGGCTGTCGACGGAGGCCGTCGGCGACTGGAGCCTGCCGCGCGAGCCGCGCTCGGTGGGCCGCGCCAGGGATCTGGCCCGCACGCAGCT
This sequence comes from Streptomyces sp. NPDC088124, assembly GCF_040685895.1. Classification (NCBI taxonomy): domain Bacteria; kingdom Bacillati; phylum Actinomycetota; class Actinomycetes; order Kitasatosporales; family Streptomycetaceae; genus Streptomyces; species Streptomyces sp. NPDC088124. The sequence goes on along the minus strand of NZ_JBFBJB010000042.1, from coordinate 55,116 downwards.
CCTGGCCTGGGACCTCGAACCGCTCGTGGACACCGTCGAACTGCTCGTCAGCGAACTGGTCACCAACGCCCTGCGGTACGGCGAGGGCGAGATCAGGCTGCGGCTGCTGCGTGACCGTACGCTCGTCTGCGAGGTCTGGGACGCGGGCCTCGTCCAGCCGAGGCGACGACGGGCCCGCGACACCGACGAGGGCGGCCGGGGACTGCAACTGGTCGGGCTGATGAGCGCGGCGTGGGGGTCGCGCCGTACGCCGCGCGGCAAGACGGTCTGGTTCGAACTCGCGCTGCCGGACGGGGACTCGGTGAAGGAACCGACGGTGGAGCAACTGCTGAGCATGTTCTGAACACCGGCCCGGGGCCCGCAGCTCGTGTCAGGCCGCCCGGGGCTCGCCGCCCCGGGCGCCCGCGCCCCGAGGGCCCGCCGCCCGCGTCACGCGGACAGGGGGCCGCGCCCCGCGGGCCCGCCGCCCGCGTCAGGCCGTTCGCGTCACGCCGCCTTCAGCGCGGCCAGCCGGGCCTCGATCTCCGCACTGTCGCCGGCGCTGTCCAGCTGCTCGAACTGCGCGTCCAGCGACGACGCGGCCAGTTCCTGCTTGCCCGTCGCCCGTGCCTCCTCGCGCCGTACCTTGTCCTCGAACCGGCCCAGTTCGCTCGTCGGGTCGAGTACGTCGACGTTCTTCACCGCGTCCATCATCTGGTTCTGCGCCCGCGCGGACTTCGCCCGCGCCACCAGCTCGTCCCGCTTGGAGCGCAGCTCGGTCAGTTTGCCCCGCATCTTCTCCAGGCCCGCCTTGAGCGTCTCCACGACCTCCGTCTGCGCCGCGATGGTCGGCTCCGCGGTCCTCGCCTCCTTCTCCGACTGGAGCTGCCGCCCCAGCGCCACCTTGGCGAGCCGGTCGAAGGTGTCGGCCTCCGCGCCCTGGCCGGCCGCGCGCAGCAGGTCGGCCTTCCTGCTCGCCGCGAGCGCCTTCTCGCCCCACTCCCGGGCCGCCGCCGTGTCCTCCAGGTGGTCCTGCTCCAGCAGACGGAGATGACCGATGGTGCCGGCCACCGCCTCCTCCGCGTCGGCGATGTTGTTGGTGTAGTCCCGGATGAGCTGGTCCAGCAGCTTCTGCGGATCCTCCGCCTGGTCCAGCAGCGCGTTGATGTTGGCCTTCGCGAGCTGGGTGACCCGCCCGAGAATGGTCTGCTTCGTCATGGTTCCGCTCCCTGTGGGAAAGGTAGGAAAGCTGGGAAGGGTGGGAAAGGTAGTACGCGGAGAAAGTCGTGCGCACAGGACGTTGGGAAGGTCAGAACCGGCCACCGCCGCCCATCCGGCCGCGCGTCCCGCCGCCGCCGAAGCTGCCGGGACCGCCGCCGCGGTACCCTCCGCCGAAACCCCCGCCGAATCCGCCACCCCCCATCCCGCGCCCGCCGCCGAACAGGCCGCCGAGGATGATGCCGCCGAGCATGGCCCCGCCGACGCCGCCGCCCGCGCCCCGTACGCCGCCCACGCCGTAGTGGCTCCCGTACGACAGCACGTCCCGCTCCGCGAGGTCCTGCGCCTGCCGGGCCAGCGCGTCCGCCCGCTGCGCCTCCGCCAGCGCCGCCTGCGTCGCGCCGGAGCCCGCCTGGGCCTGGGCCCACTCCAGCCGCCGCTGGGCCTCCGTCAGCCGGGTCCGCGCCTGGCTGCCGACCGCGCCGCGGTGCGTGGTGACATAGTCGGCGGCGGCGCCGATCGCCGAACGCGCCGTCAGCATCGCCTGGTCGAGGAGCGAGCCGGCCCGCCGCTCGCCCTCCTCCCGCCGCCGCGCCCCGGTCAGCGCCTCGTCCAGCACCGCGTCCGCCTCCTCGACCCGGCGCAGGGCGTCGATCGGGTCGTACGGCCCCGCGTTCACCGCCCGCCGCACCTCGGCCGTCACCGCCTCCGCGCGACCGATCCGGCCCTGGAGGTCGGCGGTCGGCACACCGGCCGGAGTGCCCCTCAGCAGACCCCGGGCGTCCGCGAGATCCGTCTCGGTCCCGGTGAGCGCGCCAGGCAGCTTCCCGGCCGCCTCCGTGAGCTCCCGCGCGCGCCGCTCGACCGCCTCGACCAGCGTCGCCGCCTGCCCGACGGCGCCCTCGGCGGCCCGTACGTGGACGGCGGCCCGCCCGTTGTCGCCCGACTCCACGAAACCGCCCGCCGTGTCCAGGCTGTCCGACGCGAAGACCAGCCGGTCCGCCGCCTGCGCGGGGCAGTCCGCGACCGGCGCGGACGCCGAGGCGGCGTACCGCTCGCGCAGCTCCGCGAGAGTGGCGCGCGCCATGCCGACCCGCCCGCTCAGCTCGCGGAACGCGGCACGGGCCGCGGCGAGGGCACCGGGCGCGTTCCGCTCCATGGCCCGCAGCCGGTCGAACGCCTCGGACTCCGCGTCCAGCCGGTTGTCGGCCTCCGTGCAGCGGGCGATGATCTCGTCGAGCATCCGGCGCCGGGTCGCGTCGTCCTCCGGATACGCGTCGTCCAGCTCCTGGCGCAGCCGGAACGCCACGGTCAGCTCGCCCTTCGCGTACGCCACCGCGTCGGTGAACGGCGCCGCCGCCTCCTCCCCGAACTGCGCGGTCGCGAAGCCGAGTTCCTCCTGGCTGGTGCGCAGGGCGTCGTCCGTCTCGACGAGCCGCCGCTTCGCCGTGGCGTCCAGCTCGGGCAGCGGGGTCTCCGGGGGGCCCTGGGGGCCGTGCCCCCACCGCCCGCCCGTGGCGCCCCCGCCGGGTGTCGTACGGGCCCTGGCCCGCCGGCTGCGCTTGGCGAAGGTGTACGCGGCCACCGCGGCCGCGCCGACCACGACGACGGCCGGCAGCACCAGATTGGTCGCCGCGCCCCCGTCGGCCGCGGCGCCGCCCGGATCGGCCTCGCCGGGCGTGAGGGCCGGGGTGGGCACGGGGCGGCCCGTCAGCACGGCGCCGTACCCGGCGGCGGCGCCGATCGCCGCGCCCGCCCAGTCGTTCTGTCGCAGCGCCGGCTCGATGGCGGTCCTGGCGACATCGGCGAGCTGCGCGGCGGTGAGGTCGGAGCCGGTGTCCGCGGAGTAGGCGTACTGCCGGTCATGGGTGGCGACGGCGAGCAGGATGTCGTCCCGGCCGAGGCCGTTGCGGGTGGCCGTGGCGTCGGTCCAGCTCTGCGCGGCCCGGCCGGAGAAGTCCCGTACGTACACGACGAAGAGCTGGACGCGGTTGGTGTCGTACAGGTGGTTCAGCGCCGCGGTGACCTCGTTCCTGAGCCCGTCGAGGGCCCCCACCTTGTCGGTGATCTGCCCCTGCCGGGAGAGCGTGACCGGGTCCTCGGCGCGGGCGTCCCGGGCCCCGGGCGGAATCAGCCAGATCCCCGTGACCAGCACGACCAGCACGACCAGGAGTATGCGGCCGGTGGCGCGGGGCCGGGCGCGGCTCACGAAGGGCATCACAATTCGGAGGTTATGTCCGTAAGGAGGTGCCCGCGACCGGACCGCCGAAGGGCCGCCGCCCGCCGTCCCGCACGTCATGCCCGGCGGGTCGGGTGTCCGCTAATGTCGCGATCATGTCCGTGTTCGAGCATGGCTTCCCCTTCGATCCGGCGTACGGCCGGACCCTCGATCAGCTCCTCGCCCTCCCCGCGCCCGCCGGGCCGGCGGACTTCGACGCGTTCTGGCAGGCCCGGTACGAGGCGGCGCGCCGGGTGTCGACCACGCCCGCGGTGGGACCGCAGGAGGACGAGCGCGACGGGTTCCGGATCTTTGGTGTCTCCTTCGCCTCCGTAGGCGGGTTGCGGCTCGGCGGCTGGCTGGCGCTCCCCGCCGACGGGCCCGTGGAGCACGGCTTCGTCGTCGGGCACGGGTACGGCGGACGCCAGGACACCGCGGACGCCGTACCGCTCCCGCTGCCGCGCTCGGCGGCGATCCTGCCGTGCGTCCGGGGGCTGGGCGCGCGCAGCCGCCGCCCCGGCATCCCGGGCGAGGCGGATCAGCATGTGCTCCACGGCATCGGGTCCCGCGACACCTACGTCATCGGCGACTGTGTGGCGGACCTGTGGTGCGCGGCGTCGGCGCTGCTGGAACTCGTACCGGACCTGACCGTGCCCGGTGCTGGGCTCGGTTACGTGGGCGAGAGCCTCGGCGGCGGTCTCGGCGCGCTCGCGCTGCCGTGGGACGAGCGCTTCGCGTGCGGCCGGCTCACGGTCCCGACCTTCGGCGACCAGCCGCTCCGGCTCACGCTCCCCGGCGTGGGCAGCGGAGAGGCCGTACGGAACTACCGCCGCGAACACCCCGAGGTCATGAAGGTCCTGCCCTACTTCGACGCCGCCACCGCCGCGAGCCGGATCCACGTCCCGGTGCTGGTCGCGGCGGCGCTCTTCGACCCGGCGGTGCCCCCGCCGGGACAGTTCGCGGTGTACAACGCGCTGGCGGGCCCGAGCGAGCTGCACGTCCTGTCGGCCGGCCACTTCGAGTACGCGGAGGGCGACCGGGAGGCGGCGGAACTGGCCGCGGCGGACCGGCGCTTCTTCGCGGAGCGGCTGAAGGACGCCTAGGGGTTACCTGCGCGGACGTGGCATCAGGCGCACGATTCCTGAATCGGTCGATCAGGTCCGCAACCGCAGGTGCCGCGGACATGGCGGTGGCCGTCCGCCGTTCTTCTTGGCATTGGCGCGGGGCGGTGTGTATTGGGTTGCACCTTCCGTAGCGGCATGTGGTCCGGTGGACTCACGTCCCGATGCCTGAGGAAAGGTCCCTGCTCATGCCTCTGTCTTTCGTGCCACCCCGCCAGGTCAAGATCGGTGACGCGGCGGCCTTCGCCGGCAGCACGCCACGGGCGATTCGCCACTACCACGAGATCGGCCTGCTCCCCGAGCCTGAGCGGGGCGGCGATGGCCGCCGCCGCTACGGGTACGAGGACATGATCCGCCTGCTGTGGATCCGCAAGATGGCCGACGCCGGGATCGCCCTGGACGACATCCGTGACGCCTTCACCACCGGCATGGCCTCCGCCGGTGCGGACAGCGGGGAAGGTATCGCGGGCACCCTGGAGCGGCTGGAGGAAACCCTCGCCGAGCAGGAGGCGGAATTGCGGCGGCAACGGACCGCCGTGCAGCGGATGCGCACCGAAGGCAGCCGGATGGGCCTGCTCTCCGACTTCGTCACCGAACGCCTCAAGAGCCTGCCCGAGGGCTCCCTGCGCCAGGCGGACCTGGACACTCTGCTGGTCACCGAGCGGATCTTCAGCCCGCTCGGCGCGGCCGTCCAGGCCACCCGCTTCATCGTCCTGGCCACGCATCCCACTCTGCGGGAGGAATCCGACCGCATCGATGACGCCGAGGAGGCACTCGATGACAGCGTCGCCGTCGACGATCCACGGGTGGCTCACGTGGCCGCCGAGCGGCACGCCTTCGAAAGCGCCCTGCATGCCGTCATCGAGGAGTCCGGCCTGGACAAGGACGAAGACGCCCTCTTCGACGCCTGGGACACTCTGCACCCCCCCACCGCCGATGACGGCGAGGACGAGAACGACCTCGGCTCCGGCAGGCGCAAGGACGGCTCCATGAGCGCGATCGAAACCGCCGGCAAGATGCCCTACGACTTCTCCCCAGCACGCCTGCGCTGTATGGAACTGGCCCTGGAACTATCCGTCCAGGACTCACCCGCTACCTGAAACACGGCCTGGTTCTACGGTGCCAAAGTGCGTAGGACGTCGAACTCGTTGCCCTCGGGGTCAGCCATGACCACCCAGTTCCGGTCTGCGCCCTGGCCCACGTCCACCCTGACCGCGCCGAGACCGAGCAGTCTGGTCACCTCGTCGTCGGTGCTGCCGTCGATCGGGCTGACGTCGAGGTGAAGCCGGTTCTTGACGGTCTTGCCCTCGGGCACGCGGATGAAGACCAGGGTGGGCGGCATCTGGCGGGCCCGGACATCCTCGACGGTCGGCACCCAGGAGCCGATCTCGACCTTGCCCTCGCTCCGGTCGATCACCTCGAAGTCCAGGACCTCGCACCAGAAGGCGGCGAGTCTCTCCGGATCGCGGCAGTCAACGGTCAACTCGGTGAACCTGCTTGTCATGCTGCTCCCCGATAGTGCGGACGGGCTCAGCGTAGGTCGCCCGCCCGACAGATCCGAGATCTTATTGACCAATACGCCACCGGCCCACCCTCGTTGCCTCTCGGCCTGAACCCGCACCCGCCGCCGTCAGAGCAGCCAGCGTCCGCGTCCGAGCAGGCGGGGGATCTGGCGGGCGCGGATGGTGATGTGTACGGGGTCGCGGTGGCAGTGGCAGGTGTACGAGTACGTCTCCTCCGTCTCGGCGAACGGGGGAGACGAGGCACCGTCCTCCGCTCCCGGCCGCCCACCGGCAGCGTAGAGAAGGCCGAACACCAGCGCGGTGAAGCTGATGGAGAGCGCGACAACTCCCCAGAACGTCTCGTCGGCCATGGCGGCGGTCACCACCGGGGCGTCGCGTCGGCCCGCGTGGGCTTCAGGTCGATCTCGGCGTAGACGGTCTTGCCGACGGTACGGGGCTCGGTCCCCCACCGGTCGGTGACCTGCACGACCAGCGGCAGCCCCCGCCCGAAGCACTCACTCTCACCGGCGGTCCGCAGCGCGGGCAGCCGCTCTCCGCGCGGGTCGCTGACCTCGATACGGAAGACGCTGGACCGCAGCACGACGGCGACCTGGAAGAGCCGGTCACGGAGACACCCGTGGAGCAGGGCGTTGGTACCGAGTTCGCTGACCACCAGGCCCGTGGCCCAGGCGAGTTCAGGGTGCCCCCACTCGACGATCAGCCGCGACGCCCGGCGCCGCGCCAGCGTCACGCTGCCGGCGGCAGGCGGGTAGTTCAGCCGGTCCTCCTGCAACACAGGCTCGGGCTCGGAGTCTTCAAGGGTTGAGGTCATGGACGCGCACCTCCATGTGCGGTCGGGGGCTGCTCGCACGGGGTGCGCATGGCAGTGGCGATGCCGCGCCGTACCCACTGCGCTTCGGCGCAGGGCAGGGCAGCGCGGTGCACTTCCACCAAATGGCTCCGCTGTGCGAGCGGTTGCGTACCGAACGTAGCGATTTGGTCGCGCCCATACAACCTCCCGGAGTTAATTATCCCCGGGAGTGTGATTGTGAGCTGCCTCGTGCCTGTTGCAGACTGTCCCCACACCAGGAGGTGATGAGCGGTGACGCAGCGTCGCGCGAACAGGGGAAACCGTGTAACGACGGTGCTGGCTCGTCAGTTGGGCGGCCAGCTACTGGCCTTCAGGGACGCGGTCGGTCTCAACCAGACTCGCGCGGCGGAGGCTTTGAGCGCGCAGACAGCGAAGGTCGGCAAGATGGAGCAAGGCTGGGTGCCCTTCCGGGACCCGGACATCATCGCGCTGTGCAAGCTGTACGGGGTCGAGGACGACGCGGTTGTCACAAGTCTGCTTCGGCTCGCCAAGCTCGACCGTGAACGGCGCAGGGCAAAGGGCTGGTGGAACGCTCTCGACCAGGGCAACTTGCGTGAGTACATCGCGATGGAGGACGTGGCGCTCAAGATGCGCTGCTGGCAGATTGTGCTGATTCCGGGACTGTTCCAAACGGCGGAGTACACCCGTGCTGTGGCCGTTTCCGCCGTCCTGCCGGACGACGTCGACCATATTGAGCGGATCGTCGAGGTGCGACGGAGGCGTCAGGCGCGACTGCACGGCGAGCATCCGCTACAGGTACACGCGGTCATCTCGGAAGCAGCGCTCCGCCAGCAAAGAGGCAGCCGTCAAGTGATGAAGCGGCAGCTTGCCCATCTGCGTGAACTGGCCGACCTTCCCAACGTGCAGATCCAAGTACTGCCCTTCCGGGCAGGTGACTACCCTGTCAACGGAGGACCTTTCAACATCCTCTCCTTTGCCGAGGAGGGCGCTGTCGACGTCGTGCACATGGACGGACTCAGCTCCACCACCTGGGTAGAAGGCCTGGATGAGAGCGCCGTTTACACAGCACTCTTCGGACGTCTCTGCGCTGTAAGTCTCGCGCCCTACGATTCCGCACAGTTGATCGAGAGCATCGGCAAGGAAAGCGAGTGAGTGGCTTGTTCAACTTCCGGAAGTCCAGCTACAGCGAACCGAGCGGCGAATGCGTCGAGGTCGCCGACAACATACCCGGCACCGTCGCCGTCCGGGACTCCAAGGCGGGGGCGGGCCCTGTTCTCCGCCTCACCCCTACCGCCTGGCGCACCTTCCACACCGCCCTTCGGGCTGGAGGTGCCGGGGACGGTGCCGGGCTGGCACGCCGCGGCTGACCCCGGGCTCCTCGGCAGAACTGGATGCCGTGTACAGCACGTTCCTCGACCGCACAGCTCGGCTGAGCCTATGTTCCGAAGGACTCGGTGAGCTTGATCGACATCATCTGCAAGGGGATGCACACGTGAGTGATTTTGTCTTCGTGAAGTCCAGCTACAGCCAGCTGAACGGCGAGTGCGTCGAGGTCGCCGACAACATACCCGGCACCGTCGCCGTCCGGGACTCCAAGACTGGGTCCGGCCCCGTCCTCAGTCTGACCCCTGCCGCCTGGCGCACCTTCCAAACCGCCCTTCAGGCCGGTGAGGCCGGAGATGCCGGGGAGGGTGCCGGGCTGGCACGCCGCGGCTGACCCCGGGCTCCTCGGCGGAGCTGGACCGGGGTCCGGCGGTTACGCGGGTCCTACGCGCCCCGGCGGCGGATTTTGTTGCCCAGCCACACCAGCGGGTCGTACTTCCGGTCCGCCGCGCGTTCCTTCAGAGGGATCAGGGCGTTGTCGGTGATCCTGATGTTCTCGGGGCAGACCTCCGTACAGCACTTGGTGATGTTGCAGTACCCCAGCCCGTGTTCGTCCTGCGCCGTCCGTTTGCGGTCGAGACCCGACTCCCCGGCCGCGTCCAGCGGATGCATGTCCAGTTCGGCCACCCGCATCAGGAAGCGCGGCCCGGCGAACGCCGTCTTGTTCTCCTCGTGGTCCCGCACCACGTGGCAGGTGTCCTGGCACAGGAAGCACTCGATGCACTTGCGGAACTCCTGCGAGCGCTCCACATCGATCTGCTGCATCCGGTACGCGCCCGCGGCCACCCCCGGCGGCGGGACGAACGCCGGGACCTCCCGCGCCTTCGCGTAGTTGAAGGACACATCCGTCACCAGGTCCCGGATCACCGGGAAGGCGCGCAGCGGGGTGACCGTGAGGGTCTCCTCCCGTGCGAAGACGGACATCCGGGTCATGCACATCAGCCGCGGTCTGCCGTTGATCTCCGCGCTGCACGAACCGCACTTGCCCGCCTTGCAGTTCCAGCGCACCGCGAGGTCCGGGGCCTGGGTCGCCTGGATGCGGTGGATGATGTCGAGGACGACCTCCCCCTCGTTCACCTCGACGGCGAAGTCCGTCAGTTCCCCGCCGTCCGCGTCGCCGCGCCAGAGGCGGAACCTCGCCTCGTACGACGCGGCGGCCCCGTCCGTTCCCGTACCCGCGCCCGTCTCTGTACTCACTCGTGAAGCTCCTCTTCGGCGAGGTACTTGACCAGCTCTTCCTTGTCGAACAGCGCCAGCAGGTCCGGCCGGATCGGCTCGGTCGTCCGCCGGTCGAGGGCGATACCCCCGTCCGCGAGGCGGCAGTACAGATTGATCCGGCGCCAGTCGAGCACCATGCCCGGCCAGTCCTCCCGGGTGTGGCCTCCCCGGCTCTCCGTGCGCTCCAGGGCCGCCCGTGCCACGCACTCGCTGACCAGCAGCATGTTCCGCAGGTCGAGCGCGAGGTGCCAGCCGGGGTTGAACTGCCGGTGCCCCTCCACCCCGGCGCGGCGGGCCCGTTCGCGCAGCTCGGCGAGTTTCTCCAGAGCCTGCGCCATCTCGGTCTCCCGCCGGATGATGCCGACCAGGTCGTTCATCGTCTGCTGGAGTTCCTGGTGCAGGGTGTACGGGTTCTCGGCCGGCCCCGGCTCGCCCTCGGCTCCTTCCGCGTGGAAGGGGCGCAGTGCCTCGGCCGCCGCCGCCTCGATCTGCGCCTCGTCGACGACCGGGCGCGGGGCGGCCCCGGTGGCGTGTTCCGCGGCGTACAGTCCCGCCCGCCGGCCGAAGACCAGCAGGTCGGAGAGGGAGTTCCCGCCGAGCCGGTTGGAGCCGTGCATGCCTCCGGCCACCTCGCCCGCCGCGTAGAGCCCCGGCACCCCGGCCGCGGCCGCGGTCTCCGAGTCGACGGCGATCCCGCCCATCACGTAGTGGCAGGTCGGGCCGACCTCCATCGGCTCGGCCGTGATGTCGACGTCCGCCAGCTCCTTGAACTGGTGGTACATCGACGGCAGCCGCCGCCGTACGACCTCGGCGGGCATCCGTGTCGAGACATCGAGGAAGACCCCGCCGTGCGGCGACCCGCGGCCCGCTTTGACCTCGGAGTTGATGGCGCGGGCCACCTCGTCGCGGGGGAGGAGTTCGGGCGGGCGGCGGTTGTGGTCCGGGTCCTCGTACCAGCGGTCGCCCTCCTCCTCGGACTCCGCGTACTTCTCCTTGAAGACGTCGGGGATGTAGTCGAACATGAACCGCTTGCCCTCGGAGTTGCGCAGCACCCCGCCGTCGCCGCGTACCGACTCCGTGACGAGGATGCCCTTCACGGAGGGCGGCCAGACCATCCCCGTCGGGTGGAACTGGACGAACTCCATGTTCAGCAGGGGCGCCCCGGCGAGCAGCGCCAGCGCGTGGCCGTCGCCCGTGTACTCCCAGGAGTTCGAGGTCACCTTGAAGGACTTGCCGATGCCGCCCGTCGCGAGCACGACGGACGGGGCCTCCAGCACGAAGAAGCGGCCGGACTCCCGCTCGTAGCAGAAGGTTCCGGCGACCCGCCCGTCCTCGTCCTTGAGGATCCGCGTGACCGTGCACTCCTGGTAGACCTTCAGGCGCGCCTCGTAGTCGCCGTACTCCTGGAAGTCCTCCTGCTGGAGCGAGACGATCTTCTGCTGGAGGGTACGGATCAGTTCGAGGCCGGTGCGGTCGCCGACATGGGCGAGCCGGGGATACTCGTGGCCGCCGAAGTTGCGCTGGGAGATCCTGCCGTCGGGCGTACGGTCGAACAGCGCGCCCCAGGTCTCCAGCTCCCAGACCCGGTCGGGCGCCTCCCGGGCGTGCAGCTCGGCCATCCGCCACTGGTTGAGGAACTTCCCGCCGCGCAGGGTGTCGCGGAAGTGCACCTGCCAGTTGTCGCCCGCGTTGACGTTGCCCATGGAGGCGGCAATCCCGCCCTCGGCCATCACCGTATGGGCCTTGCCGAAGAGGGACTTGCAGATGACGGCGGTACGGGCGCCGCGCTCGCGCGCCTCGACGGCGGCGCGCAGTCCCGCCCCGCCCGCACCCACCACGACGACGTCCCAGGGCCGGCGTTCCAGTTGCGTCATGTGTGAATGCTCACCTCGGAGTGACTGTTCGGAGTGACTGTTCGGAGTGACGGTGCGGAGTGACTAGAAGAAGCGCGGATCGTCGAAGGCGCCGCTGGCCAGCAGATAGACGTAGAAGTCGCAGAGCGCGACGCTGATCAACGAGGCCCACGCGAGCTGCATGTGGCGGTGGTTCAGCTTCCCGGCCCAGCTCCAGAGCCGGTAGCGCACGGGATGCTTGGAGAAGTGCCGCAGCCGGCCGCCGATGATGTGCCGGCAGGAGTGGCAGGAGAGGGTGTACGCCCAGATCAGCCCGATGTTGACGAGGAAGAGCAGCGTGCCGAGGCCCATGTGGCCCCAGGCGTAGTGCTCGTCGCGGAACGTGAGGACCGTGTCGTACGAGAGGATCCCGGCGACCGGCACCGCCGCGTAGAAGAAGTACCGGTGCATGTTCTGGAGGATCAGCGGGAAGCGGGTCTCCCCGGTGTACTTCGTGTGCGGTTCGGCGACGGCGCAGGCGGGCGGCGAGGCCCAGAAGCCCCGGTAGTACGCCTTGCGGTAGTAGTAGCAGGTCAGCCGGAAGCCGAGCGGGAAGATCAGGATCAGCAGCGCGGGCGAGAGCCCCCACCAGCTGCCGAACAGCTCCCAGTTGGGGCCGTTCCGCATCGGGACACAGCTCTCCGCGAGACACGGGGAGTAGAACGGCGAGACGTACGGCGCCGCGTAATAGTCGCTGTTCGCGAACGCGCGCCAGGTCGAGTAGACGATGAAGGCGAAGAGCCCGGCGGCGGTCAGCGCGGGCGAGAGCCACCAGCGGTCGGTCCGCAGATGGCGGGCCGCGATGGCGGCGCGCGAGGCGCCGCGCACACCGCGCGGTGCGTCCGTGCCGGAGGCCGGGGGCTGAGTACCGGTGGCCAACGAGGTCTCCTCGCGTTACTGGGGCCGGTGGGAGGGCGGGTGACGGGGCGGAGGCTGGGCGGTGCGGTGCCTTGTGGCGTGGCGTGGCGCGGTTGAGGCGGGTGCGGTACGTCCGTGCGCCGGGGCGCGTGGTGCTCAGGGGGCGCGTCGGTCGCGTACGCCCAGGCCCTCGTCGTCCGAGTCCGTCCACAGCGCGGTGTTGTACGGGGTGTCGGGGATGGTCACCAGATCGCTGACGCGGTCGGCCGACTCGGGAGGCGGCCCGTGCTCGCGGGCGTGGGCCAGTTCGCGTTCCAGCCGCTCGACCGTGGAGACCAGATCGTCGAGGCGGCGTCTGACCGCCGCCATCTCGTCCTGCAGGGACATGAGTTGCCCTCACTTCCACGATCGCCGGTGGCATGCGGGGGTCCTTGGGGTGTGACCCCTCGGACGCTCTCTGTGTGCGGCTGCGAGTGTCGCGCGTCACACACCCGCTTGTGAAGGCGTCGGCGGGCCTTTTCGGGATCGGGGCCCGTGGCCCGCGCTCCCGGCGTGCGCGGCGCCCGGTCCCGGCCCGCGGCCCGGCGCCCGGTGCGCCGGGCCCGCGCGGGGCGCGTTGCGCCGTGCGGGTGGGATTCGCGGCGGGCGCCGACGTGTCTGCGCCCCCGCCCCCGCCCCGTCCACTTCAGTGAGTGGGCAATAGGTGTGATCATCTCTAAATTCCACAAACAGGACGAAGAGGTACAAGTCATGTCCCACGTCGGTGCCCCACGCGGGAGGACATGCTCCCGAACGCTCCGCTCCGTCGCGCTTCTGACCACCGGTGTGCTCGCCCTGCCCACCCTGTCCGCATGCACCTCGGAGAAGGACGGGAGCGAGCCCTCGGCCGCCGCCGCCCCGGACATCGCCCCCACCAAGCGGGACCGGATGAAGCACGGCGGCTCCGTGCGCTGGGCGATCGACACCATGCCCGCCACCCTCAACGCCTTCCAGGCCGACGCGGACGCGGCCACCGGCCGGGTCGCCGACGCCGTACTTCCCTCGCTCTTCCGGATGGACAAGGGAGGCCGGCCGCAGCGCAACCCCGACTATCTGGAATCCGCCAAGATCGTCGAGCGCGAGCCCAAGCAGGTCGTGCTCTACAAGCTCAACCAGCAGGCGGTGTGGAGCGACGGCCGGGAGATCGGGGCACCGGACTTCGTGGCGCAGTGGCGCGCGCTGCGCGGCAAGGACTCCTCCTACTGGACGGCGCGCAACGCCGGTTACGAGCGGATCGAGAAGATCGAGCGCGGGGCGAACAACCTGGAAGTGCGGGTCACCTTCAACAAGCCGTACGCCGACTGGAAGTCCCTGTTCACCCCGCTCTATCCCAAAGAGGTGACGGGCAAGCCCAACGCGTTCAACGACGGCGCCAGGGCCGCACTGAAGAAGACGGCCGGCCCCTTCACCGTCAAGAAGGTGGACCGCAAGGCCAAGGACATCACCCTCGTCCGCGACCCGCGCTGGTGGGGGCAGCCCGCCATGCTCGACTCGCTCGTGCTGAGCGCCGTGCCGCGCGACAAGCGGGCCGCCGAACTCGCCGCGGGGAAGCTCGATCTCGCGGAGATCGACAGCGGCCAGGCGAATCGTATCGCCCTGGCGATCAAGGAGAAGGCGGCCGGCAGCGAGCCGCTCACCCACGGCCCCGGGGCCGAGATCACCCCGGCCTCCGCACTCCGCTCCTGGGCGCTGGCCCACGGCTCCGACGACGAGAAGGCGGAGCTGGCGCGGGAGGCCAGGAAGGAGAACGCGGAGGCCGTCCGCCGGTACGCGGAGGAACAGCGCGGGCTGAGCGGGATCGTCGTCCGCAAGTCGCTGGAGCCCGCCTACACACAGCTCGCCCTGAACGGTGAGTCGGGACCGCTCGCGGACGACCGGGTACGGCGCGCCGTCGCCCGCGCGCTCGACCGCAAGGAGCTGGCCCAGACCGTACTCAAACCGCTCGACCTGCCGGCCGAGCCGCCGGGCAGCCATCTCGCACTGGCCGGGCAGCAGGCGTACGCGGACGGCAGCCGCGCGCTCGGCAAGCAGGACACGCACGAGGCGCTGGCCCTGCTGGCCGACGCGGGATGGACGCCCGCCGGCGCCGTGAAGAAGCCGGACGGTACGAAGGCGGGCAGCGCGGGCCAGCGGAAGAAGTCCGCGGGCGAGAACGACGAGGACGGCGAGTCCTCGGGCACGTCCGACGAGTCGACGACCGACGAGAAGCGCTCCGAGCAGCGCGCCGAGCAGGGCGCGGCCCAGGGCGCCGGACCCGAGGCCGGCCGGGAAAGTGATCAGGAAGGCGACCAGGAAGCCGAGGCGGCGGCCGAGAAGAGGAAGCGCGAGGCGGCCGACGACGCCGCCACCGACGAGGGCACGTACATCGTCGGCGACGACGGGAAGCCGGGACACGGGAAGCCGGGGCACCGGGCGCCCCGCCCCGAGTCCGCCACCCACATCCTCGCGCCCGCGCCCGCCGCCGCCTTCCAGGGCACGGTGCTGCTGCTCCAGGCCGCGGCCGTCGACGACACCGGCACCGCGCGGCAGGCGGTGCAGGCCGCCCAGGACAGCCAGGACCGGCCGGGCGGCATGGCGGGCGCCTACGCCCCGCGCGGCACGGCGGCCCCCGCGGCCTCCGCCTCCCCCTCCGCCTCCCCCGTCCCGATGGGCGGCCCGCTCGGCAAGGACGGCAAGCCCCTCACTCTCCGCTTCGTCCTTCCCGCGGGCGAGGGCACCGAGTCGCTGCGCGCCGTCGGCGAGCGGATCGCGCGGATGCTCGACCGCGTCGGGATCAGCACGGAGATCACCAAGGTCGCCGACGACAGCTACTTCAAGGACCACATCGCCTCCGGCGACTACGACCTGGCGCTCTACTCCTGGCCCGCCAGCCCCTACCCGGCCACCGACGGCCGGCCGATCTACGCCAAGCCCGTGCCCGCCAGTGACGGATCGCTGCTGGTGGAGCAGAACTACACCCGGGTCGGCACGGACCACATCGACCAGCTCTTCAACCGCGCCGCCGCGGAGCTGGACGAGGACAAGTCCCGTGATCTCGTACGGCAGGCCGACGCCCGGATCTGGGCAGCGGCCGGCTCCATCCCCCTCTACCAGCGCCCCCAGCTCGTGGCCGTCAAGCCGGGGCTGGTGAACGCCGGCGCCTTCGGCTTCGCCGCCCCGCGCTACGAGGACGTCGGGTGGGAGGAGCCCGGGGCCTCCGGACCGGACGGCGGCAAGAAGAAGTAGGTCCCGCCGGAAGGCGGCGCGGGACCCGGCCCGGAAGCCGGCGTGGGACCCGGCGCGGGATCCGCCGCGGGACCCGGCCCGGAATCCGGTGAAAGGTAACGGCAGGCGGCGCCCAAACAGCGGAGAAGCACCAGGTCAGCGCCGTTTCGTAAGCTCAGAAACCCATCAATTCACTTGCCCGCCGGCCACCCCGGCGGGCAAGCTCGTTCCCGTCCCCGACCCGGGCTTCTCCACCCTCCGTAGCTCCGCCCCACCCCTCCGTATCCCCTGCGCAGACCTCGCGAGCACCCCCGCGGGGGCCCCGCTCACACCCCCGCAGACCCCGCTCAACATCCCGCACCACCGTGATTCAGGCCTCTCCGATCGGGCCGGGAAGCCCCATACGCCTTGGCCCCGTACGATGGAAGAGCCGTGGCGTGTCCGCCCGGCGGGCGTACGAGGAAAACAACGCCGCACCCACGATCGAGAGAAGCGCCAGCCAGCATGCCCACGCGCCACGACATCCGTAACGTCGCCATCGTCGCCCACGTCGACCATGGCAAGACCACTCTGGTCGACGCCATGCTGAAGCAGGCCGGCGCCTTCGCCGCGCACGCCGCCGAGCACCTCGACGACCGGATGATGGACTCGAACGACCTGGAGCGTGAGAAGGGCATCACGATCCTCGCCAAGAACACGGCGGTGAAGTACCACCCGAAGTCGGGTGGCGACCCCATCACGATCAACATCATCGACACCCCCGGCCACGCCGACTTCGGTGGCGAGGTCGAGCGTGGTCTGTCGATGGTCGACGCCGTCGTGCTGCTCGTCGACGCGTCGGAGGGCCCGCTCCCGCAGACGCGCTTCGTGCTCCGCAAGGCCCTCCAGGCGAAGATGCCCGTCATCCTCTGCATCAACAAGACGGACCGCCCGGACTCCCGGATCGCCGAGGTCGTCGACGAGACGTACGACCTCTTCCTGGACCTGGACGCGACCGAGGAGCAGATCGAGTTCCCGATCGTCTACGCCTGCGCGCGGGACGGCGTCGCCTCGCTGACCAAGCCCGAGGACGGTACGGTCCCGGCCGACAGCGAGAACCTGGAGCCGTTCTTCTCCACGATCCTCGCCCATGTCCCGGCCCCCGAGTACGACGAGGCCGCGCCGCTCCAGGCCCATGTCACCAACCTGGACGCCGACAACTTCCTTGGCCGTATCGCGCTCTGCCGCGTCGAGCAGGGTGAGCTGAAGAAGGGCCAGACCGTCACGTGGATCAAGCGTGACGGCACGATGTCCAACGTTCGCATCACCGAGCTGCTGATGACGGAGGCGCTGACCCGCAAGCCCGCCGAGAAGGCGGGCCCCGGCGACATCTGCGCCATCGCCGGTATCCCGGACATCATGATCGGCGAGACCCTGGCCGACCCCGAGAACCCGATCGCGCTGCCGCTGATCACGGTCGACGAGCCCGCGATCTCGATGACCATCGGCACCAACACCTCGCCGCTGGTCGGCAAGGGCGGCAAGGGCCACAAGGTCACGGCCCGCCAGGTCAAGGACCGGCTGGACCGCGAGCTGATCGGTAACGTCTCGCTGCGCGTGCTGGACACCGAGCGCCCCGACGCCTGGGAGGTGCAGGGCCGCGGTGAACTGGCGCTGGCCATCCTCGTCGAGCAGATGCGCCGCGAGGGCTTCGAGCTGACCGTCGGCAAGCCGGAGGTCGTCACCAAGCAGGTCGACGGCAAGACGCACGAGCCGATCGAGCGGATGACGATCGACTCCCCCGAGGAGCACCTCGGCGCCATCACCCAGCTCATGGCGACCCGCAAGGGCCGTATGGAGACGATGACGAACCACGGCTCGGGGTGGATCCGCATGGAGTGGATCGTGCCCTCCCGCGGGCTCATCGGCTTCCGTACGGAGTTCCTCACCCAGACCCGCGGCACCGGCATCGCCCACTCCATCTTCGAGGGCCACGAGCCGTGGTTCGGCGAGCTGCGCACCCGGCACAACGGCTCGCTGGTCGCCGACCGCTCGGGCTCGGTGACGCCGTTCGCGATGGTCAACCTCCAGGAGCGCGGTGTCATCTTCACGGAGGCCGGCACCGAGGTGTACGAGGGCATGATCATCGGCGAGAACTCGCGCGCCGACGACATGGACGTGAACATCACCAAGGAGAAGAAGCTCACCAACATGCGTGCCGCCTCCGCGGACACCACGGAGAACGTGGTGCCGGCGCGGAAGCTGTCGCTGGAGCAGTCCCTGGAGTTCTGCCGCGACGACGAGTGCATCGAGGTGACCCCGGAGACGGTCCGTATCCGCAAGGTCGTCCTGGACCAGAAGCAGCGCGGCCGTACCGCCTCGCGCGCCAAGCACGGCTGACGGCGGCTGACGGCCGGCGGCAGGCGAATACGGCCGAGCCGGCAGCCGGTGAGCACCACCGACGGCCGACAAGCACGACCTCAAGCACGACCTACGGCTGACGCGCGGTCCTGATCCGGTACGCGCGGTCCTGATCCGGTACGTCATCAGGACCAGAGCCCGTACGCAGGACGACGGCCCGCCCCCCGCGGAAGCGCGGTGGGGCGGGCCGTTCGTCAATTCGATTTCCGCCCCGGGGGCACTTTTCGGCTCGACCAAAACGTCCGGATATCGGAGCGCCCTCTCCGGAACATGTGTTAACGGTCCGTTTCGGGCCTGTCTGTCTGTTCTTGTTTGTCCGGATTTCGGGCCACCGGGGTCGGTCGATGTTGTCAAAACGAGACCCTTTAAGTGTGGTTTACAGGTCAGTCGTACTCAATAGTTGGCTCCGTTGAGCTCGGGTCAATGGGTCATGCGCGATGGGGAGCGCCGACTCACGAGCACACTTGGGGTACTGCCGACAAGCCCGCTGTCAGGGGTGTCAGCGCGCGTAGACAGTGCCCTTCTCGTAGTGACTAGTGGACTCATGAGGAGGAACCCATGCGCGGTGCCAAGAGCGCCAAGTGGGTAGTGGGCGCGATTGTCGTCGCCCTGTCGGCGACGGCTTGCGGCGGCGGAAGCGACGACAGCAACGACTCTGCTTCGAAGGAGAAGGGCAAGCCCGCGGGCTACATCTCCATCGACAACGGCGAGCCGCAGAAGCCGCTGATCCCGGCAGACACCAACGAGTCCGTCGGCAGCTACGTCATCCAGTCCGTCTTCACCCAGCTGGTCGACTTCGACTCCAAGGGTCAGATCGTCTACACGAACGCCGAGTCGATCAAGACGACCGACTCCAAGACGTGGACGGTCAAGCTCAAGCCCGACTGGAAGTTCCACGACGGCACGCCGGTCACCGCCGAGTCGTACGTCAAGGCGTGGAACTGGTACGCCAACATCAAGAACAACCAGCAGAACGCCTTCTGGTGGGAGGACGTCGCCGGTTACGCGGACGTCCACCCGGAGAAGGGTGACCCGAAGTCCGACACGATGTCGGGCCTGAAGGTCGTCGACGACACCACCTTCACCATCGAGCTCTCGAAGCCGGTGCCGTACTTCGAGTACAAGCTCGGTTACGCGACCTTCGCGCCGCTGCCCGAGGTCTTCTACAAGGACACCAAGGCGTTCGGCCAGGCCCCGGTGGGCAACGGTCCCTACATCTTCGAGAAGTGGGACCACAAGAAGCTCATCCAGGTCAAGGCCAACCCGGACTACAAGGGTCCGAACAAGGCCAAGAACAAGGGCATCCTCTTCAAGAACTACGCGACCGTCGAGGCCGCGTACCAGGACCTGCTCTCCGGCAACCTGGACCTGGTCAAGCAGGTCGGCCCGAAGGACCTGCCGAAGTACAAGCAGGACCTCGGCGACCGCGCGGTCGACCAGCCGTACGCGGCCATGCAGTCCATCGTGCCGGCGTTCTACTCCAAGACCTTCAAGGGCATCGACCCCAAGGTCATCCAGGGTCTGTCGATGGGCATCGACCGCGACACGATCACCAAGACGGTCCTCAACGGCACCCGCAAGCCGGCCACCAGCTTCACCCCGCCGGGTGTCGCCGGTAACCAGGACCTGGGCACCGACGTCTTCAAGTTCAACCCCGCGGAGGCCAAGAAGCTGGTCACCGAGGGCGGCGGCGTGCCGGGCAACAAGATGTGGATCCAGTACAACGCCGACGGTGGCCACAAGGAGTGGGTGACCGCGGTCTGCGAGTCGATCCGTAACTCCACCGGTGTGGACTGCGTCCCGGACGCCAAGCCGGACTTCCAGACCGACCTGGAGGCGCGCGACAACAACCAGGTCAAGTCCGCCTACCGCGGTGGCTGGGTCGCCGACTACCCGCTGAACGTCAACTTCATGCGGGAGCTGTACGGCACCACCGCCGAGGCGAACAACGGCCGGTTCTCGGACAAGGCCGTCGACGAGGCCTTCAAGAAGGGCGACAACGCGAAGACCCTGGAGGAGTCGCTCGCGGCCTACCAGGACGCCGAGAAGCTGGTCCTGGAGAAGATGCCGGCGATCCCGCTGTGGGAGTACAAGGCCAACGGCGGCTACTCCAAGTCCGTGGACAACGTGAACGTCGACTTCCACGGTGACTACGAGCTCACCGAGGTCACCACCAAGTAGGTCGCGCCACGGCCCGAGGGCCATCCCCCCCACTCGGCCAGAAGCCGCCCCGACGGCGGTGGTCCCGAGGCCGCTCCCCTTCATCGCACGGGGAGCGGCCTTCGGGGCTGAAGTTATTTCATTCGGAGGCAAACATGGGGCGTTACGTCGCGCGGCGACTGCTCCAGATGATCCCGGTGTTCATCGGGTCAACCCTGCTGGTCTTCTCCATGATGTTCGCGCTGCCCGGTGACCCCGTGCGCGCGCTCGCCGGTGAGCAGACCTCCGATCCCTCGCAGATCGCTGCGATGAAGAAGGATCTCGGGCTCGATCTGCCGCTCTGGCACCAGTACTGGAACTATCTGACCGGCCTGTTCCAGGGTGACTTCGGCACGCAGATCGCCAGCGGGCGACCGGTCGCCGACATCATCTCCGAGGCGTTCCCGATCACGGTCCGCTTGGCCCTGTTCGCCTTCGCCTTCACCGTTCTCGTCGGTATCTCGATGGGGGTCTTCGCCGGTCTGAAGGCCGACACCCTCCGGGACCGCGGGCTGCTCATCCTGACCCTTCTGCTCATCTCCGTTCCGTCCTTCGTTCTCGGCTTCCTCGGCCAGTACTTCTTCGCCTTCCAGCTCGGCTGGGTGGACCCGAACGTGAGCGGGGAAGCGAGCTGGGACGAACTGTTCCTGCCCGCCGTGGTACTCGCCTCGCTCTCCCTGGCGTACGTGGCACGGCTCACCCGTACCTCGATCGCGGAGAACCTCCGCTCCGACTACATGCGCACCGCGGTCGCCAAGGGGCTGCCGCGCCGTCGTATCGTCGTCGTGCACCTGATGCGCAACTCCATGATCCCGGTGGTCACCTTCCTCGGGACCGACCTGGGCTCCCTGCTGGGCGGCGCGGTCGTGACCGAGGGCATCTTCAACGTCAAGGGTGTCGGGAACGCCATCTTCGACGCGCTCAGGCACCGGGAGGGCGCCACGGTCGTGGGCATCGTGACCCTGATCGTGGTCGTGTATCTCGTCGCCAGCCTGCTCGTCGACCTGCTTTACGCGGTCCTGGACCCGAGGATCCGTTATGCCTGAGGCACTCAAGGACACCACCAAGGACACCGGTGGGGTGAAACCGGCCGAGGCGCTGGCCGAGGGCCCGGCGGCGCCCGCCGACGGCTCGCTGGGCAAGCCCCGCAGCCTGTGGTCGGACGCCTGGAACGACCTGCGGCGCAACCCGCTCTTCCTCATCTCCGCCGTGCTGATCGTGGTGCTGCTGGTGATGGCGATCTTCCCCGGGCTGTTCACCGGGGCGGACCCGCGGTACGCGGATCTCGCCAACCACTACCTGCAGAAGCCGAACTGGAGCCACTTCTTCAAGGAGGACTGGTTCGGTTACGACATCCAGGGCCGCTCGGTCTACGCACGCGTGATCTACGGGGCCCGCGCCTCCATCACCGTCGCCCTCGCCGTCACCGCGCTCGTCACCGTGCTCGGCACGGTCGTCGGCATGCTCGCCGGGTACTTCGGCGGCTGGATCGACACGCTGCTCTCCCGGGTCACCGACATCTTCTTCGGCGTGCCCTTCATCCTCGGCGCGATGGTCGTCCTGACCTCGTTCGAGGAGCGTCACGTGTACGTCGTGATCCTGGCCCTCGCCTTCCTCGGCTGGACCCAGATCGCCCGTGTCGCCCGCGGCTCGGTGCTCACCGTCAAGCAGGCGGACTACGTGATGGCGGCCAAGGCGCTCGGCGCCTCGACCACCCGGATCCTGCTGCGGCACATCCTGCCCAACGCGATCGCCCCGGTGATCGTCGTCGCCACCATCGCGCTCGGCGGCTACATCTCCGCCGAGGCCACCCTGTCCTTCCTGGGTATCGGCCTCGCCGAGCCGACCGTCTCGTGGGGTGTCGACATCTCCTCGGGCCAGGAACAGCTCCGTAACGCCGCGTTCGTCCTGATCATCCCGTCGGTCATGGTCTCGATCACCGTTCTGGCGTTCATCATGCTCGGCGATGCGGTACGCAACGCCCTCGACCCCAAGCTGCGCTGAGGGAGGCGTACATGACCATCATCGAGAAGACAGCGGACCGGTCCGCTCCGGATGCCTCCGGCGGCGACGGCGGCATGCTGCTGGAAGTCCGTGACCTGCATGTGGAGTTCCACACCCGGGACGGCGTGGCCAAGGCGGTCAACGGGGTCAACTACAGCGTCGCCGCCGGGGAGACCCTCGCCGTGCTGGGCGAGTCGGGCTCGGGCAAGTCCGTGACCGCGCAGGCGATCATGGGCATCCTCGACATGCCTCCGGGCCGCATCCCCAAGGGAGAGATCCTCTTCCGGGGCCAGGACATGCTCAAGATGAGCAACGACGAGCGGCGCAAGATCCGCGGCCGGAAGATCGCGATGATCTTCCAGGACGCGCTCTCGTCGCTCAACCCCGTGCTCTCCGTCGGCTACCAGCTCGGCGAGATGTTCCGGGTGCACCAGGGCCTCTCCAAGAAGGAGGCCAAGGCCAAGTCCATCGAGCTGATGGACCGGGTGCGTATCCCGGCGGCGAAGGACCGGGTGAACGACTACCCGCACCAGTTCTCCGGGGGTATGCGTCAGCGGATCATGATCGCGATGGCGCTGGCGCTGGAGCCGGATCTGATCATCGCGGACGAGCCGACGACGGCGCTCGACGTGACGGTCCAGGCGCAGGTGATGGATCTGCTGGCCGAGTTGCAGCGCGAGTTCAACATGGGCCTGATCCTGATCACCCACGACCTCGGCGTCGTCGCCGACGTGGCGGACAAGATCGCGGTGATGTACGCGGGCCGGATCGTGGAGACGGCCCCGGTGCACGAGATCTACCAGCGTCCGGCGCATCCGTACACCAGGGGTCTGCTGGACTCGATCCCGCGCCTGGACCAGAAGGGCCAGGAGCTGTACGCGATCAAGGGCCTGCCCCCCAACCTGCTGAAGATCCCCGGCGGTTGCGCCTTCAACCCGCGCTGCCCCTCGGCGCAGGACATCTGCCGTACGGAGGTCCCGCCGCTGGTGCGGGTGACCGAGCGGGACGGCGGCGAGCTGCCGGGCCGCGGCAGTGCGTGCCACTTCTGGAAGGAGACGATCCATGGCTGAGCCGGCGAAACGAGACGAGGCCGTGGACGCGGTGGACACCACCCCGAACGTCACCGAGGTGGACGTGGTCGACGCGGCGAGCGAGTCGGCCTCCGTCGCCGCGATCGAGGCGCCCGTCGAGCGCGGCGAGCCGATCCTCCAGGTCCGCAACCTCGTCAAGCACTTCCCGCTGACCCAGGGCATCCTCTTCAAGCGGCAGGTCGGCGCGGTCAAGGCCGTCGACGGCATCTCGTTCGACCTGTACCAGGGCGAGACGCTGGGCATCGTCGGCGAGTCCGGCTGTGGCAAGTCCACCGTCGCCAAGCTGCTGATGATGCTGGAGACGGCCACCGCGGGCGAGGTCTTCTTCAAGGGCCAGGACATCACGAAGCTGTCGGGGCGGGCGCTGAAGGCGGTGCGGCGGAACATCCAGATGGTGTTCCAGGACCCGTACACCTCGCTCAACCCCCGTATGACGGTCGGCGACATCATCGGGGAGCCGTTCGACATCCACCCCGAGGTGGCACCGAAGGGCGACCGGCGGCGCCGGGTCCAGGAACTGCTGGATGTGGTGGGGCTCAACCCGGAGTACATCAACCGTTACCCGCACCAGTTCTCGGGCGGTCAGCGCCAGCGCATCGGCATCGCCCGCGGCCTCGCGCTCAACCCCGAGGTCATCATCTGCGACGAGCCGGTCTCGGCGCTGGACGTCTCCGTGCAGGCGCAGGTCATCAACCTGATGGAGAAGCTCCAGAACGAGTTCAACCTCTCGTACATCTTCATCGCGCACGACCTGTCGATCGTCCGGCACATCTCCGACCGGGTGGGCGTCATGTACCTCGGCAAGATGGCCGAGATCGGTACGGACACGCAGATCTACGACCACCCCACGCACCCCTACACCCAGGCGCTGCTGTCGGCGGTCCCGGTCCCCGACCCGGAGGCCCGCGAGGGCCGCGAGCGGATCATCCTCTCCGGAGACGTCCCCTCCCCGGCCAACCCGCCGTCCGGCTGCCGCTTCCGCACCCGCTGCTGGAAGGCGCAGGACCGGTGCGCGGAGGAGGTGCCGCTGCTCGCCGTCCCGGAGCGCTTCAAGGACTCGGACGCCGAGGCCGCGCACGAGTCGGCGTGCCACTTCGCGGAGGAGAAGGACGTGGTCCACGCGGCCTGACGCGTGCCTCTGGTGAGCAGGGCCCGGAACCGTACGGACGGTTCCGGGCCCTGCCGCGTTCGCGGTCCGCTCTTTCGGCGTTGCGTTAGGTAATACGATCACGACAGAATCCGGCTCATGACCACGAGCGGGAACGGTTCACCAGGGCGGGAACGCCCCCTGCGCCTGGCGGATCTGGCCCGCTCCGAGCCGGGCGGAAGCCGCCCGGGACCGGTCCCTCCGCCGCCCCCCGCGGCGTCCCCGGCCGACCGGATCGAGGCGGCGAGAGCGGAGTTCGCGGCGTTGCTGGGGGAATTCCGGCGTACGGCGGTGCTCGTCCCCGACGACGGCCGGGGCGGCCTCTGGACGGCGGAGCAGGGCGGCGTCCGGTGGATCTGCGCCTTCTCGGACGAGGCCGCGCTGGCCCGGTTCGCACTCGCGCGCGGGGACGCGGCGCGGGAGTGGCCGTACCGTACGGTGCTGGGCGCGCGCCTGCTGGACGTGATGGTGCCGCTGCTCGGCGTACCGGCGGGCGTGGCCCTGGACGCGGGCAGCCCCGACGGGACGCTCTTTCCGCCGGTGGCCGGGGTGGTCCCGGAGACGGCGGTCGTGGATCCGGACGCCAGGGGAGCGGCGGCGGGGGGAACACGGTGAGCGGCGGGGACGCCCCGGACCTCGACGCCCCGGACGAGGCGCTGGCCCTGATAGCGCAGGGCATCGACAAGGCGCACGGCGAACTGAAGGACCTCGGCGCGATCGGCGAGGCGACCGCGGGCCGCGGCTTCGCGGAACTCGCCCTGACCGGGCTGGAGCTGGGACACGAGGGGCTGGCCGCGCAGTTCGACACGTTCTGCGAGCGCTGGGAGTGGGGCGTACGGGCGCTGATGTGGCGGGGGAACAACTTCGCCTCCGGCGTGGGGCTGTCGGCCGGGGCGTTCCACGAGCAGGAGCAGTACGTCAAGGGCACGTTCAAGATCGCGGTGAACGCGGTGAACGGGAACCCGCACCTCAGTGAGGAAGAGGTCCAGGGCAAGAGCTGGGACGAGATCCGCTCACAGTCGGCGTACGACGGCGCGGACTACAGCGCCGAGTCGTTCGAGCAGGCGCACGGCGAGGTGAAGCAGACCTGGGGCGACACCCTGTACGTGGCGGAGCGCGGGGCGCTGAAGGACCTCCAGGAGAAGGGCCTCGTGAGCCCGGAACTGAACGAGCCCATGGAGGAGAGGTTCCGCGACACCTTCAGCCCCTCGGAGGCGGCCCTCCAGCAGGCGGAGGAGCGGTACGGGCCGAACAGCGGCTCTGCTGACGGAGGGGACGGCCGGTGACCGACTGGGGCGAGCTGGCGGACAAGGGTCTCGGAAAGCTGGAGGCCGGCTGGGAGGCCGGCAAGCGTAAGCTCGGCGAGGGCGTCGACTGGGCGACGGACCAGGCCGGCGCCGGTCTGGAGTACGCGGGCGCCGAGGGCCTGGCGGACCAGGTCGAGGACTGGGGCGACAGCGCCGCGTCCTCGCTGGGCGCGAGGGTGGGGGAGCGGCAGCTCGGCCAGAGCGAGGAGGCCGACGAGCTGATCCACGGCAGCACGGCCAGGATCAACGCGAGCGCGCGGAACCTCACGGACTTCCAGGACGCGTTCGAGCTCGTGGGCCGGGGCATGAAGAACCTGGACTCCAGCCACTGGAAGGGCGCGGCGGCCGACGCGTTCCGCGAGAAGTTCGCACCGCTCGGCGGGGACTGGCTGCGCGCCGCGGACTCCTTCGGGGACGCGGCGGGGGCGCTGAAGACATACGCGACGACGGTCACCTGGGCGCAGGCCCAGGCCACGGAGGCGATCGCCCGTTACGAGGAGGGCGAGGCGGCCTCGAAGGCGGCGGTGGCCGCGTACAACAAGAAGGTCGACGCCTACAACGCCGCCAGGAACGGCCCCGATCCGCTCCCGGATCCGGGCGAGTTCACCGATCCGGGTGAGGCGCGGCGGGTACGGGCGCGGGAGATCCTGACCGAGGCCCGCCGTCAGCGCGACGAAGCGGCCGAAACGGCACGGAAGGCGATCGCGGCGGCGCTGGCCCACGCGCCGGCGATGCCTTCGGCGACGGAGCGGGCGAAGCTCGGTCTGGTCGACTTCTCCGTGAGCCAGTCGACGGAGATGAGCCACTTCGGCGGCGGCATCGTCAAGGGCACGGTCGGTATCACCAACTTCGTCCGCTCGGTCAACCCGATGGACGCGTACAACATCACGCACCCGGCCGAGTACTACAAGGGCGTCAACATGACGCTGGCGGGCCTGGTCGCGGTGGGCGCCGACCCCGACCAGGCGCTGAAGGACGCCTGGGTCTCGGCGAAGAAGGACCCCAGCGAGTTCCTCGGCCGGCTCGTGCCCGAGCTGATCGGCACGAAGGGCGCGGGGCGGGGGGCCGGCGGCATCAGGAGCGCGGCTGGCGAGGGTATGAGAGATGGTCTCAAGAATGGCCCGACAGGCAGCGCTGGAAGCCCGTTCGATAATCTGGCGAGCAGAGGGTCGGGTGCGGAATTACCGGCGTTCGAGGATGTGAAGCGTGCAGTCGTCGAGAGTTCGCCGGAGGTGTCGCCGAGAACGTGGGCCGATAGCGACGGGCATTACTATGCAAGTCGAGTTCTCAAAGGTGGGCGGCCGGATGGTGAGACCGTATTGGCCGGTCATGGTTACATTGAAGTCGGAGCGGGCGAGGTGGTTGTTCCTCCAGGCACAAGCATCTCATTCTATGTTTCGCATGGTGAAAGGATTCCCGGACTCAACGGGGTTGCGGTGGAAGGAGGGTCCTATCCGGGGCAGGCGGTGGAGAGATTTGCCTCAGGGGATAGAATACCGAACTACACTCTGGCTCCTCCCGAGGCGAAGGGGCCGGGCGGGTTCACCGTTTACGAGAATTCTACAACGGTTCCCAAACGGACTATGCTTTCCGATCTCCTGGAATCTGACATGGGGAACGTGCATTGGGCGGCCTGTCGCGAGTTCAAGCAGTAGTGCGGTAAACGGAAGAGGGGACCGGGTGGAGTTTTAATGAATGGTGCTCGGCAGTTGGGGGAGTCGTGGACGTTGACGGACGTAACTCTTGTCGTCAAGAAGGATGATCTTGATCCTGATTCGGTCACGGCGCGCCTGGGGCTGCAGCCCTCGGCCGTGCGACTGCCCGGGGTTGATCGTTGGGATCCCGGAGGGGACGCCGATGGGCAGTGGCGTCTGCAGTGCGACGAGCGTACGACCAGAATCTTCTCGGAGCAGCTTGATGTGATTCTTCGGGCGGCTGAGGGGTGTGCCCGGGTTCTGGAAATGTTGAGAGCTGAAGGCTGCGAAACGACTATCATCGTGTCGGGGTTTGCTGGAAATGATTCCCAGATTGTCTTCTCCGGAGACGAAATGGCGAGGATTTCCCGCCTGCAAACGGCGGTGAAAATCATTCCTAATATTAATGAGCGATAGTTGGCTCGGTAAGGGCGTGTCGTGGCTGTGGTCGATGCCTGGGGCTCGGTGAATGTCTCACTTGCTGTGATGAAAAAATCCATTGATGTCTCCGCTGTCTGTGATTTTCTGGGCGTTGATGTTGTTCCGTCGGAGCGTGGTGTTGTCGTTACTTCGGGGCCGGATTGGTGGGCGTACACTTACGGCGAAAATTTCAGCGACGACTTGGAGTCTAAAGTCATCGCGATGGTGGCCCAATTCAAGCCTCGCTTGAGCGGGGTGGAGAGCCTTCTCGAAGCTGGCCATGCGGTTCAGGTGGCCATTACGGGATCGGTGAGAACTGGATCGCAATTGATTCTTTCGTCCTGGGTGAT
This sequence comes from Streptomyces sp. NPDC088124, assembly GCF_040685895.1. Lineage (NCBI taxonomy): Bacteria > Bacillati > Actinomycetota > Actinomycetes > Kitasatosporales > Streptomycetaceae > Streptomyces > Streptomyces sp. NPDC088124. The sequence continues at coordinate 27,040 of NZ_JBFBJB010000042.1, read as the reverse complement.
CGGTAGGCTGGCATCCCTGGCGATTCCTGTTTCGGTTACGACGCTCACTGATACCCAGGAAGAGGATCCTTTGAGTTGGCTCGACGGCTGAAGGCCCGATCGGATGATGGTGAAAGTGCTGCACGAAATTGAAGATCTCCAGTCGGAGAGGTCTCGTGTATTCGAACGTCCAGAATTTTCGTCAGCTCCCCCGGTCCTCTCGCACATCGATGTGGTGATCGAGGTGCCTGCTATCGAGTATGCGACCCGGCTTCGGGCTGTCCTGGGTGCGGTCTTGGCGCTAGCGATGTCGGAGGAGTTCGAGGACGATGACTTCCCCGTCGATACGATACCGGCCTGGTTCAGGGCTGTGTCTCTCGGAGGTAATGGTCACGTCGAGGTTTTCGCCCGGGTGGGCGCCTTGCGCTACTCGGAGAAGATCGGAGAGCGGCCCTGGGGTTTGCGGGACTGGCTGTACCGATTTCATCCGGAAGCGGAGGTGCGGGGGTGGGCGTGGTGGGATCTGACATCCCTGTCGGATGGTCGGCTGAGGCTGTGGGTTGACGCGTGGGGTGAATCATTCTTCGCGTGGGAGGAATTGCGGTGGCTCCTGTACATGTGCGGTGCACGTGAGGTTGAGGGGCCGATCATCAGGCGTCCGGAGACTTGGGCGGAAGAGGTATCCGTATGAATGAGAAAGTTCGCGCGGTTTTCACGGACGACACCATCACCGTGTATCAGGCCTACCCGGCGAGGATTGCCGATCCCGCAGTGGCCGCCGGAACATTTGTGGATCCGTTCAAGCGCACCCGGATGACGTGGATCAAGCCCTCGTTTCTCTGGATGATGTATCGCTCGGGCTGGGCCATGAAGCCGGATCAGGAGCGGGTCCTGTCCATCCAGATCACGAGGGAAGGCTTCGAGTGGGCTCTTTCCCATGCGTGCCTCAGTCATTTCGACCGGACCCGGTTTCGTGACGAGGTCGAGTGGCGGGCGGAGTTGGAGTCGAGTCCGGTCCGGGTGCAGTGGGACCCGGACCGCGATACCGGGCTGAATCCGCTGTCCCGGCGCGCCATTCAGGTCGGCCTGTCGGGGGAAGCGGTCGAGAGGTATCTGGACGACTGGATCGTCGGCATGACCGACATCACCGGCATGGTCGGCGACATTCACCGGGCGGTTCGTGCGGGGGACCAGGCGGAAGTGGCTGCCCTGCTGCCAGAAGAGCGTGAGTATCCGCTGCCGGCGGCCGTGGGCGAACGCATCGCGCGCACGCGGATATCGACGTGATCGGCTGACTCGGGTGGAGCGGGTGGCACGGCGTGCATCTGCCGCGTGCGTAGGATTCGCGATCATGACCATGCCACCGCCGCCCCACCAGTCCCCGGGCCCGTACGGACCCCCGCAGCAGCCCAACCCGTACGCCTCTCACCCGTATCCGCCCGGGCAGTACCAGTACCAGCAGCCACCTCCGCCGTACGTCGGCCAGGCGCCCTGGGGGCAGTTCCCGCCGGGGCCGCCCCCGCGCAAGAACCGGCCCGGGCTGATCCTCGGCATCGTCGGGGCGTCGGTCGTGGGACTCCTCGTCCTCTCCTACCTCGGTAATCGGGGTAGCGCTTCCTCAGGACGTTCCTCGGACGCATTCCCGGCGGCCACGTACCGGCTCACCGTTCCGAAGGCGCTCCTGAGTGACGGATACACGCTGGTCGAGGACGGAACCGCCGAAACGAACGACCAGTTGGAGCAGGAAGGTTACGGCGACGGGCCGGATTCACGCTATACGAAGGGAATCCTGGGTTCCTACACGGGCACCGCTACGGATGCGCAGAGCGGGCTCGTTCTCGCGGGAACGTACGGGCAGTTCAAGAACCCGTCGAAGGAGCGGGAGAGCCTGTTGAGTGGCATGAGGGAGGCGGACGGGATGAGCGAGCCCAGCCCGCCGGAGATCATCACGCCGGAAGGGTCGGACATCGATCTGCACTGCACGGTCATGCTCTCCGACGACGAGGGCACGACCTCCACTGTCCCCGTATGTGCGTGGGGTGACGAGAACACCGCTGCCTACGTCGCGTTCTTCGGCTCCGAGGATGCCACGCGAGACCCTGAATCCGTCGACCTCGACGCCACGGCGCAGAAGGTCCACGAGATACGTGACGAAGTGCGGCAGCGCATCGGCTGACCGCGGGCAGCGACAGAAGGATGGCTCAGGAGGCGGACGGTTCGATCTCCCCCGCAAAGACGATGACCTGGTCGATGAGGCTCCGCCGCAGATGGACGACGTCCGTTCCCGCCAGCCGGGGACCTCCATCCGGCGTGGTGAAGACCCACTGGTACCGGGCCCACTCGTCAGGCATGTCCACCGCCGAGCAGCGCACCATCGTGCCGGTACCCGCCGGGTGGCGCCGGATGTCCAGCACGAACCGCTCGACCGCCGCGATTCCTTCGCTGCGACCCAACGGCCCCCAGAAGACCACGTCTGAGGTCAGAGCCTGGGAGAGCAGGGCGGTCACATAGCTGTCGTCCGAGGCGTTGAACGCGGAGATGAACGTGTCGATCGCGGAGCGTGCAATCTCTTCCTGCATGCCCCAGTAATACCAGCCGTTTCGTGTGCGCTCGTCCCGCGAGCCGGCTTCCGATCACGGTGAACCATCCCGGTCGCAGCACAGACACTCAACACAGCCCAACTACTCGTATCAGGTCCGGGAGCTGGGGGCGGACCGCTGGTCGCCCATCTCCGGACGGCCCGGTGTGCGGGCGCCACGGGACGACGAGGCGTGCGGGCGGGGGTTGCTACTCGCCGGGCCCGTCCTCAGACCGTTTCGTGCAAGTCGCGCGCGTAGTGCTCGATCGCCCGCCGGTACCGCTGTACGTGCGGGTCCCCGCTCGTCGTGGCCAGCAGGTTCAGCAGGAGCGTCATGGCCTCGTGGTGTTCCTCCGTGTTGAACAGGGCCATGGCCAGGAATGTCCGCAGCGCGCCGTCGTCCGGGAACTCCGCGACGCCCGCACGCAGGGTGTCGACCGCCTGCGCGTACCGGCCGAGCACGCGGTACGTGGAGCCGAGGCCGAGCAGTGCGCCGCGGCGGTCCGGCTCCGTCAGGGTCGTACGGTCGCTCAGGGCGCGTTCGTAGAAGGGGGCCGCTTCGGCCTCCAGGCCCAGGACGTCGTGGACCCACGCCGTCTGGTACGCCACTTCCGCGTCGTCGGGAAGGGCGGCGGCCAGGGCCAGGAGCCGTTCCCGGGCCTGGTCGGGGGCGCCCTGCTCGCGCAGTGCGATCGCTTCGGCCAGGCGTTTGCCTCTTTCGTTCTCACCCATGCCCGCATTGTTCCAGGGCTCGACCGGGCGTAGTCCGGAAAAAAATGAAGCTTGACTCTCCATCTGCTGGAGGGATGAGAGTGGGGCTCGTGAGCGATCCCACCGAGATGCTGACCATCGGCGAACTCGCCCGGCGTACCGGGCTCTCCGTGCGCACGATCCGCTTCTGGTCCGACTGCGGCGTCGTGGAGCCGTCCGGGCGCACGGCGGGCGGCTTCAGGATGTACGACGCCGAGGCCGCCGCCCGCGTCGTCCTGGTCCACACCCTGCGGGAGCTGGGACTGGACCTGGACACGGTGCGCCGGGTGCTGGACCGGCAGGCGACGGTGCGTGACGTGGCGAGGGCGCATGTCCGGGCGCTGGACGCGGAGATCCGTACGTTGCGGGTGCGGCGCGTGGTGCTGGACCGGGTCGCTCGGCGTGGCAGTACGACGGCGAAGGAGATGAGAGTGATGCACGAGCTGGCCCGGATGTCCGCCGACGAGCGGCAGCGGATCATCGACGACTTTGTCCGCGAGACCTTCGACGGTGTCGATGCCGGCGCGCCCGGTGCCCACATCGCCCAGGCGATGCGGTCCCTGCCGGCGCAGCTGCCCGACGACCCGACCCCCGAGCAGGTGGACGCCTGGGTGGAGCTGGCCGAGCTGGTCGGTGAGGAGCCGTTCCGGGAGCGGGTACGCGAGATGGCCCTGGCCGGTGCCCGGGGGGAACGGCAGCCGGAGGGGCCCGATCCGGCGAAGGTCGCGGTCCACGCCGGTCAGGCGGCCCGCGAGCAGGTGGCCCCCGGATCGGCCGAGGGCGAGGAGATCCTGCACCGGATCGTCGGCCCCGGCCTGTCCGTGGCGGAACGCGTCCGGCTGGCCGATCGGCTGGCCACCTTCACCGACAGGAAGGTGGACCGGTACTGGCTGCTGCTGGGCGTGCTCAACGGATGGCCGCCGAGCCCCTCGCAGGTGCCCGCGTTCGAATGGCTGATCGCCGCACTGCGAGCCGACCGCCAGGGTCTTTCCTGAAGGACGCCCGTCCCGAAGCACCGGTGCTCCTGGCGCCCGCTGGGGGAGGGGAGGGGCGCTATGGGGTCTTCTTCTCCGGCCCGGGGGCGGCGGGCGGCGGTGGTTCCGGGTGGTGGCAGGCCGTCAGGTGGCCGGGCCGGCTGCCGTCCTGGCGGGTCAGCGGGGGTGTGCGGGTCGCGCAGGCGTCCGTTGCCTTCCAGCAGCGGGTGCGGAAGCGGCAGCCGGATGGGGATTGGACGGGGGAGGGGACGTCGCCCGTCAGGCGGATGCGGGTGCGGGGCGGGGTGTCGTCGTCCGGGAGCGTCATCTCGGGGACCGCCGAGAGCAGGGCCCTGGTGTACGGGTGACGGGGGGCGCCGTACAGCTCGTCCCGGTCCGCGATCTCCACGATCCGGCCCAGATACATCACCGCCACGCGCTGCGAGAAGTGGCGTACGACGGCCAGGTCGTGGGCGATGAAGACGAAGGCGATGCCCAGTTCGCGCTGGAGCTGCTGGAGCAGGTTGACCACCTGGGCCTGGATCGAGACGTCCAGCGCCGAGACCGGCTCGTCGGCCACGATCAGCCTCGGCTGTGGGGCGAGTGCCCTGGCCACCCCGATGCGCTGGCGCTGGCCGCCGGAGAACTCGTGCGGGAAGCGGTTGAAGTGCTCGGGGTTGAGGCCGACCGTGTCGAGGAGTTCGCGTACGCGTCTCTCCCGGCCGCCCGGCGGGTCGATGCCGTTGATCTCCATCGGCCCGGCGATGATCCTGCCGACCGTCTGCCGCGGATTGAGCGAGGCGTACGGGTCCTGGAAGATCATCTGGATCTCGGGGCGCACCGGTGCCAGCCGCCTGCGCGGGGCGTGCGTGATGTCCTGGCCGCGGTAGGTGATCCGGCCGCCGGTCGGTTCGAGGAGCCGGGTGATGAGCCGGCCCGTCGTGGACTTGCCGCAGCCGGACTCGCCGACCAGGCCCAGGCTCTCGCCCTCGGCGACCGTGAAGTCGAGTCCGTCCACCGCCTGGACGGCGCCGACCGTACGCCGGATGGGGAAGCCGCCCGTGATCGGGAAGTGTTTGACGAGTCCGGAGATCTCCAGGAGGGGGGTGGGGGCGCTCATGGATGTTCGAAGTCCTTTCCAGCAGGTCGTTTCATACCGGGCCCGCTCCCGCGAAGTCCGCGGAGAACTCGACCCGTTGCGCGGGCGTGAGGTGACAGGCCGCCCCGTGCCCGGCGTCCGGTTCCAGCGGCGGCAGCCGGGTCGCGCAGAGCGTGGCGCCCACCTGTTCGGTGAAGGCGCAGCGCGGGTGGAAGCGGCAGCCGCCGGGCGGGTCGAGGAGGCTGGGCGGGGTGCCGGGGATGGGGGCGAGGGGGACGTCCACGGGGGTGTCCAGGCTGGGTACGGAGCCGAGCAGGCCCCAGGTGTACGGGTGTTGGGGGGTGCGCAGGACCGCCTGCTTCGTGCCGCGCTCCACGCACCGGCCGCCGTACATCACGAGGACGTCGTCCGCGATGTCGGCGATCACGCCCAGGTCGTGGGTGATGAAGATGATCGCGGTGCCGGTCTCCCGCTGGAGGTCCTTCAGCAGGTCCATGATCTGGGCCTGCACGGTGACGTCCAGCGCGGTGGTCGGCTCGTCCGCGATCAGCAGCGCCGGGTCGCAGACCAGCGCCATCGCGATCATCGCCCGCTGGCGCATCCCGCCGGAGAACTGGTGCGGGTAGTCGTCGGCCCGTACGTCCGGCTGCGGGATCCCGACCCGCCCCAGCATCTCGACGGCCCGCGCGCGGGCGGCCTTCCGGGAGGCGCCGGTGTGCTTGCGGTACGTCTCCGCGATCTGCCGGCCGACCGTGTGGTACGGGGAGAGCGCGGCCAGCGCGTCCTGGAAGATCATGGCCATCGTGTTCCCGCGCAGCCGTTCGAGTGCGCGTTCGCCCGCGGTGAGGAGGTCGCGTCCGTCCAGCAGGATCTCCCCCTCGATCGCCGTGCGGCCGCGGTCACGGTCGTGCAGACCCAGGACCGCCAGCCCGGTGACGGACTTGCCGGAGCCCGACTCGCCGACGATCCCGAGGGTCCTGCCGCGCGCGACGTCGAAGGAGAGTCCGTCGACGGCGCGCAGGGTGCCGTCCTCCGTGGCGAAGCGCACGCGCAGGTCGCGGACGGAAAGGAAGGGGGAGGCGGTCATGGGGTGCCCTTCTACGCGAGGCGTACACGCGGGTCGATGACGGCGTACACCGCGTCGACGACGATGTTGAAGACGACGATCGCCCCCGCCGCGACGAGCACCACCCCGAGCAGCAGCGGCAGGTCGTTGTCCTGGACCGCCTTGACGGAGAGCGCGCCGATGCCGTGCAGGCCGAACGTCTGCTCGGTGATGATGGCGCCGCCGAGCAGGGCCCCGATGTCGAGCCCGAAGATGGTGACGATCGGCCCCATCGCGCCCCGCCAGGCGAAGCGGAAGAAGACCGTCCGGCGCGAGAGGCCCTTGGCGCGTGCCGTCCGTACGTACTCCTCGCCGAGCGTCTCGATCAGCTGGGAGCGGGCCATCCGCGTGTAGTTGGCGGTGAAGATCAGCGCGAGGACGAACCAGGGCAGCAGCAGCCCCCGGAACCAGCCCGCCGGGTCCTGGGTGAGCGGGACGTCCTGGGGGCGGCCGAGGAGGTGCCACTGGTCGGTGAGGTAGTACATGGCGACCACCCCGACGATGTAGATCTGGAGCGAGGAGCCGACCAGCGAGGCGGACGACGCGACCTTGTCCAGCGCCCTGCCCTGCCGGACCGCCGCGAGCATGCCCGCCCCGACGCCCAGCACCACGAAGACGACGGCGCTGCCGAGGGCGAGCGACAGGGTGGTGGGGAAGCGGTCGAGGATGGTGCCGAGGACCGGTTCGCGGTTGTGGAACGAGTAGCCGAGGCAGGGCGCCGGGCAGTGCCCGAACGACGCGTAGTCCCGGCCGGCGAACACCCCCTGGAGCCAGTGCCAGTACTGCACGGGCAGCGGATCCGCGATGCCCAGGTTGCGCCGTACCAGCGCCAGCGTCTCGGGGGTGCAGACCTTGCCGCAGGCCACCCGGGCCGGATCGCGGGGCGCGACGTAGAAGAGGACGAAGGTGAACGCGCTGATGATCAGCAGGATCACCGCCGCGCCGAGCACCCGGCGCACGAGGAAGCGGAGCATGGCGTCTCCTCCCTGGGCTCCTCCGGCTTCCTCAGGACCTGGCGTACAGCTTGTAGAGCACGGCCGCCGAGAACAGGGGGTCGTAGAGTGCCCCGCCGACCTTCGACCCGGCCAGGTAGAAGCGGCGCTGGTACGTCTCCGGGATGATCGGCGCCTCCTCGGTCATGATCCGCCGGTCCAGTGCGGCCCACGCCCTGCCCGCCTGCCGGGGGTCGGCGATCACCACGTCCTTCCTGATCGCCGCGTCCACCCAGCCGACCTTGAGCTGGGAGATGTTGTTGGCGCCGTTGGCGATGGTGCCGCTGTCGAAGAGCGGTTGGATCAGGGTGTAGCCGGTGGGCCAGTCCGGGGCCCAGCCGAACCACATCACGTCGAACCGGTTGTCGATCTGCTGGACCTGGTCGTAGTAACCGGTGGAGTCGAGCGGCTTGATGACGGGGGTGAAGCCCGCCTTCTTGAGCGCGTTCTCGATGACGACCTTGGTCTTGTCGTAGTTGTCGGCCTGGGGGAAGGCATAGACGATCTTCTGGCCGGTCTTCCCCGCCTCCTTGAGCAGCCTCTTCGCTGCCTCCGGGTCGCCCTGAGGCTTCTTCAGCTTCCCGTAGACGTCGAACTTCTCGCGCCCCAGGATGTCCGGGCTGAGGATCGTCGTCGCGATGTCGCCCGCCGACGGGCCGCCGTAGATCTGCCGGATCTGCTCCAGCGGCCAGGCGTGGATGAGGGCCTGGCGCACCTTCAGATCGGGGACGCGCCGGGTGTTGATGGCGTAGTAGTAGAGGCCGGTGAGCAGACCGTCGACGGTGCGCTTCTTCAGCGCGGGATCGGTGAGCACCTTCTGGATCCGCTCGGCCGGCACTCCGCTGTACGCCATGACCGCGTACCGGTCGTCGCCCGAGTCGGCGATCAGCCGGTCGGAGGCGGCGAGCGCCTGCGGCCCGAACTCGAAGGCGAAACGGTCCGGATAGGCGGTGCGGATCGCGTCCGTCCGGGGATCCCAGTGCGGATTGCGGGTGAGCGTCATCGACTTGTCGACCGCGTGCTGCGTGAGCCGGTACGGTCCGGCCGAGACCGGGTCCCTGTCGTACTTCTCCCTGGTGTCCAGCTTGACCGGCACGGCCCCGTACGAGTGCATCGCCAGCGTGAAGTTGAGGTCCGGGCGGGCCAGCTGCAGATGGAAGGTGATGGTCCCGCGCCGCGCGTCGGTGACGACGGAGTCGAGGTGCTTGCCGCCGTACGGGCCCTTGTACGCGGCCCGGTAGTCGGTGGAGCCGGTCAGCGCGGTCTGGAGGTAGCCGGCGCCCTCGGTGGTGAAGCTCGCGAAGCCGCGTTCGATGCCGTGGCGTACGTCGTCGACGGTCAGCTCGCTGCCGTCCTCCCACCGGAGGCCGCTCTTCAGCGTGAACGTCCAGGTCCTGCCGCCGTCGGACAGGGTGCCCGCGTCGGTGGCGAGGTCGCCCACCAGCTTCATGGAGCCGTCCGGCGCGATCTTGTAGCCGGTGAGGCAGCGGATGTACAGGTTGCCGACCGTGGAGTTCCAGGAGAAGTAGATGCGCTGTGGGTCGAGATGGGAGAAGTCGTCGGGCCCGATGCCGCGGATCGTGCCGCCCGTGCGCGACCCGGCGACGGCGGGGGCGGGCCCGGTGGAGTCCGCGGCGGTGCCGATGGCGACCGTACTGCCGGTGTACTTCGTGGAGCCCGCGGCGCCGGTCCCTTCGCCCGGGCCACTGCCGCCGGAGTTGCCGCTGCTGCAGGCGGCGAGGAGCGCGGAGCCGCCAGCCGCCACGGAGGTGGTGATGACGAGGTTTCTGCGTGAGAGGGACATGTCCGCTGTTTCCTGCCCTGTCGAGTTCGAGGTGGAGTCGATGCGGTGCCGTGCCGTGCCGGGTCGTGTCGTGTCGAGGAGGGGGTCAGCGCCCGGTCCTCGGGTCCAGTGCGTCGCGTACCGAGTCGCCGAGGAGGTTGAAGGCGATCACGAAGATCACCATCGCCAGCCCCGGGAACAGCAGGAAGGTGATGTCGTCCTGGTAGACGTTCGCGCCGCGCTGGATCATCACGCCCCAGTCGGGGGTCGGTGAGCTGAGGCCTACGCCCAGGAAGGCGAGGCCCGCCTCGGTGGTGACGAAGAGGGGGAGCGCGAGGGTCGCCTGGATGAGGATCGGCGTCCACAGGTTGGGGAGCAGCTCCTTGAAGATGATCCGCGCAGGGGACGCGCCGGTCACCTTCGCCGCCTCCACGAACTCCCGCTCGCGCAGGGCGAGTACCTCGCCGCGCAGCAGCCGGGCGATGGGCGCCCAGCCGAAGGCGGTCATCACGGAGATGAGGCTGGTGACGGTGAGCCAGACCGGGGTGTTCTCCTCCGGCGGGACCAGGATCGAGATCAGCACCGGCCAGAAGGCGATGAAGAACAGCGTCGAGGGGAACGCCAGCAGGATGTCGATGACCCGGCCCACGAGGTAGTCCGGGCGCCCGCCGAGGTATCCGGCCGTGACACCGATGGCGACCCCGAACACCGCCACGAGCAGCGTGGTCACGGTGGCGATCAGCAGTGAGTTGCGGATCCCGTACAGCAGGAAGGTGAAGACGTCCCGGCCCAGCCCGGGTTCGACGCCGAACCAGTACGTGCCGCTGATACCGCCGTTGGGGCGGACCGGGAAGCCGAAGTCGTCGAGGAGGCCGGGGGTGTCCTGGCCGTAGGTGTCGTACGGGTTCTTCCCGTAGAGCCGGGCGATCAGCGGGGCACAGACGGCCACGGCGAAGAAGAAGGCGACGACGCAGGCGGCGGCAACGCCCGTACGGTCGCGCCGGAAACGGCGGCGGGCGAGCTGTCCCGGGGAGCGGCCGGCCGCCCCGGCGCCGGGCGGAGCGGTGCCGGACGGAGCGGTGCCGGACGGTGCGGTGACCGGAGAGGGCGCGGAGGTCATGATGCTCCTGGCCGAAAGAGATCGAAAACTCCGCGGTCAGACCCGCGGACCAATCGGACTTTTTCAATCGGTATGTGCACAGTCAATGAATTCTTCGTGGCCTTGAATGCCTCTTTTGCGGCTTGGTGCGTGCATGGCCAACCGTTGGTGCGAATGCGCTGCGGTCATGACCGGAGCGAGAGGTGTCCGTCTTTCGCGCGCATGGCCGCGGCCGGCTCCGGCATGCGTACATCCGGAGGGCGGATCCGACCGTTCAGGTGAGTCGAATAGCCGTATTGCGCCCTATGGGTGGATATTGAGGCCCGGTCGAGCCCAGCACCCGAGGAGGCACATCGATGCGAGGAGCTACGCACACGGTTCGAGTCGCGCAAGCCGGGTGGACCGCGTGCGCGGTGGCCGTCGTCCTCGCGGCGACGGCCTGCGGCGGCGGGGACAGCACCATGGGCAGTGGCGCCGAGGGCGTGGTGCGTTCCTCCTGGGGCGACCCGCAGAACCCGCTGGAACCCGCGAACACCAACGAGGTCCAGGGCGGCAAGGTCCTCGACATGATCTTCCGCGGGCTCAAGCGGTACAACCCGAGGACCGGCAAGGCCGAGGACGAACTCGCCGAGACGATCGAGACCACGGACTCACGGCACTTCACCGTCACCGTCAAGGACGGCTGGACCTTCAGCAACGGCGAGAAGGTCACCGCCGCGTCCTTCGTCGACGCCTGGAACTACGGCGCCAACCTCAGGAACAACCAGAAGAACGCCTACTTCTTCCAGTACATCGACGGGTACGACAAGGTCCACCCGGCCTCCGGGGCGCCGACCGCCGCGACCCTCTCCGGGCTGAAGGTCACCGGCCCGCGGACCTTCGCCGTCACGCTCTCGCAACGCTTCTCCACCTGGCCCGACACCCTCGGGTACGCGGCCTTCGCACCGCTGCCCCGCGCCTTTTACGACCAGCACGCGGCCTGGCTCGCCAAGCCGATCGGCAACGGCCCCTACACCGTGGAGCGGTACACCAAGGGCTCCCAGATGTCGCTGCGCACCTGGAAGGAGTACCCGGGCGCCGACAAGGCGCGCAACGGGGGCGTGGACCTCGTGGTCTACACGGACAACAACACCGCCTACACCGACCTCGTCGCGGGCAATCTCGACCTCGTCGACGACATCCCGGCCTCGCAGCTCAAGAACGTGAAGTCCGATCTGAGCGGCCGTTACCTCAACACCCCCGCCGGCATCATCCAGACCCTCGCGTTCCCCTACTACGACAAGGCGTGGAACACCCCGGGGGCCGTCAAGGTCCGTACCGGGCTCTCCCGGGCGATCAACCGGGAGCAGATCACCGGGACCATCTTCCGCGGGACCCGTACCCCGGCCACCGACTGGACCTCACCGGTGCTCGGCGCGGACGGCGGCTACAAGGCAGGGCTCTGCGGGGCGGCGTGCGTGTACGACGCGGCCGCCGCGCGGAAGCTGGTGCGGGAGGGCGGTGGCATCCCCCGCGGCCGGCTCACGATCACGTACAACGCGGACACCGGCTCCCACAAGGAGTGGGTCGACGCCGTCTGCAACAGCATCAACAACGCGCTCGGCAACGACAAGGCGTGCGTCGGCAGCGCCGTCGGCACCTTCGCGGACTTCCGCAACAAGATCGGGCAGCGGAAGCTCACCGGGCCCTTCCGCGCGGGCTGGCAGATGGACTACCCGCTGATCCAGAACTTTCTCCAGCCGCTCTACTACACCAACGCCTCGTCCAACGACGGGAAGTGGAGCAACGCCCGGTTCGACCGGCTGATCGACGAGGCCAACGCCGAGGCCGACCCGAAGCCGGCGATCGAGAAGTTCCAGCAGGCCGAGGGAGTCGTACGGGACCGGATGGCGGCCATCCCGCTCTGGTACCAGAACGGCAGCGCGGGCTACTCGGACCGGGTCTCGGACGTGGCGCTCAACCCGTTCAGCGTCCCGGTCTACAACGAGATCACCGTCCACTGACGCAGGGACGGATCCCCAGATCCCCGCGGCCACCGTTCGCCTCTTCCCCCGGAGCCCTGCATGGGACGTTATGTGATCCGGCGTCTGCTCCAGATGATCCCGGTCTTCTTCGGCGCGACGCTGCTGATCTTCCTGATGGTCAATGTGATGGGCGACCCCATCGCGGGCCTCTGCGGCGAGCGGCAGTGCGACCCCGCCACCGAGGCCCAGCTCCGCAAGGAGTTCGGCCTCGACAAGCCCGTCTGGCAGCAGTACCTCACCTACATGGGCCATGTCTTCTCCGGAGACTTCGGCACCGCCTTCAACGGGCAGAAGGTCATCGACCTGATGGCCTCCGCCTTCCCGATCACCATCAGGCTGACGCTCGTCGCCGTCTTCTTCGAGATCCTGATCGGGATCGTCTTCGGCGTCGTCACCGGATTGCGCCGGGGCCGCCCCGTCGACACCTCCGTCCTGCTGCTGACGCTCGTCGTCATCTCCGTGCCGACCTTCGTCACCGGACTGCTGGCCCAGCTCCTCCTCGGCGTCCGGTGGAAGATCATCGAACCCTCGGTCTCCCCGACGGCGCCGCTCGGCGAGCTGATCCTGCCGGGGCTGGTGCTCGCCTCGGTCTCCCTGGCATACGTCACCCGGCTCACCCGGACGTCGATCGCCGAGAACGCCCGCTCCGACTACGTCCGTACGGCCGTCGCCAAGGGGCTGCCACGGCGGCGGGTGGTCGTCAGGCATCTGCTGCGCAATTCACTGATCCCGGTGGTCACCTTCATCGGTACGGACATCGGCGCCCTCATGGGCGGTGCCATCGTCACCGAGCGGATCTTCAACATCCACGGCGTCGGATTCCAGCTCTACCAGGGCATTCTGCGCCAGAACACCCAGACCGTCGTCGGCTTCGTGACCGTGCTCGTCATCGTCTTCCTGGTGGCGAACCTGCTGGTCGACCTGTTGTACGCGGTACTCGACCCGAGGATCCGGTATGCCTGACGCCCAGCGCCCCCAGCGCCCCCAGCGCGCCCAGCGCCGCCGCCCGAGCCCCGGCGGCCCCGGCGGCCCACCCGATCCGGCCTCCGGAGAACTCCCGTCCGGCTCCGGAGCCATCGCCCCCACCGGCGCGGGCGGCGCGATGGACCTCGCCACGAGCGAGGGGCTCACCCTGGAGGAAGACGGCGGGCAGGGCGGTGCGCGGGGCGGCGGTCCCGGCGGTCCCGGCGGTCCTGTGGCGGGCGGGGCCGTGGGCGGGTCCGTGGGCCGGGCGCGCAGCCTCTGGTCCGACGCCTGGCGGGATCTGCGCCGCAACCCCGTCTTCGTCCTCTCCGGCCTGGTCATCGTCTTTCTGGTGATCATCTCGATCTGGCCGTCGCTGATCGCCAGTGGCAACCCGCTCTCCTGCGACCTCGCCTACGCGCAGGACGGCTCCCGGCCCGGCCACCCCTTCGGCTTCAACGGACAGGGTTGCGACGTCTACACCCGTACCGTCTACGGCGCCAGGACCTCCGTCGTCGTCGGCGTCCTCGCCAGCCTCGGGGTCGCCGTCGCCGGGTCGGTCCTCGGCGGGCTCGCCGGGTTCTACGGCGGTTCCTGGGACGCGGTCCTCTCCCGGATCACCGACATCTTCTTCGGGATCCCCGTCGTCCTCGGCGGCCTCGTGCTGCTGTCCGTGGTCACCAGCACCACCGTCTGGCCGGTGATCGGCTTCATGGTGCTGCTCGGCTGGCCGCAGATCTCCCGGATCGCCCGCGGCTCCGTCATCACCGTCAAACAGAACGACTACGTCCAGGCGGCGCGGGCGCTCGGTGCCTCCAGCCCGCGGATGATGCTGCGGCACGTCCTGCCCAACGCGGTCGCGCCGGTGATCGTCGTGGCGACCATCGCGCTCGGTACGTTCATCGCGCTGGAGGCGACCCTCTCGTACCTCGGGGTGGGCCTCAAACCGCCGACGGTCTCCTGGGGGATCGACATCTCGGACGCCTCCCCGTACATCCGCAACGCCCCGCACATGCTGCTCTGGCCGGCCGGCGCGCTGGCGGTCACCGTGCTCGCGTTCATCATGCTCGGCGACGCGGTACGCGACGCCCTCGACCCCAAGCTGCGCTGAGGAGCCCCCTGCCGATGTTGCTCGAAGTACGCGATCTGCAGGTGGAGTTCCACACCCGCGAAGGAGTCGCCAGGGCCGTCAACGGCGTCACGTACGCGGTGGCGGCGGGCGAAACCCTCGCCGTGCTGGGCGAGTCGGGCTCGGGCAAGTCCGTGACCGCGCAGGCGATCATGGGCATCCTCGACACGCCGCCCGGCCGGATCGCGGGCGGCGAGGTGCTCTTCCAGGGGCAGGACCTGCTGAAACTCAAGGAGGAGCAGCGCCGCAGGATCCGCGGCGCCAGAATGGCGATGATCTTCCAGGACGCGCTCTCCTCGCTCAACCCCGTGCTCACCGTGGGCGCCCAGCTCGGGGAGATGTACGAGGTCCACCGGGGAACGGGCCGCAGGCAGGCGAGGGTGCGGGCCGTCGAGCTGATGGAGCGGGTGCGTATCCCGGCGGCGAAGGACCGGGTGAACGACTACCCGCACCAGTTCTCCGGGGGTATGCGTCAGCGGATCATGATCGCGATGGCGCTGGCGCTGGAGCCGGATCTGATCATCGCGGACGAGCCGACGACGGCGCTCGACGTGACGGTCCAGGCGCAGGTGATGGATCTGCTGGCCGAGTTGCAGCGCGAGTTCACCATGGGTCTGATCCTGATCACCCATGACCTCGGTGTGGTGGCCGACGTGGCGGACAAGATCGCGGTGATGTACGCGGGCCGGATCGTGGAGACGGCCCCGGTGCACGAGATCTACCAGCGGCCGGCGCATCCGTACACGCGGGGTCTGCTGGACTCGATTCCGCGCCTGGACCAGAAGGGCCAGGAGCTGTACGCGATCAAGGGCCTGCCGCCCAGCCTGCTGCGCGTCCCGCCCGGGTGTGCCTTCCATCCACGCTGCCCGAGGGCCCGGGACGTGTGCCGGGCGGAGGTGCCGCCGCTGTACGAGGTGCGGGAGGACGAGGACGAGGACGAGGGCGCGGCCGGGGAGCGGCGAAGCGCCTGCCACTTCTGGAAGGAGACGCTCGATGGCTGAACCCCTCCTGGAGGTACGGGATCTGGTCAAGCACTACCCGCTGACCCAGGGCATCCTCTTCCGGCGGCAGATCGGTGCGGTGCGGGCGGTCGACGGCGTCTCCTTCGGCCTGGCGCCCGGCGAGACCCTGGGCATCGTGGGGGAGTCCGGCTGCGGCAAGTCGACCGTGGCGAAGCTCCTGGTCCATCTGGAGCGGCCGACGTCCGGCGCGATCCGGTACAAGGGCGAGGACATCACGAAGTTGTCGGGGCGGGCGCTGAAGGCGGTGCGGCGGAACATCCAGATGGTGTTCCAGGACCCGTACACCTCGCTCAACCCCCGGATGACGGTCGGCGACATCATCGGGGAGCCGTACGAGATCCACCCGGAGGCGGCGCCGAAGGGGGACCGGCGGCGCCGGGTCCAGGAACTGCTGGACGTGGTGGGGCTCAACCCGGAGTACATCAACCGTTACCCGCACCAGTTCTCGGGCGGTCAGCGCCAGCGCATCGGCATCGCCCGCGGCCTCGCGCTCCGGCCGGAGGTCATCGTCGCCGACGAGCCGGTCTCGGCGCTGGACGTCTCCGTGCAGGCGCAGGTCATCAACCTGATGGAGAAGCTCCAGAACGAGTACAACCTCTCGTACGTCTTCATCGCGCACGACCTGTCGATCGTCCGGCACATCTCCGACCGGGTGGGCGTCATGTATCTGGGGCGGCTGGCCGAGATCGGTACGGACACCCAGATCTACGACCACCCCACGCACCCCTACACCCAGGCGCTGCTGTCGGCGGTCCCGGTCCCCGACCCGGAGGCCCGCGAGGGCCGCGAGCGGATCATCCTCTCCGGAGACGTCCCCTCCCCGGCCAACCCGCCGTCCGGCTGCCGCTTCCGCACCCGCTGCTGGAAGGCGCAGGACCGGTGCGTGCGGGAGGTGCCGCCGCTCACCGTCCCGGAGGCCTTCCGGACGGCGGCGGGGCCGGCCGCGCACCCCTCGGCCTGCCACTTCGCGGAGGAGCGAAAGATCGTTTCTGTGGGCTCCGGGACGGAGAAAGGCTGATAAAGCACAACAATTTCGTTAACACGAAGGCAACTTGGCGGACCCGGTACCGATATACGGACCCGTCAGTCTGTGGAGCGTACGGCCGTGCGGGTGCCGTAAACCGGCCGGGACTTCCAGGAGTCCCGGCCGGTTGCCGTGCGGTGGACGTGCTACGGCAGGCTCAGTGACCGCTTGAGGAAGTCGACCTGGAGCAGCAGCAGGTTCTCCGCGACCTCTTCCTGCGGCGTCATGTGCGTCACTCCGGTGAGCGGCAGCACCTCATGGGGCCGGCCCGCCGCCAGCAGCGCCGCGGAGAGCCTGAGCGCGTGGGCGACGACGACATTGTCGTCGGCCAGGCCATGGATGATCATCATGGGCCGCGCGGGCTCCGCCGGGGACGAGAGCCCGTCGTCCGTCACCAGCGAGTTGGCGGCGTACACCTCGGGCGCCTCCTGCGGGGTGCCGAGGTAGCGCTCCATGTAGTGGGTGTCGTAGAGCCGCAGATCGGTGACCGGCGCGCCCACGACCGCCGCGTGGAAGACATCGGGGCGGCGCAGCGCCGCGAGCGCGGCGAGATAGCCGCCGTACGACCAGCCGCGGATCGCGACCCGGCCGAGGTCGAACGGGAACCGTCCGGCGAGATCGTGCAGCGCCTCGACCTGGTCGTCCAGGGTGAGCAGCAGATTCCGGTGGATGGACTTCTCCCACGCGGGGGAGCGGCCGGGGGTGCCGCGGCCGTCCGCGACGAGCACCGCGAACCCCTGGTCGGCGAACCACTGGGAGGTGAGGTACGCGTTCTGGGCGGCGACCACGCGCTGACCGTGCGGACCTCCGTACGGGTCGAGCAGCACCGGGAGCGGACCGTCCGACTCCTGGTAGCCCGTGGGGAGCAGAACGGCGCACGGAATTCGCCGTGCGCCCCCCTCCGTGAGCCGTGCGTGCGCCGTGAGCGCCGGAGGCTCCGCGTACGAGGCGACGGAGGCGAGCCGCTTGCCGTCCCGGAAGACCTCCACGGACGCCCCCGCGGTCCCGGGGCGCGCCGACACGAGGACGGTCACCTCGCCCGCGCGCACGGCCGAGTGGACCCCGGCGCCCGCCGAGAACCGCTCGGTGCCCAGCCCGCTGACGCGGTACACGTGGATCTCGCCGGTCTCGGGATCCGCGGCCTCCGCGCCGGCCGACGCCGAGACCAGGACGTCGTGCTCACCGATGTCCAGCACCGACCGCACATGCAACTGCGGCCCGGTCAGCGGCCGGTCGCCGACCATCAGGACGCGTGCGCCGCCCTCGTCGGCCAGCCGTACGAGCCGGCCGTCCGGCGCCCAGGCGGGCACCCCGGGGGAGAGTTCGAGCCACACCGGGTCCTCGTCCCGGTGCACGGTCCGGGTGGCGCCCGTCGCGGGGTCCACCGCGAGGTAGAGGTGGCTGCGTTGGTCCCGGCTCTGGACGAGCAGCAGCGGGGAGCCCCCGGCGGACCAGTGGACGCGGGCGAGGTACGGATGAGTGCCCCGGTCCCAGGTCACCTCCGTGGGAGGCGTACCGGAGCCGTCCGTCTCCTCGCCGTCCGCCAACGGCACCAGGAAGAGCCGTACGTCGGCGTTGGGGGTACCGGCCGCCGGATAGGGCACCTGGGCGGGCTCCCGGTCCGGGTGGGCCGGGTCGGAGATCCACCAGCGCCGTACCCCGGCCGTGTCCACGCGCGCGACGAGCAGCCGGTCGGAGTCGGGCGACCACCAGTAGCCGCGGGTACGGCTCATCTCCTCGGCCGCGATGAACTCCGCGAGACCGTAGGTGACATCCGCGTTCGCGGCGGGCTCCGCGCTCTCCCGGCCCGCGAGTTCGCGGTCACCCTCCCCGTCCGCCCCGACGACCCGCAGCGCCCCACCGGCCACATAGGCGATGTGCCGGCCGTCCGGCGAGGGGCGCGGGTCGATCACCGGCCCCCGTACGGGGAGTTCGCGCGCCGTCCCGGCGCGCAGCTCGGCCGCGTAGAGGCGCCCTGAGAGGGCGAACGCGGCGAGCTCGACCTGCGCGTCCACCGCGTACCCCACGATGCCTCCAGAGCCCTCTCGGCTGCGTTCGCGCCGGGCCCGTTCCTCCGCGGAGAGCCGCTCCGAGGCGCCGCCGAGCAGTACCCCCGGATCGGCGGCGATCCGGGCGTCCCCCGGAGCCGTCGCGGAGTCGTCCAGGTCGAGCACCCAGAGGCGGTTCACGCGGTCCGTCCCCGAGGTGGAACGCAGGAAGACCACCCGCGTCCCGTCGGGGGAGACCGTGAACGACCGGGGGGCTCCGAGCGTGAACCGCTGCGTCCTGGCGTGCTGACGGGGGAACGAGGGAGGAGGGGACGAGAGACGAGGGGACGAGTGCTGCTGCCTCATGGTCATGAGCCCGAACCTAGCGCGTCGCGATCCCGGCGGCCGGGTTCCGTGCGCCCCCGTGTGCTGCCGTGCACCGATCGATGCGTACGAACGGATAGTTATGATCCGTAGCGATAGCTGGGTATGAATGAGCCGGGCACATGCACGCTGCGTTTTCCCGAATGAATATCTATGGAGGTGAACCGCCGTGGCACTCTCGATTTCGGTGGTGGTGCTGCTGGCGATCATCGTCTTCCTGCTGGTCCGGAAGTCCGGACTCAAGGCGGGACACGCGGTGGTCTGCATGCTGCTCGGGTTCTACATGGCCAGTTCCTCCATCGCTCCCACCATCAGCGAGCTGACCACGAACGTGGCCGGCATGATCGGTGGCATCAAGTTCTAGCCACTGGCCGTCCGCAATCGGCCAATCTTCGCTGAGCGCTTCAACGATCCGGTCCCACCCCTCGGTTCCGTCACCGCCCACCGGCCGAGGGGTGCCGACCGCTGCCCGCACACGCCTCCCGCCGACTGTCGGCGCGGCCTCGTAGGCTTGTCCCCATGACCGATCTCCCCGCCCGTCGTCTGCTGCTCGTGCACGCGCACCCCGACGACGAGTCGATCAACAACGGCGCCACCATGGCCAGGTACGCGGCCGAGGGCGCCCTGGTCACGCTGGTGACCTGCACCCTCGGCGAGGAGGGTGAGGTCATCCCGCCCGAACTCGCCCACCTGGCGGCCGGCCGGGACGACCGGCTCGGTCTCCACCGCCTCGGCGAACTCGCCGAGGCGATGAGCGAGCTGGGCGTCACCGACCACCGCTTCCTCGGCGGCCCCGGCCGGTTCCGGGACTCCGGGATGATGGGCCTGGAGCAGAACGACCGCGAGGGCGCGTTCTGGGGCACCGGCGTCGACGACGCGGCTCCGCACCTCGTCGAGGTGGTCAGGGAGGTGCGCCCCCAGGTGCTCGTCACGTACGACCCCGACGGCGGGTACGGACACCCGGACCACATCCAGGCCCACCGCGTCGCGATGCGCGCCGCCGAGCTGGCGGCCGACCCCGCCTACCGTCCGGAGCTGGGCGCGGCGCACGCCGTCGACAAGATCTACTGGAACCGGGTGCCGCGCTCCGTCGCCGAGGAGGGCTTCGCCCGGTTGCGCGCGGCCGGCGCCGACTTCCCGGGCATCGCGGAGATCGAGGACATTCCGGGCGTCGTGACCGACGAGGAGATCACCGCGGCGGTCGACGGTGCGCCCTACGCCCGGCAGAAGGCGGCCGCGATGCGCGCCCACGCCACCCAGATCGCCGTGGACGGCCCCTTCTTCGCGCTCTCCAACGATCTCGGTCAGCCGATCTTCGCCGCCGAGTACTACGAGTTGGTGCACGGCACGTCCGGAGCGCCCACCGGCGAGTGGGAGAGTGACCTCTTCGCCGGAATCGCCGGAATCGCCGGAGTTGAGGGAGCCGAGAGCGCCGGGAGTGCTGAGGGTGCCGGGGGAGTCGCCGGCCCGAAGGACGGTTCGCACACCGGAGCGGGCGCCGGTCCGCACGCCGGGGCGGACGCCGGGCCGCGCGCCGAGGCGAACACATGAGCGGACACATGACCACAGGTAAGCCGGGCGCACTGCTTGCATATCTGGCGCTGCTGGTGCTCGGCGGGCTCGTCGGGATCGCGGGTTCCCTCGTTCAAGGCGGCTGGTTCCCGGGCGGGTTGGTGCTCGGCCTGCTCGCCACGGCCGGGCTCTTCCTCGGCGGGCTGTACGCGACCGGTACGCAACTCGGACTGGGGGCGCCCGCGGCCGGCTGGCTGATCGCGACGATCGGGCTGAGCATGGGCCGCGCGGAGGGCGACGCCGCTTTCGCCGCAGGTGCCGGGCCCCTTGTCTACCTGCTCGGCGGCATGGTGCTGGCTGTGATGTGTGCCACGATGTCGCGGTTGCCGCAACCGGGCACGAAGTCCGGCCGACTTGGGAAGTGACGCGCCAGGCAGCCGCCGAGTTGACCATGCGCGTACGGTCGGCGCAGCATCGCTTCTCACGGTCGTCGGGTCTCCGTCGTTGGAGGCCAGTATGGTGGTGCGCGCTCCGGGCCTTCCCCCCGGCTCTCCGGCTGTGGGGGACCTGAACAGTTGAGTACCAGTAAGAACGGGCGGCGGAGCCAACCGGGAGAACCTGCTTTGAGTCGTGAAACTGACAGTTCGTCCTCCGGGCCGCAGGGGCGCGGCGGAGCCGCGTACCCCTCGGGGACACCGCCGTACGGATCCCGCCAGTATCCGTCGCTGCATCCCCAGCAGGACGCTCCGGAGGAGACAGAGACCGCGCCCGCCGCACAGCCGGACGAGCCCAGAACCGAGACCACGCTGACCACCCGGATCCGGATCAACATCCCGGGTTCGCGGCCGATCCCGCCCGTCGTGATGCGTACGCCCATGAGCGACGTCGACAGCACCGAGGGGCGGGGCGTCCCGGTCCGCGAGCGCACCGGCGGCACCCCGAAGGTCACGGCGGCCCCGGACATGTCCGAAACGCGGCCGATCGACCTCGTCGGGGAGCAGCGCTCCGCGGCCAGGGGCGGCCAGGCCGACAAGAGCGGCGAGGGCGGCGAGGGCGGCGACGACCGCTCCAAGCCGACCAGCGACTGGTTCGCACCGCGCAAGGCGGGCGCCGGTACGGCGGCGGGCATGAGCGCGGGCGCCGCGGCCGTGGCGGGCGCGGCGTCGGCGACGGCGGCGGCCCCGCCGCTCCCGACGGACCCGGGCGGCGAGCGCCGCTCCGAGTCGCCGTACGGCTCGGACTACTCCAACGGCACCGACTACTCCACCGGGTCCCACCGGCTGCCCGGCGCGGGCGGCTCCTCGCTCAGCGATCTCGCCGCCGAAGGGCTCGCGAAGGGCGGCGGTCCCACCACCCCGCCGTTCGGTACGCGTCCTCCGGGCGCGGCCTCCGGTCCGGCAGGGCCCACCGGTCCGACGACGGGGCCGGTCCCCGGCAGCACGGCGCTCGGCACCCCGCCGGCGTCCCTGTCCACCCCGCCCGGGGCGGGCCGGATCGCCGCCCCCCGGCTCTCCGACGACACCGCCGTGCTCACCCCGCAGCAGCCCGCCCCGGAGCCCGGCGCCGCCGGACATGTCTCGGGCGACACGCTCACCAGCGGCATCCCGGTGGTGCCGCCGGAGCACCGCTCACCGTTCCCCGGATCGGGACCGCAGGGCGGCGCTCCGCGCACCGACGCGGGCCCCGGCGGCCCGGGCGGCGACGGGGGCGGCGCGTTCGGCCGGGACCACGACTTCTCGGCGCCCGACTTCCCCGGCCCGGTCGGTGCCGGGCCCGGCACCCCGCCCGCGGGCCAGGCCGCCGCGCGTACCACCGGGCAGGGCGCCCCGCCGCCGAAGGCAGCGGCCGCGCCCGCCAAGAAGGGCCGCTCCAAGGTGGCGCTCCTCGGGGTCGCCGTCGTGGTGGTGGCCGGCGGTCTCTACGGCGCCGGACTGCTGATGAACCACTCCGATGTCCCCAAGGGCACCACGGTCCTCGGCGTCGACATCGGCGGCGGCACCCGCGACCAGGCGGTCAACAAGCTCGACGACGCCCTCGGCAAGCGCGCCTCCGCCCCGCTGCGGCTCAGCATCGGCGGTACGACGGAGGAGCTCGCCCCCGACAAGGCGGGCCTCAGCCTGGACAGCCAGGCGACGGTGCGCAACGCGGCGGGCAGCGACTACAACCCCGTCTCGGTGATCGGTTCGCTCTTCGGCGGCGCACGCGTCGCCGAGCCGGTGATCCCCGTCGACGAGGAGAAGCTGAGCGTCGCGCTGACCGATCTGGCGGGCGCCTCCGGCTCGGCCTCGGAGGGCACGATCAAGTTCGAGCCGGGCAAGGCCGTCGCCGTACCGGGCAAGGCCGGCAAGGCGCTCGACGTCAACCACTCGATCATCTCGACCCGCGACGCCTACCGGGCCCAGGTCCAGACGGGCAAGGCGAACAGCATCGAGCTGCCCGTCGTCACCCGCGAGCCGACCGTCGACCAGGCGGAGCTGGACCGGGCGATGAAGGAGTTCGCCGAGCCCGCCATGTCCGACCTGGTCACCATCCAGGCGGGCGGCAAGCAGATCCAGTTCGGCCCCGCCAAGTCGCTGCCGAAGATCCTCTCGATGAAGGCGGTCGACGGAAAGCTCGTCGAGGTCTACGACCGGGATGCCATCGACCAGCTCCTCGACGGCGTCTTCGACGGCATCACGATCACCAAGGGCGACGGCAAGCAGTACCCCGTCTCCGCGGCGGACGTGGCGCGGGTGATGCAGACGGCGCTGCGCGGCAAGACCCCGGCGGAGCGTACGCAGACGATCGACCTCAACCCGAGCTGACCCCTCCGCCCCCGGCGGGCGCGTGGTCGTACGGCGCTGAGCGCTCGGCCCCCGGTGGCCGCGCGGCCGTTACGGACACGCGGCCACCGGGGGCGTCGTGGTGGTGGGGGCGGTCAGTTCAGCATGGCCCGCGCCGCGCGGGCCTTTCCCCGGATGGCCTCCGCCGTCGCGGGCTCCACCGCCGCCACCACCCGCGCGTACTCCTCCATCTCCGCCGCCCCGCTCAGGAACTCCCCGCGCCGGACCAGCAACTGGGCCCGGTCGTAGCGCAGCCGCGCCGGGTGGGCCGGGAGCAGGAGGGAGAGTTCGACGGCCCAGAGGGCGACATCGGTGCGTTCGGGGCGGGTCGCCGCCCAGGCGCGGATGTTGTTCAGGACGCGCTGGACGATGTCGAGCGGGTCGGCGGGGCGGTACGCGGCCGGGTCGGGCGGCGCGCCCGTCGCACTCGTGACCAGCAGATCCGCGTCGTCACCCGACAGCAGGCGGCCCGCGGCGAACGGATCGGCCAGGATCCGCTCGGCCGGGTCACCGAAACCGACCACGAAGTGGCCGGGCAGCGCCACCCCGTACACCGGTGCCCCGGCCCGGCGGGCGACCTCGATCCAGACCACCGACAGCAGGATCGGCAGCCCGCGCCGCCGCCGCAGCACCGCGGGCAGCAGGGAGGACTCCAGCCGCTGGTAGTCGGCCAGGGAGCCGTGGAAGCCGCAGCGCGCGCCGAGCAGCTCCGCGAGCGCCGCCGCCCACGCGGGCGCCCCGCCGACGCCGAAGGGCAGCAGCCCGGCGAGCCGGTCGAGCTCGGCCTGGGCCGCGTCGAGATCCGGCCCGGTGAGGGCCGGTTCGCCCTCCGCGCCGATGAGCAGACAGAGCGTCGCCAGATCGGGCCGGTCCGCGCGGGCCTCCTCGGCGAACCGCCGACGCCGTTCGGTGGATTCCGGATGCATGTGCGACGTATCCCCGCTCAGGGTGATCGGAAGTGGTGGTAGCGGTGATGGACGGCGAAACCCATGCCGTCGTACAGGGCGCGCGCGGCGTCGTTGTCCGCCTCGACCTGGAGCCAGGCGGCGGACGCCCCCTCCTCCAGCGCGCGCCGGGCGAGCGCGGTCATCACGGCCGTGGCCAGGCCGCGCCTGCGGTACTCGGGACCGACCTCCACCGCCATGAACCCGGCCCACCGCCCGTCGACCGCACACCGGCCGATCGCCGCGGGCACCCCGCCCCCCTCGGCGGAGCCCTCCTCGGGACCGTCCGCCGCGGAGGCGCCTTCCTCGGGAACGGACGCGAACCACACCGAGGGGCCGCCGCCCGGCTCCTGACCGCCGCCGAGGACCTGGCGGACCTCGGGTCCCGGCTCCCCGGCGGAACGCTGGTAGCGCCGCAGCCACGCCGCGTCGACGGCGCGGTCGAGGCGTACGGCGGAGAGGCCCGCATCGGTGGAGAGGCCCGCATCGGTGGGGAGGCCGACGTCCCGGTCGGCCAGCGCGGCGAGCGCGCCCACCCGTACCTCCGCCGTCACCTCCGAGCGCCAGCCACGCCGCTCCAGCTCCGCGCAGAGCACCTCCTGCGTGCCCTCGGCGCCGGTCGCGGCCTGGATGTACGCGGGGAGCCCCCGCTCCGCGTACCAGTGGCGTACCCGCGCCAACGCCTCGTCGAGCGGCATACCCGGGTCACCGAGGGGCAGCACGGAATTGGCCCGCCGCGTGAAGCCGGACGAGGCCCGCAGCAGCCAGTCACCCAGCGGCTCGCTCTCCACCGGCCGCCAGGAGCGCGCGCAGACCCGTGCCAGCTCCTCGAAGGACGCCGCGGGGCCCCGGCGGCGTGCCGGGGCGGCCGGTACGACCTTGCCCGCGACCAGCGCGGATTCCGGGACGCGCACGGTCTCGCCGGTCCGTCGTGTGATGAGCAGCACACCGCCGTCCCAGGATGTGAGAACGCCCACCGTGTCGGTGAACTTCTCCGGGCCCTTACCGCCTTCAGTCAGTTGTCTGACCGATACACGTTTTCCCACGTCAGAAGGGGTCACCCGGACCTCAAGCCGTCCGCCCGCAGTGAATTCCACAGCTCTGTCCGCCCCTCCTGTTCGGTTCGTGCTCAAGAACGGAGATACTAGATGCGGGCATCGACGACGCCGCGCTCCCGCGCGCCCGTGGACGGAGCCGCAGATCGGCCCGCCGCGCCCTATCGAGGAGGAACGACAGCGTGACCTACGTCATCGCGCAGCCTTGTGTCGACGTCAAGGACAAGGCGTGCATCGAGGAGTGCCCGGTCGACTGCATCTACGAGGGCTCCCGGTCCTTGTACATCCACCCGGACGAATGCGTCGACTGTGGAGCCTGTGAACCGGTCTGCCCGGTCGAGGCCATCTTCTACGAGGACGACACCCCGGATGAGTGGAAGGACTACTACAAGGCGAATGTCGAGTTCTTCGACGAGCTCGGTTCGCCCGGCGGTGCTTCCAAGCTCGGCCTGATCGAGCGCGACCACCCCTTCATCGCCGCGCTGCCGCCCCAGAACGGCTGACAGCGTGCTCCCCGGTCCCGTACGGCTGCCCGCCGTGCGGGACCGGGGCGTTTGGCACCCGAGAAAGAGTGAGTGACCACGTGTCCGCAGTCTCTTCGCGCCTTCCCGTCTTTCCCTGGGACAAGCTGGAGCCCTACAAGGCGACGGCGGCGGCCCATCCGGACGGGATCGTGGACCTGTCCGTCGGCACGCCCGTCGACCCGGTTCCCGCGCTGGTCCGGCAAGCCCTGATAGACGCCGCGAACTCCCCCGGATACCCGACGGTGTGGGGCACGGCCGAGCTGCGGGACGCGCTGACCGGCTGGGTGGAGCGGCGGCTCGGCGCGCGCGGGGTGGGCCACACGAACGTGCTGCCGGTGGTCGGCTCCAAGGAACTGGTGGCCTGGCTGCCGACGCAGCTCGGGCTGGGCGCCGGCGACCGGGTCGCGTACCCGCTGCTCGCGTACCCCACGTACGAGGTGGGCGCGCGGCTCTGCGGCGCCGAGCCCGTGCCGTACGAGGACCCCACGGCGCTGGACCCGGCCGGGCTGAAGCTCCTCTGGCTGAACTCGCCGTCCAACCCCACCGGGCGCGTGCTCTCCAAGGACGAGCTGACCCGGATCGTCGCCTGGGCGCGCGAGCACGGCGTGCTGCTGTTCAGCGACGAGTGCTACCTGGAGCTGGGCTGGGAGACCGAGCCGGTCTCCGTCCTGCACCCGGACGTCTGCGGCGGTACGTACGAGGGCCTCGTCGCCGTCCACTCGCTCTCCAAGCGCTCCAACCTGGCCGGCTACCGCGCGGCCTTCCTCGCGGGCGACGCGGCCGTCCTGGGCGAGCTGCTGAAGATCCGCAAGCACGGCGGGATGATGGTGCCCGCGCCGGTGCAGGCGGCCACGGTCGCCGCGCTCGGCGACGACACGCACGTACACGAGCAGCGGGAGCGGTACGCGGCCCGGCGCACCGCCCTGCGCGCGGCGCTGGAGGCGGGCGGCTTCCGCGTCGACCACAGCGAGGCGAGCCTCTACCTGTGGTCGACGCGCGACGAGCCCTGCTGGGACACCGTGGCGCACCTCGCCGGTCTGGGCATCCTGGTCGCGCCCGGCGACTTCTACGGCGCGGCGGGCGACCGGCACGTACGCGTGGCGCTGACGGCCACCGACGAACGGATCGACGCGGCGGTCAAGCGCCTGACGTGAGCCGTCCCCGATGACGGTGACGGGTGACCGCGCAGGACGGAGGGCCCCGGCCGGGCCGCAATCCGACGCACCGACGCACCGACGTGCCGTCGTCGTCCAGCAGACCGGACCCGGTTCGGGAGCCGCACAGGACGCG
>NZ_JBFBJB010000041.1:0-84394 GCF_040685895.1 Streptomyces sp. NPDC088124 | reverse complement strand
CAGGAGTCCACACAACCCCCGATGATCACGCGGTGGCCGTACCCGTTCCCAGCCGGGCCCGACTCAAGATCGCGAAGTCAGACTGGAGTACTAGGCTAGTTCTAGGCTTGCTGTTACACACCGCAGCCCTCGGGTTCCGGCGGATCAGCGCTTCAGAAATCGCGAACTGACGGGGGATCAACGTCGGACAGGCACGTACGCTGTACGCGAGGCATTCGGGGTGCATGCCAGGCTCAGCGATGTCCCGACTCGTATATCGGCAGGCCGCACCGCGAGACAGATCCGCTCATCGAAGCGCTGCCCGCAGACCTGGCAGCGCCGTTCGGCCAGTGCCCGGTCGCGCCGGTCTTTGTCGAGCGTCCCAAACAGATACCGACCGCCGGCCTGGAGCGTGATCCACGGGACGACCAGGCCTCCCAGGGCTGGGCGGCCTGCGCACCGTGTCGGGACCGGCGGCTGTGTGGTCATCGGACGTCTCCTTGTGCGTCACGTGGGTGAGGTGGGCCGCCATCCTTGTCTGGCCAGTCGTGGGGCCATGGCACGCCACACCAGCAGCGGCGGGTCTCCTGGTCGCAAGGCGGCGCTTCGCGGGCGGACAGCTCGCGGTTGTCACGGAAGCGGACCCGCCGCCACTCGGGGTGGTCAGTACTTCTGGCGCCGGCGCGCGAGACGCCAGCGGTAGAGGGGGCTCGGCACGCGGTCGGACTTCCGCTGGTTGTGCCGGTGGCAGAGCAGCTGGCCGTTCCATACTTCAGTCGGCCCGCCACGGCTCCAGGGGTGTACGTGGTCGGCTTCGGTCCCCTCTGCCGGGCATCGGAACCACAGGGGCGGCGTGTGCTCGCACCGGCCGTTGGCCTGGCGGATGAGCTGCTGCTTCTGGCCCCAGCTGAAGAACCTGGTGGGGTCCCGCCAGCGCCGCTTGCGGCCAACGCCCATGGCGAGGCACAGGATGCCGAGCGTAGCGACGGCCAGGCAGGCGAGCAGCACAGCGGGGTCTGGCTGCATGGCGTTCATTGCGGGTCGTTGCCGAAGGCGATCAGCTCACGCCTGGTCGCCCAGGACAGGTCCTCGGAGCCGACGACCGTGACGAGACGGGTCTTGCCGAGGCGAAAGCTGGCCGTCCGGAGCTCACGATGCTCCGCGCCAGCGCTGGGCTCGGAGGCGATGCGGTGCCTGGGCATGGTCGAAGGCTGCTTTCTGTACGGGAAGAGAGCTTGAGCCGGACACCGAACCGCCGCGGCGACCGGAGTGGCTCCTAGGCAGTTCGGATGAAGGCGTCCTCAGAAGTCGATGGAGACCATCGGGCGACGGCGCAGGGTCACTGCGGCGGCACGCAGGTCCTTCTCGTCGTCGGGCAACCTGTCGTCCTCCTCACGGAGGTCGGTGAGCGTGAAGGCACCATCCGGGAGCTGGTAGCCGTCCTCGGACGGGACGGCGTCGCGCATGCGGAACTGCAGCCCGGTGCCGGTTTCCCAGTCGTTGATGGTCTGCAGGCTGTCGCTGTTGAACAGATCGACACGACCGTCGAAGGCGTCGGTGTCGCCGTTCTTCCAGGTGATGTAGGCCTCCATCCACGAGCTGGCGTGCTCGCTGCGCTTGATGTTCAAGTCACCGATCACCTCGGCGAACGACTCGCCCAGGCGCAGCTCGAAGGCGATCGCACGCAGATGGTCGAAGTTGATGTCGTACTTCCGGGAGAAGTCGACGACCTCGGCGACCTGCTTCTCTGCCACTCCGGGCGCCTGGTCGCGCAGGTAGGTGGCCACCGTCTCGGGCTCGGGGTAGGCGAAGCGCATGTGGTAGTGGAAGCGGCCGGGACGGTTGAGCATGTAGTCGTTGACGCGGTGCAGCTCGTTGACCGACAGGACGTAGAGACGCTTCGTCGTGCTCAGCCCGTCGAACAGGCTCAGGAACTGGTTCTGCGACTCGTCGTCCTCGTAGGAGAAGATCTTTTCGAACTCGTCGAAGACAATGACGACTTCGCCCAGCTCGTCTAGGAAGGCGGCCAGCCCCGGCGTGTCGTGCTGCACGAGCACGGTAGGCAGGCGGTGCTCCTCGCGCATCTGCTCGGCGAGCAGGCGGAGCATGAGGCTCTTCCCCATGCCCTTGTCGCCGGAAAGAATGACACCGAGCGAGCGGTCCATCGCGGAGTAGCCGGTGACGATCCGCTGTACTCGGGAGGCGTGGCTGCCGTAGACGGTCTCCTCGGCGGATGCCAGCGGCTCCGTCTGGCGCAGGCTGTAGCCGGCCAGCGACGAGAAGGAGATCGTGTAGGTGGCCACCGGCAGATTGGCGTAGGTCTGCACGGAGTTCCCGTAGAGGCGGAACTCCCCGTCGGAAGCGACGATCGTGGATGCGGGCATGAAGACTTCTCGCTTTCGCAGGAGTTGAGTGGGTGAAGATGGCGGCGGGGCAGCGGCATTCAGCGGATCGGAAACCCGCTGTTGTTCGGGGGATAATGGGGGGGAGCCCCAGGGAGTTGTGCAGCTCGGCGAGGGGGTCCTGGTGGGCGCCGAGGCGACGTCGACGAAGGTCTGGGAGCGGCGGAACAGGCCGCCACGCGTGAGGGTGTGTATTCCGCTGGAGAAGAAGCCGCGTCGACCGGGACTTTGCCGTCGTCGAGGTGTGCCGACAGGCTGAGGATCTGGTCGTTCAACCGCTGGACGGTGCCGTAGGTGAAGTAGTTCTTCATCAAGTAGGGCGGTCGATCACGAGGTGGACGGCGGCGCGGTCGCTCTTCGGGAGGCTGGTCTCGGCGTCCTTGCACACGTCGGTGAGGTCAGGCGCAGTGCCGACGACGACCTTCTCCAAGCTGATGTCCGAGGCCTTGTTCAGTGCGTGGCCACAGGTTTGCTTCTTTCTGGGGCGTGGGCGGACGGGGCATGTGTAGAGGTGATCTGCGCGCCGCTGTTGTGGCATGACGGCGCGGATCTTCTTGCGCGGGGCCCGTTGTGGGCGTGCGTGCGGTGCTCGGCTCAGCGGGTCAGAAGCTTGTCGAGGAAGCTGTCGATGTCGACGGATTCAGACTCCCGGCCTGCGGGGACGACCTCGAAGGTCTTGGCGAGCCATGCCTTGACGGAAGCTGCCGGTCCTTCAAGGCGGGCGTAGCCGCCGGGGGATTCCAGTTCGATCCTGAAGCGGTGGTTCTGGTGAGGGCCGATCGGAGTGATCTTCACGTCGCCGGTGCCGGCGGGTGCGGTGAGGCCCTGGTCGAGCAGCTCCCGGGCGAACGTCCACCGGACCACATCGTCGGGCGTGACGTCGAAGGAGAACTGCACTGCGTAGGGGTCCGTGTTCTTGTAGTACAGCCGCACGGGGACGAATACACGCAAGTCCGGGCCAGCCACAAGCGCCATGCGGATCTTCAGTTCCAGGCCGGGAAAGCCCATGGGCGGATTCCTGTTCTTCGGCGGAAAAGAGTGGTGTGGAGGCGGGCGGCGGGCGGAAACCCAGCGATGCTCAAACACCGTCGTCCCGCCGAGGTCGTGAGGGGAACATGGCGTGTGCGGCTTGCTGCGCCTGGCGTTCTGCCAGGGGGTTGACGGCGAAGAAGACTTCGCCGTGGATGGCCCACTGGTCGAGGTAGTGCCAGGCTTCGGCGAGATTCTCGATGAGCGATTCGTCGTACGCCTTCGTGACGGGCCGGGCGCTCTCGGGCGGCTTGTCGCGCACAGCACGCCACTTGTCATGGGCGGCATACAGGCACTGGGGGGCCTCGTATAGTTCCCGCACCTGCCAGGCGTAGCTCCCGGTGCGGCCTTGCACCCGGGGGTTGATCCGCTAGTGAGCCTTGCTCGCCGGAGGCGCCCAGTGTGCCAGACACGGTCATGATGTGACCATCGGGGCTACGTCAATCAGGGGTGTGACGTGTGGAAGAGCGCACAGGCGGGCGCTCTCGTCGAGAACACCCGCCCCTGGCTTCGAGAGCGTGAACTGGCCCTAGTCGACATCGGATTCCGGCGCCACGTGGCAATCTCCGGTGCCTTGATCGCCAATGCGACGTGGCCCCACCGGCACGCACAATACGCAGGTCGTCGGGCGGGGCCAGCATCCGCTGACGCGGCTCCAGTGGTGGCGGTGGTGGAGCCAGCTGTGGCTGGCAAGTGGGCCGCCGAACGCTGACAGAACCACGCCCCTGCGGCATGAAGTGGCGGTGTTGGTCAGACGGCCACGGTGACCGCGGAGCGGTCGTCGGTGCTGCCGGGAGCAACGCTGTCGTTGTCGTCCAGGAGGTCCGGATCGATACCGAGGGCACGAGCGGAGTTCCTCTTGTCGCGCTCCGTCAGAGTCGTCACGATCTGCTCGTAACTGCTCTGGATCGGCGCGTGCTTCACAGTGCCGTAGCCGAGTACGTACTGGCTCTTCATGGCACGAGTGAAGGCGACGTAGAACATCCGCTTGGCGTCTTGGGTCATCTTCGCGTCCTCCCTGTAGAGGACGACAACGTTGTCAAATTCGAGACCCTTGGCGCCGTGGATCGTCGAAACGACCAGGTCGGCCTTGGACTCGAGGTTCTTCCGCTTGCGCTCCTGGTTTCTCTGCTTGTTGATGTTCAGCTTCTGCTGGTTCCGCTGAATCTCGAAGGAGAGGAGGTTGTCGCGCAGCCTGTCGAAGAACGCCTCGTGCGCGAGCCTGCGCTGGTGGCAGAGCGTGACCCAGCCGTTGATGGTCGTGCTGTTCTCAACCCACCACTCGGAGATCGTGCGGTGGATCGCCTTCTCGACGGTGTCCTTGGCGGCGTTCTTCGTCAGCTTGTCCATGTTGTCCTTGATCCCCTGGGAGACCACGAACGCGGCGTTGTTCGGCGGTACCTGCAGGACGTCGTTCCAGAAGAACTTGATGTACTTGGAGAAGATGTCCGTGGCGTAGACGCGGTCGCTGACCAGAGAGGCGACGCGGCGGCCCAGGTAGCGCTTTTTGAGCACATCCTGGATCAAGGACACCTCGCGGCGCGAGTAGGCCAGGAAGGCCACCTGCTCGCCCCGGTCCAGGCACTTGTCCACGTAGTCGGGGATGACCGTATTACGCACGATCACCGGCAGGTCCTGGGTGACGAACCCCTTGAGTCCGGCCACCTCGCGGTACTCCAGGGTGACCTTCTCCCGGAACGAGTCGGCCGTGGGCATGGCGAGCGAGTTCGCCTGCAGCTGGATGTTGGCGAACCGGTTGGTCTCTAGTCCGCCGAGCACGACATTCGCGAAGTCCAGGATCTCCTGGTTGCTCCGGTAGTTCGTCGTGAGCTTGAAGGTCGCGAAGACCCGCGAGCCCTCCAGCGTGTTGAGCGCGCGCGGGTTCGCCGAGCGGAACTCGTACAGCGTCTGCGAGGCATCTCCGACGATGAACAGGGACTGAGCGTGCTTGGTGATGTACTTCAGCACGTAGATGAACTCGAACACGCTGTTGTCCTGCACCTCGTCGATGATGAGGTACTTCGACTGCACGTGCGCCGGCTCGGCCATGTCGTCGATCTTCTGGTAGCAGATGATGATCTGTAGCTCCAGTGACGTCTGCTCGATGCGGTCAAGCAGAGCAATCACCTCGTCGAAGTGGCTCTCGACGAAGATGTTCAGTGCTGTGAACGCGCCGGTCCTGTTCTGGTCGACATCCAGCAGGCGGTGGCGGAACGTCGCCGCAAACTGGCTGTTCGGGTAGAAAATGTCGATCGAGTTGATGATCGTGTCGATCGCCGAGACCTTGTGCCTCGGGTGGTTCATCGAGTAGATGTCGATGATCATCTTGGCGATCGTCATCGAGCCGACGTCCGGGTTCTTCTCCGTGATGTTGTCAGCAGCGGCGTTGGTAAACGAGAGCACCGTGATGTCCGAGGCCGTGACGCCGCAAGCTTCGAGGTACTTGATCCGTTCGAGGATCACGGTCGACTTGCCGGTGCCGGCTCCCGCCTGCGTCATTACCAGCGGCTCGTGCGTGGTGAGCGCGTCGAGTTGCTGCTTGGACAGGTGTGGCGGCAGATTCGGAGGCGTGGCCGGCCGCGCAGGCACAATCAGCTGAGACTTCATCTGCTCCAGATGGTCGAGTGTGTGGTTCATCAGCAGGCTGAGGTTCTGCTTCGACAGCTTCGTGGCGATCTGGCCGGAGAAGGTCGCATTCACTTGCTTGTGGATCTGGCGGCAGGCATCCAGCGGGACGTTGTAGTTCTCCAAATAGCGCAGCTGGACGGCGAGCATGTTCAGCTGCTGCTCCGTCGGGCCCGCGGGCATCTCCTGGATGTAGCGGCAGACCTCGTCGGCAATCGCCTCGGAGTCCCAGATCTGGGCCAGGCGCGTGATGCGCTCGTAGATCGAGTACTGGCGCATCCACTCGTCGAACTCATCGCCAAGGTTGGAGGCCGTCAGTCCGGCGGATGTGAGCACATCCTGGACGTAGTCACGGGCGTTCTCCAGCGGGCTGGTGTCCCACTCCAGGAAGACGACGGCGTCGCGGTTGCCGTAGCCGACCGAGCGCGAGACGGCGGTCGCACGCTCCGGCTCGGGCAGTCCCTTCTCGAAGAAGTACAGCTCCATCCGGTACTGGATGACGAGGTCGCGCGTGGACTTGCCGCCGGACTTGTCCTCGTAGAACACGAGCGCCTGCGGGGTCATGCCGAAGGCGACGTCCCAGTCGTCGAATTGGCTGGATGAAGTGTCCACAGCGAAGCGGTCGTCGGCGTGCGGGCTCGGCACGGTGAAGGAACCGCCCGCGTTCAGAGCGCGGCGTGTGATCGGCGCGAGCGGGATCGACGTCGTGGTGATGTCGTGCTGCGTCGAGCTGTGCGTGACCTCAATGTCGGCGGCCATGGCGTAGGTGGTGTTGGTGGCAGTGTTGATCGGCAGCAGGGACTCGTTGAGCAGGCCGATCTTCTTGCCGTTGCCGGTGAGCTTCGAGGAGAAGAACTTCGGGTCGACTGCCTTCTGAGCAATGGCATTGGCCGAGAGGTCGAGGTCATCAAGCAAGACAGGCATGTCGTTGCCTTTCTCCAGTAGATCGAGAGGTGGATTGAGAGAAGCTACAAAAAACGCCGCATACCAATTCTGACAAGATATGAATAGTCAGTCGAACGCTCGAAGGTAAGCAAAGAGCGCAGCGACAGGGCTGGGTCATGGGCGCCAGTACGAACACGGGCGGGGCTCTCGTCATCTGACGAGCCCCGCCCGTGTTCCTCTCAACCCACCCGTCAGGGACCGTTAGGCCCCTGAATCCGGGGCATGTGGCGAAGCCACGCGCCCCGGACACCGCACGCTACCCAGGCGCGCGGTCGTTCATCAGCGGCAGATCACCTCACTGTGCGGTCGAGTCCGAACGCCGGTCGGGGCCATCGACAGCAGCATCGTCGGCATCGAGATCCCAGGGGCAGACAAGGAAGGCGCACTCGGTGAGGAGTACGCCCGATACTCCGGCGGATCCGTCGGCTACGCGTTCAAGGTGCGACCAGTGAACGACCCACAGTTCCTTGATTCCGTCAGAGTTCGGCTCGATCTGCTCGACCCACGCACCGCAGTCGGTGGCAGTGGCGATGCCGTCGTCGGTGACTCCACGACGACCGACGACCGTGAACATCTCTGCGGTACGGGTGTCCCGCACGGTCATACCGCTCTCGCACTCGTCCCACTTCATGATCACGCCTCCTCGTGCGCGTCGGTGCCGACAGGGGCGTGCCCCTCGCGCACGATGCGCGCGTACTCCGCATACGTCTCGCCATCACATGACCAGCCGTTTACCACGGTGTGGCCGGACACCCGTACCTGCGCTGGGGAGTCAGCCAGGGAATACCCCCCTCCCGGGTTCTGCCAGTACTCCACTCCCTGCCCCTTCGGGGACGTCGCGTTGAGGGTCTGTATCCAGGCCATAACCGACAGAGACCTACCTTTCTGGGCAGTGCACGACCCTGTGCCGGCTAAGCCGTGGGGGCGAGGACGCCGAGGGCTCCTGCGCTTGAGCATCCTGAACGGGAGCGCTCGGGCGATCCGGGCAGCCGTTCAGTCGTCCGACGGGGATGTCGAGGATGTGCCACCGGTCTGGGCAGCGAGCAAGTAGTCCTCGATCCAGGCGCGAACAGCCTTGCGCGCCGGCCGTGCACCCTGGGAGTCCACGTAGGTGGCCTCTTCGATGGCGCGCAGCTCGTCATCGGGCATCGCCGCGGGCAGCGCCTGGGCCAGCCGCGGCTTGGCCTCGGCGATCCGCTCGCGCTGCCGCTCGTAGTCGGCGGTCATGATCAGCCGGTAGGTCTGCCGGTCGATGGGGTTGAACCCCACGATCAGTGAGAACCGGCCCAGCAGCTCGGCGTCGAAGAACTGTGCCAGCGTCTTGTTGAGGCTTTGGTTCGAGACGGTCTTCGGGTTGTTGCCGAAGCCGACCACCTTGCCGTCGAGCGAATCACGGGCGGCGTTGGTCGTGCAGATGACCAGGGCCTTGGAGAAGTCCAGTACCTTGCCGTGGGCGTTGCGGATGTAGCCTTCGTCGAACGCCGAGAGGAACAGGCGCTGCACGGCCTTGTTGGCCTTCTCGAATTCGTCGAGCAGGATCACCCGGTGGGGGTTGGACTCCAGCGTGTCGAACGGGAGCTCCTGGTTGGAGTCCGATCCGGCATAGCCGGGAGGTGCTCCCATGATCTTCGCCGTCGACCACTCGGTGTGGAATTCGGCCATGTTGAGGATGATCGGCTCAGTGCCGGTCGTCTCCTCAGCAATGATCTTGACCGCTTCGGTCTTACCCACGCCTGAGGCCCCGGCGAACAGCCACGTCGTGGGGGTCTTGGTCGGGAACAGGTCGAGCTCTTCGCGGGCCAGACGGTCCGTGAGCTTGGCGAGTACGTCGTCCTGGCCCTGCAGGCGGCTGGTGAGCGTGGCGCTCAGCGCGGCAACGTCGAGATCCTTGCGCTGGGCGTTTCCGGTCATCAGGCGCTTGGCCACATCGAGCACCCGGGTGTTCGTCAGCGGTACCTGCGGGATGGACCGCAAGGTCTGCGCGAGTGCCGTGTCGCCGGCGACCTCGGCCTGGACGATGAGTCTCTTCTGCTCCAGGACCCGATCGGCCATCGCCCGGTCGAGCAGCGTGATGGCGTTGTCCGGCCGGTGCTGGCCAGCCCGGGAGTTCGTTTCGGCGATCTGTACCACCGAGGCCAGGACATCGTCGGAGACCCCGATCTGGTGACGGTAGTGCGCCATCAGGCCGGGACAGACCGTGGTCATCACGGCCAGGGTCTGCTCCACGCTCAGTTCGTCGACGATGAGCCGGGTGAAGCGGCGGGCGAAGGCCGGGTCCTCGTCGAAGGCCCGGGACTCGGTGTTGGTGGTCGCACCGATGACGGACATGTCGCCGCGGGCCAGGGCCGGCTTGAGGATCTGCGAGATCTTGCGGCCGACGGCGTCGCCGTGGCTGCCGGACCCTCCGGTGATCTGGTGGATCTCGTCCATGAACAGGATGGCCTTGTTCTTGGGGTCGGAGGCGAACTCGACGATCGCCTTGACCTTCTCCTCCAGCGAGCCGACGACGCCGGTCCCGGCGATGATGTTGGTGATGGGCAGCTCGTAGATCGTGTAGTCCTTGAGCTGGTCGGGAATGAGGGTGTCGCCGAGCGCGATGCGCCGTGCGATGTCCTCGACGATCTTCGTCTTGCCGACGCCGGCGGAACCGACCAGCAGGGCGTTGGGCTTGGTCTTGCTGATGATGACCGAGAGGACCTGCCCGATGAGCGTGTCACGGAACATGGTCGGATCGGCGTTCTTGAACTTCTCGTTGTAGTCGACGAGGAGCTCCTTGACGTCATCGGAACTGCCACCGCTGGACGGCAGTCCCCCGGACGGGAACTGCGGAGGGAAGCTGCCGCCACCGCCGTTGCCCTTGTCGTCGTCGGAGCCGCCGGGTGTGAAGTTGCTGAGACCCACCGGGTCCTCCTTCGGTGCGGGTCGCTCGGCGTGGTGGTGCGCTCGGTGGCTGCGCCACGGTGTCCCGAGCAGGGATATGGATGAATGAGAGGGGAAGTCAGGTGTCGTCAGAAGCGGCACTGCCGTTGACGGATTTCGAGGAGCGGCGCGGCCAGCTGACCTCGATGTCGTCCGGCACGGCGGTGGGCACAGGTCTGGTGAACCCGCTGGCAACCATTTCGAAAGCGGCGACGGCTTTGCGGAGATCAGAAACGATCTCCGCGGCGATGTCGGCGGGGCTTCCGAGTTCTCCCGCATCCCGAACAGGGATGTCACGCACCGGCCAGACCGTGGGCCGCCCTCCGTCGGAACGAGTGGCCGGAATGGCGACAAGGACGGTGTCAACGGTCGTCCCGGCCCGGGCGAACGCCCGGGCCGGAAGTGCTTCGACGCGACCACCGCGCTGCTCCACGAGCTTTCGGAAGGCCGTCGTACTCTCGGTCTGTTCAGTGACGGTCCACGACATGACCGACACCAGGAGCCCGTTCGGTTTCAGGAACCGTAGGGCGTGGACAACGTGGGCCATGTCGGTGCCACGGGTGAACGGCGGGTTCATCAGCACCCGGTCGAAGCGGGGTTCGACCGAGACCGTGAGGAAGTCTGCGACCAGCACCCGGCGTACCACATGCGTATCCGACAGGACAGTGGCGTATCCGGGGTCCCGTTCGATGCAGTCCACGATCGCGCCACGGGCTGCTGCTGTGGCTATGGCACCGGAGCCGGCGGACGGCTCCAGCACAGTCATGCCGGGCTCAAGGGCGGCCAGGGCGATGAGCCGGTCGACAATCGGTGCGGGTGTGGGGAAGTACTGAGCGAGGGTGCGTCTCTCCCCCGGGGTCACGACTTCACCGGTGGCGAGCACTGGGGCGAGCGCCTCGGCGGCATGGACGGGGAAGAAGTGTGCACCCTCGGACTTCGTCCACCGACCGCCGACCGCTTCGAGGACCTCGTTGACACGCTGGTACAGGGCGGGAGGCAAGCGGGGGCCGACGAGCGTCAGACGATGGCCATCAGCCTCGGTACGGTCTGACAGGACTGCGAGCACATCCGCGGGGATCCGCATCGAAGGTTCCTCCACAGTACGGTCGCTCGCCGTGATGGGCGAGCAGGGAATTCAGGATCGACAAGAGGGGTGCCGGTCAGCGGAGTTGCCCACACGGCACCGCTCGTGGTGGTCCTGGGAAGGTGCGGGGTCAGACGACCATGCCGAGCAGCCTCTGCCGGATGCTCGGGTCGATGTGCTGCATCGAGTCGGCGTAGCCCTTGGCCAGGTCCACCATGGTCGACCAGTCCATGGCGGAGCACGGCGCGTAGTACAGGTTCTTCGGGTGGTCCTGACGCTGGCGCGGCGGCGACCACTCGAAGTCGGTGATCATGAGGGAGAGCCTGCGCTGGCGCACCCGGCTGGCGTTGATGTACTGCCAGATCTGCATGTACTCGGTTCCGCCCGTGACTTTCGGGATCCTGCGGAACTCCTTCCAGATCTGAGCCGTCGACTTGTTCTTCGTACGCAGCATCACCTCCTGGGACAGGAAGTGGCTGAACGAGTTGAAGTACAGGTTGATGTTGAGCTTCTTGGCGATCCGGATGAGCATCATGACCGCCTCCTGGTAGTTCTCCTCGGAGATCGAGCCGGAGGTGTCGATGTAGATGTGCAGGTCGGGCATGTACTGCACCGAGGTGGACCTGCCGGGCTTGTTGAAGTCGTCCGGGTTCCGGCGGTTTGCCTTGAGGAAGGTCGCCTTCGTCGTGCGGAAGATGTTCTGCGACTTGTTGACCTTGCCCATCCGGCGCAGCACACGGGTGATGTCCTTGAACAGGTCCAGCTTGCTCGGC
The DNA here is from genome assembly GCF_040685895.1 of Streptomyces sp. NPDC088124. Taxonomy (NCBI): domain Bacteria; kingdom Bacillati; phylum Actinomycetota; class Actinomycetes; order Kitasatosporales; family Streptomycetaceae; genus Streptomyces; species Streptomyces sp. NPDC088124. The sequence continues at coordinate 72,638 of NZ_JBFBJB010000041.1, read as the reverse complement.
GGCTGCTTGCGGAACGCCACCTGGGCGCTGCGGCCCCCGTGCTGGCCCGCTTGCTGCTTGGCTCCCAGAGCGGCGGCCCTGGCGGCGGCCCGTGGCAGCGACGTGAGCTTGGACAGCGACGTGTTCGAAACGACCTTCACCGGCGAAGCCAGCGACTGGTTGATGAGGTTCCACTCCCCCGTGATCTTCGCCGCGGTGGCCCGGGCGTGGGCCTCGACGTTGACCAGGACGAGGGAGCGCGGGCAGAACAGCTCCCCGATCGTGAACGGCAGGACGCCGGCGTCCAGGGTGGTGTTCTGCCGGCTGGCCTGCGCCCGCTGCTGCTCGACGTAGTTCATGAGCATGTGTACGAGCACTCGGGCGAAGGACTGCTCGTCGTTGGCGTCAGAGTCGTCCTTGCGCACCAGCAGCGACTCGGTGAGCCCCTTCAGGGACAGGGACGTGAAGTCGTTGAGCAGCTTGGTGGTGGCCGGCGGCAGCGCGCTGGCCGTCGCCTGCGTCTGCTGGAACAACCAGGTCTTGAAGCCGTCGAAGGCGCCGGAGGACTGGAACCAGAACCCCAGGGTGTCGGGGTGGAAGGTGTAGGCGACGGAGGCGAAGAAGGCGCTCTCCTCGCCGGTCCCCGCCAGCAGGGCCTTCGCGGCCGGCAGGACATCGGCCTGCGCGGTGTAGAGCACCCGCGGGGAGGGTGCGGGCATCTTGTTCTGCTGCCCGGCCTGGACTGCGAAGAGCTCGGCGACCGGCAGCGGTGTGCCCTGGTCGAAGTTGATCAGGGTCTGCCCGAGCAGCTCCTTGACCGTCTGCTCGCCGGCCACGTTCAGCGTGTCGCCGAGGCAGCTCAGGACCAGATCCGGGATGTCCCCCGTCAGATCGGCACCCTGGGAGTCGGTGATGCTCGCCGGGGCGTTGGGGTTCAACGGCTCCAGCAGCGGGTCGACAAGAATCTGCCGGATCGCCGGCATCGGGTCGTAGTCACCGGTGCACGAGATCGTGTGCAGTGCGTCGAGTACGGCCGGCTTCTGGTTCGTGACGGTGATCGTCATGGGTCGTAGTCTCCTTCTGAGGGCAAGGCGGCACCCTGGCGCCGCCGGTGGTGGGGAGGTCCAGCAAGGACGGCAGCCCGCAGCGGCCCCCACCACCGGTGATCGATCGATCAGAGGAAGACCGAGAGGATCGGCTTGGTCTGGCTGACGATCGGAGCGTCGGTCTCCATGAAGGCCTCCAGGTTCTGGCGGTCGATCTGCTGGCTGGTCACCAACTCGATGAGCGTGCGGGTGTGCTCCGGCTCCATCTGGGTCATGGCCTGGGCCAGCTGCTCGATGAGGCGCACGTTGGCCTCGCTCTCCTTGAGCGCGTACAGCAGCGCCCCGGACTTCTCGTTGTCGGTCAGCGTCACGATGACCCGGGCCATGTCGGTCACGGTCGCCGCGGCCTTCAGACCCTGGTAGCAGTTCGGCTTCGGGACGTTCACCCGGCGCTGCTGCACGCCCCCGGCGTTGCTCGCCAGGTCCTGGGCGATGGTGGTCACGAGCTGCGTGGTGAACGTGGTGTCCCCGACATAGGCCTCGATGGCCTCGTGCAGCAGCGAGGCCTCGCGGTCGCCGATCTGGACCGGGGTCGCCAGATACTGCGCCAGCTCCTGCGGGTCGGCCGCGTTGAGCCACTTCGACAGGTTGTCTATGGTGCGAGGCGTGGTGAGCTGGTTCATCTCTTCGCCGCCGTCGAACAGCTCGGCCATCGTGACGTTGCCGTTGTCGTCGTCGTCCTGGCCGTCTGCGACGATGGCCACGGGCGTCGACTTCTGGAAGATGAGCCCGGGGTACTGGGTGAGTACCGCCTTCACCCAGGGGTTGATGTTGTCGCCGAGGACGGACATGAGGGTGGCGGCGTCGGGTTCGACGTGGAAGATCGCGAAGCGGGACAGGCTTGCCTCGTCGAGCGAGGTGACGTTGCCCTTGTCGTTGCCGGCCACGACGATACGGACGTTCCTGGGCAGCTCGACGTGCCCCATGCGGCGCAGCGTGACCAGGGTCAGCGCGCCGGAGGTGACGTCGGAGGTCGTGCGGTTGATCTCGTCGAGGAAGAGGAGCGGCCACTCGCGCGGGTTCTTCTCGGCGTAGTCGATGCACTCCTGGATCACCTGGTGCGGGTAGAAGACCTGCTTGTAGCTCTGCGTGCCGTCGTCCTTGGTGTACGGCACCAGGCGCGCACCGGTGAGGTCGGCCTTGTCTGCGAGTTGGTTGCACGGCAGCGTGAATGCCTGCGTGCCCATGGAGTAGGCCAGGGCCTCCACGAAGCTGGACTTGCCGATGCCGGGCTCGCCCATGAGGGCGGGTGTCGCGCCGACCTCAAGGGCCTGCTTGATGAGGGTCGTCAGGCTGTCGTTGAACTTCATGTCGATGTCTTTTCTATGCGCGGGCAGGAGAGGAGAGAAGATGTGTCAGAGGAAGGGGCTGCTCTCGACGTCTCTGAGGCCGTAATAGGCCGAGGGCAGCCCTGTGGCGCAGGCCGTGCGTCATGTCGACCGATTCGGGTGGAGACCTGTACTCCCGGACTGATGGCGATGGGGTTCCGCTGCACATCGCCACCCGATCGCGCTCCGCGCGATCCAGCCCTGTCCCCGACTGGTGCTCGGGTGCCTTGCTGCAGCACTCGTCACCCACCCCACCCGCTGCCGGGGGCAGTAGATGAACCTGCGGACAGCCAGTTACCCGCGTCGAGCTTGCGCAGCAGCGGATCACCAACCAGTGCCGTCTCGGCGTCGATCTGCACGTCGGTGAGGCCGCAGGACCAAGCCGCCCGCACTGCGCGGTCTTGCTGGACATACCGCCGCAGTCGGTTCCCCTCGTTGCGGGCGTCGCGGCAGACGTCGTCGAGGGGTTCGCAGTGACGCGCGCGCTGCGTCACTGCGCCCTAGCCGGTCACGATCGGGCCTGGGGCGACGCCGGGCGCTCCGGCAGGCTGCCCTTGGGGAGCTTGCCAATGGAGGCCTTGCGGTCTCGGCTGTGCACCGACTGGACGAGGCGCGGGGACGGACGGAATCGGACCGCCTGGTGGGCGGGAACGGTGATCTGCTCGCCGTTCTGCGGATTGCGCGCCGTGCGCTTGCGCGTGCGGGAAGAGACGAACGTGCCGAAGTTCGTGATGGCGGTGTCGTGGCCCCCGGCTGCGGCACGGCTGATGATGCCGAACACGGACATGACAGCGGCGCGGGCCTCGTCGTCGCTGATGTCCAGCTCTACGGCCAGCGCGTGGACGAGGGCTGTGGTGTTGAGCCTGGTGGTGATGCGTACGTGGCGGGACATAGATGACTCCTGAGAGGTCGGACGTGCAGGTGCAGCCTCAATCGGTCGACGAGGAACGGGCCTTGCGGTCGGCCACGAGCGCAGCCGCACGGTCGAGGAGGAAGGGCCGGCCGTTGCGCCGCTCGTTGTGCTTGGGGCGCGCAGGGATGACGTCAAGCGCCGCCTTGTAGAGCAGCCACGCGGTTTCGCCCGCTGAGTACTCGACTCCGAGGGCGCTGTAGGCGCGCAGTTGCGTCCGCATCCAGCCGTGGAGCGAGGCGAGAACCGAGAACTCCCAGCGGGACATGTCGTGGTTGAAGTCACCGGGATCCCGGAGCTGGTGGCGCGCACTGGCCAGGGTCTGCTCGACGATGGCCTGCGAGTACGGGATGTCGGGCATGTCCTCCGCGGTGTCGACAGCTGACGCTGAAGCACCGGAGCTCTCGCTGGCGTTCACGGCCAGATGCGCGTAGAGGTCCTCGATGGAGGTGAAGGCCGGCGCGGTAGTCGCCGTGTTGACGTGGGCGACCATGTGATCGGGTACCGGCTGGCGGGTGAAGGTAATCCAGTGGTCCAGAAGCAGCTCGTACCAGCCGTGTTCCTCACGCAGGACGCGCTTGCCGGCGGCCACAGGGAAGTCGTGGAAGTTCCTCGGCAGTGGCACGACGAGATGGAAACCTCGGCCGGACATCGACAGCTCCGAGTAGAGGCTGCCCGGCAGCCGCAGCAGGTCTGTGACCGTACCTGGCGGACAGTCGGCCTCGATATCGAGGACGAGCAGCCCGTCAGTCTGGGCCTGGAGGTAGAAGGCGTTGTTCGCGGCGTTCGGAATCGCCGCGGTGAGTTCGTCGAGGGTCAGCAGACAGGTCTCGTCCAGGGCGAAGGCTCCGCGCAGTGGGCCGGCGTGCTGGCAGCTGGACGTGCATCCGTCCAGCAGGTGGCATACGTCGATCGGGGCCTTGCGCTTCGGCGGCTTGGTGGGAATGCCGGGGGTCTCTTCCCTGATCTGTCCGGAGATGGTCCACCGACAGGCACTGGCGAGCGTGCGGATCGCGGGGTTGCCGTAGAACTGCGGGAACCAGGCATGAGGGTCGGCTCGAGTCATCATGCGACGCACGCTTTCGATCGGAGGCGTCAGGAGGAGACGAGAAAGACAGGACCCCCGTACTGTGCGGATGTCCGTACGGGGGTCTCATCGATGGTCACCGCAGCTCAGCTCTGATAGGTGATCCCCGCTTGCTCGGCCGGGCCGCCGTTCCACGGACCGGTGGCCACGGGCGCACCCACGGCTGAACCGGCGCCCTTAAGAACGTTGATCTTGGCCTTGAGGCGCGCGATCTCCTGCTCCTGGGTCTCCTGCGGGGCAGGAGCCGGAGCCGCGGCGGGAGGGGGAGTGGCCGCAGCGACGGGCGCAGCCACGGCGGTTGGTTGGGCGACGGGGGTCTGAACCTGCGCAGCCATGACCTCGGGCTCAGTCGTAGGCTGCGGGGCCGGGAAGGACAGGCCGTCCTCGACTTCGGTCCCGACCGGGTCCCCGGCTGCAGCATCGACAGGGGCAGCCTGGATGGGGCGCGGCGCGCCGTTGAACACGATGCCGCGCGCGGCAAGGTCGGCCTGGCCTATCCCGCCGGTGTAATAGCGCGGCTTTTCGTGGACGATCACCTGGTCGAGGGCCAAGCCGCGGTTGTTGAAGTTCTTCGGCTTGTAGACACGCAACACGAGCGTGACGTCGAGGCCATGCGCGAGTTCCTGGCCCGACTCGTCCTGGTCGTAGGTGCCGTCGCCGGCCGCAGACGGGATCGCGATGACCGGCAGGTTCGAGCCCTTGGAGTCGATCGCGTAGTTGGGGCCGCTGTTGGGGTTCTTCCTCGAGGGGTAGCGGCGCTCGGAGACGAACTGCTCCTCGAGGGTGGGGTTGCTCGGGTCCGCGAGTTGGACTTCGGCGTTGACGATCGTGGCGGTGACGTGCGGCCTGCCGACAGGGTTCATGCCGTTCTTCGACTTGCGCTCGTCGCTGGCAACGAGCTCTGCACCCTGGATGAGGCGGGTGAGTACGGCGAAGGCGAGCTTCCCGCGGATGAGGACGCTCTTGCCCTCAACGAGCTGGCTGGCGGAGATGGTGTGCGTGGTCATGGTGATGCAGTTCCTTCGTTCGATCTAACGACTAGCGAGCCATTGGCCTATAGTGCTCTTATCGTGAGCAATTTATATTGCATCCAGCCCCCCATTCAGTCAATACATGTCCAACTACAACTAGAATCCGAACGCCACACCAAATAAGGAGTGACAGGGATGAAGGATGCGATTCGCGAGCCAGTGAAGACGGATTCGAAGCCGCCGGCGCAGACGAGAACACCTGCCCGAAGCCACTCCGGCCCGATGGGCTACGGCAACGGACCCGTCATCACAGCCTGTGTCATGACGGGCGGAGCGGCGCTCATCGCCGGGTGCGGCTTGGCGCGGCTCGTGACGGCCGACTGTGACTTTTCCCGGGCCCTGCAGGGCAAGCGCACGACGATCCAGGCACCCGCAGACCCGGGCGACAAGAACGCCGGGGGTGGAAGCGCGCAGGCGCCGAGCGAGGACAAGAAGGACACGAGCAGGGTGGGTCAGGTACCGATGCCGGGTCGCGATGACGAAGACAAGTCCAGAGGATCGGCTAGGCCGCCCCGGGTGGAGCCTCAGCCGAAGGCGAGGTCGTACACGATTCGCCCCGGCGATACGCTCGCCAAAGCCTCGGGGGCAACGGGGGTGCCGATCGGCATCCTCGTCGAGGTGAACAAGATCCAGGACCCGAACCTCATCCATGCCGGAGCTTCGCTACTCATCCCGCCCGTACGATGATCCGCCAGAACGGCACCGCCGCGCAGGGAACCCGATTCGATGTCTAAGTCGCCACGTAGGCGGTCAGGACATCGTCGTCAGGTAGGGGGGTGCCACCGCCCTTCAGGCCCGCAGGTTCATCAGTCGGGCGCCGTCCGGGCCCCTGCCTGGCTCTGGTACGGAGGTCTGGCCGGTAAGACCGAGTCTGCTTGATCCGGCCCGGCCGGTGGTGGTCATCATCCGTGCTTGAAAACGAGCGCCACGGCTTGTCCCACGGCGCCACCTCGTAGACGCCCTGAGCGGCGAGCTTCACGCCGAGCACGACATCGAAGAAAGCCAGGAATGCTCCGACTCCGCCTCGGGGCCGAAGTCGACGTGCACGCGAAGCGGGCTCACGGCGTATCCCACAGGCCGCTCGGAGTCGCCTTCGATCTCGACCACCAGCGCCGCCGCCTCGCCCAGTTCGTAGAACAGGCCGGGAAGCTGCCGTATTGCGGGTACTCGCGTGCTGTGCGCACGAGCGCACACAGCAGCTCGGTACGCACCCCGGATATCGAGAGCGCCGGAGTGGACGCCGTCCCCGCGACAGGTACACCGAGCCTGGGGGCTCATTTCCAGGCGCCGGACAGCACGGTGCCGGTCACTTCAGGTACCTGAGTCATGCCGACACCCCCGTGGACGCCACGACGGCCAGCTCCCCAGGGGTCCAGCGCGCGTCCCACTCCACCTGACTCAGCAGATGGCGGGGCTCAATGGCGACCTTGACGCCGTCTACGACCCGTTCGCAGGATGCGGTCGAAGCCACCACTACCCGCGTTCGGTTACTCCAGGGTGTGGACCAGGTCGATGCGGGATGGGCGGTGCACCACTGCAACTCGCCCAATGTGGTGGGCGGGACGTCGAGCGTCACGTACTCCTCGCTACTGGCCAACGGGCGGAGTCCCGTCGGCGAAGGCGGTCGGCCAGCATGCGGGGGACCTGACCGAGGCGGAAGGCACTCGACTCCATCGACTCGCTGGCAGCCAGCGGGTGGACGGACTGCGTCATAACTGCGCATACGACCGGCCGTCTGCGTGGCGGCCAGTCGTAGTCTCGGTCCAGGCCCGGAAGTTGATTCCCTGTACGACGGCGTGAGCCTCGGTGCGCTCGACCTCCGGGCGGTAGGGGTGAACGGTGGTGCTGACGACGGTGTCCAGGGCAGCGGCGAAGTCCTTGACCGCGCAGGGAGATTCGAAGAAGTAGAGGCTCACCTCGTAGCTGTCGGCCCGGTGGTGGAGAGTGATGTCCTTGGGCGAGGAGGTGAGAGCCAGACGATTGACAACGGACTCAGATGCGGCGAGCCCGCGCATCAGGGCGTTGCGGTCCTGCACATCAGCGTTCGGCACGGGCGGGGTAGAAGGCGGAGATTGAGTAGGTTGTGCGCTCACGATGATCCTCAGTTCTTCAGCGGGTGGAGTGATACGTCGTGGGACTGCTCCGCCGCGGAGTCGAACCCGTCCGGGGCCTGCGGGGGGGTTTGCGCACCACGTCACAACCGCGAGTTCTTCGTCGGCGGGACAGCGCGTGCCGGATTCGGGCTACGGGCGGGTCACGCAACCGGCAGCGGGACGACGATTGCGCCGGACACGGTCAGGCTGATGAGCTCGACCAACATCTGGCGAACCACCGCCGAGTCCGCAGTGTCGGAGGCGTGGCGGCTGGCAGCCGCGGCGAGCAGCTGCGTCAGAGCCTCGGCCGAGGCGAAGGAGTCGTCCTTCGGGCCGGGTGATGACGGACGGGTGGCGATGGCGTACTCCAGGTGTCCCAGGAGACCGGAGAGCACGCGGCGGCGGATCTCGGCGAACCGACTATCGCCCTCGGCCGCCCTCAGGTTGACCACCCGCAAGACTACCTCGTGCTCCCGCCAGAACGCGAAGAAGGCGTCCACCGTGCTCCCGGCGCTGCGACGCTCGTCGCCCCACCAGCTGCTGATCTCCGCGTAGATCAGCCCATCGCTGCCATCCTGCGCCACGGGCCGGGCCAGTGCCAAGACGGCAGCGTCAACGTCCGCGAAGTACTGATAGAAGGTCGCGGGCGAAGTACGCGTGCGACGAGCGACATCGATCACTCTCGTCGCGTGATGGCCGTACTCGGCCAACAACTCCCTTAGGCATAACATCAGTTGGCTGCGGGTTTTCAAGCCGCGTGCTCCGATGGGGCGCCCTGTGGTGGTCCGGATCTCCTCGGTCATGTCACTTCCTGCTCGGTGATCGGTCATGGTTCATTGAGGCGGGGGCCCAGCCTCAGTGGCGAGTTCGCCGCCGTGATGCTTGCCGGGGCCTCTGGGACGTTGTCGAGAGCCACGACGGGGGCCGCTCCGTCGCGGATCAGCGTGTTCGTACCTGTGGGCGTGGACGACGTGATGGGTCCCGGCATCGCCAGCAGCGGGCTCCCTTTCAGCCCCATGCACCCAGCCGCTTATCTGGTCAGCGATGCGCTGAAGGCAGCTGGTGCCTCAGTCCAGCGGGTTCTCGAGGTTGCACTCCCCGAGCAGCTTGATCTTTGCGTCGACGAGGCCGAGAGCCGTGGCCAGACCAAGGACATCGTTCGGTGCGAGTCCGGGATCAACGGGGTTGGAGTGCTTTGGCCCGGAACTCGACCGGGGTAGGGCCCGGGATGCCCAAGCGGATGATCACCGCCTCGTCCTGACCGGCGACACCGCCCTCGTCGTCCTTGTCCTTGCGCAGGCGCAGGAGCGGGATCCATTCAGTGGAAACGAAGGTCGCACTGCCCCCGCCGGGATCACCACCAGACGTCACCCGGGACCGGCGCAAGCCGGTCCACGGCATTTCTCTTCGCAAAGCTCTCAACTGGATCCCGACATCCGGATCAGCTGTGCTGATCCCAGCCGTGAGCGCAGAACTGAGTCATCGACAGGCACCAGAAAACCCCACCGGCTGCATGCCCGGCGGGGTCTTCCGAAGTTAAAGGCCTCGCTCTTTCACGTTGCATCAGTTTCGTCAGACTCCCCCCGTTCGAGGAGGAAGCCGCGGACATCACCGGTTTTCAACATGTCCTGCAGATGCGCGAGGAACACTGCACGCCGCGTGGCCCGGCGATCGGCCGCAAGATCATAGTTACGCAGTGCGGTTAGGTTGACAACCCAACCGTTCTCGCGCGCGATAGCCTGCTCGAGCTGGGATTGGGGCACGACTTCCATATGGGTGAAGTCGTGGTCGAACTCGGGTGCGAGGTCAAGGTGTTGGCCCGGCTCATCGATGTAGAGCGTGTCGACGCCAACCTGCTGGCCGGCCTTGTCGAACGCCATCAGGAAGACACGGTCCGCCCAGACGGTGTTGTCGACATGGACCGCTACGACACCGGTGTCAACAACAAAGGTGGTCAGCTCGAACCGCTGATACACGCGGGCGCGAGCTTCATAGCACCACATGATACGCCGAGCTTCGTCGAAACCCTTGAACTCGTCAGAGTTGGACGCTTCTGCGTGAGTATGGATCAACGATGCACTCCTTCATATGCAAGATCGGAGAGGTTTCCAATTCCAACGGGCACATTACCTACGACACCCGCCTCGAAACAGCGAACCCTCATCCGTTCTTCAATGCAGCGCAGCAGCAGTTTCCAGGCGTCCGCCCAGCTCCTGCACACTTCGCTCACCAATAATTCGGTCCACTTCACTCATCCCGCAATCGAGGTCAAGTTGCACCAGCAACCATAGGTACGTGCAGTAGATGGCGCTATTGCATCTCTGCACAAATCGACTGGTTGGGCGTTTCGGCTCTGCACCTGGAAGCCATCCGAGCGTGCAGGTGTGCACCTCCCGTTCGGTGTTCACGCGGGAGGTGCACCCCGGCCTCCATCTTGACGGACGGTTCCCAGACACCCTTCGTCTCGGCCGACAGGGCGAAGGTGGCGGAGTCCGTTTCGTCGTCGAGTCGGGGCCAGGTGTAAAACCGCTCGTCCTGCTCTGCCCAGAAGTGCGCCACCACAACGCTTGCAGTCATCTCATACGAGTGTGTGTCACTGACAGGCATCGGCTATTCCTTTCGTCAGACGGTTCAGACGCCCTGATTTTGGCGGCGGAGTTCGGAAAACGGCAGTGAGTAGGCAACCCCATTGATGCGCCGGCGGAGTATCGAGGCCGGCTTACCCAGCAGATCGCGCATGGCCTGCTCCTCAGCCGGCGAATGCGAAACGCTCGGGCTGCTTTTCCAGCGTGAGCTTCCACTGTGCCTGGCCGGCCTTGACGGACAGCCCCGCAGTTGTTGCGCTCGTACTCCCCGTCGTACAGGCCGGGAGGCTCAATGCCGAACCAACGCAACAGGTCCATGAGCCGGGCCCGATGCTGGACACCACCAGTACCGTGGCTGGCCGGTTGTCCCGCTTGCTGTCGTAGACGACGTCTCGGCCCGAGATGAGTTCGCGGGCGGTCTTCGCGTCGAAGGGCTTCCAGAAGGACTCCACGTAGCCGGGCATGTAGTCGGCGGTGTAGCGCAGGGCGAGGTCCAGGCGGGAGGGGTAGCAGCGCGAGGTGGTGCCGTCCTCCAAGCGGATCTCGCAAAGCGAGGTGATCTCTCCGGTGCCCGGGTGCCAGGGGATGCCGGTGACGGTGACCTTGTCTCGCTCGCGGGGGCGAATGAGGGTGCGAGTGAACGGCGAACCGTGGCCCGGTGGCCGGACCTCGCCGCTGAGCCGGTCGATAACCTCGACAGTCGTCCCGTTGAACCAGAACACCGAGCCGGCCTGCCGCTCCTCGGTCGGCGACCGAAGGCGCTCGGCTTTGGCCTCGTCCTCCTGGGCCTCCGCCTCGTCCTCGGCAGCAACGGCGCTTCCCGCTGTTCCTTGAGAGTCCGCCGCCAGTGGATGAGGACCTGGGCATAGCGCCGGGTGCGGGTTCGCTGATCACCAATGGTGATCATGTCGACGGTGATCCACTCGTTGGGGCGGCTCGGGTCATCGTCGCGGGTCTTGTACACCGCGTCGCGTGGAGCACCCTCCTGGTCGGCCTGCTGGCAGACGCTTTCGATGTAGCTCGTGCTGAGGCTGCCACCGATGGCGTGGAGGGCCCACACATATGGACGTCCGTGCCACTGCCCGGGCGTTCGGGCTGAGACATGGAGCCACCCTCGGGCGTCGTCAGCCGAGGTCGCTCATTTCTGATCCTCATGGAGCTCGGAGAGGGAGGCGGCAGCCGCTGCGGCCTCGTATTGTCGTCGGAGTTCGGACAGGGGAAGGGGGTAGGCGACGCGGTTGCGCCGTTGGCGCAGCATCGAGACCGGCTTACCCAGAAGCTCCCGAATGCTCTGCTCCTCGGCCTCTGCGTACGCGAACCGCTCCGGCTGGACTTCGAGCGTGAGCTTCCACTGAGCCTGGCCGGCCCTGACGCAGAGGCCGCCGCAGTTGTTGTGTTCGTATCCCCAGCCGTAAAGCCGGGGCGGCTCGATGCCGTACCAGCGCGACAAGTCCATGAGCCGGGCCTTGGACTCCTCCTTGGTCAGCTCGGGCATCCGCTTGGCGCACAGGGGGAATTGCACGCGCCAGGGCTTCCAGTTCCGGGCGATTGCGGGGATGCGGGCCCGGTCCCGGCTGGTCTTCTCGATACCGATGTAGACGACGGAGTCGCCGATAGAGGCGTGCTCCTTCATCCACTTCCGGCAGGGAATCTGCTTGAGGTATTTGGTGCACGGGGTGATGCGGTCGTTGCCCAGGAAGCGTTTGTCTTTAAACAGCTCCCATGGCGTCCGGCCGTCGGTGACCTTCGTCAGTGGCACCTTGAGCAGGCGGCTGATGTCGTCGGCGAACCGCCAGAGGTCTTCATCCTCGGCCTTGGTGTCCGCTATCAGCAGCGTCATGCTGCTGGTGCCGTGCTTCTCGGCCACACGGAGCGCTGCTCCGAAGGAGCCGAGTCCGCCGCTGAGTTGAATGACGTGCTGGGTCATCCTCGACTCTTCCTTCACAGCAGGGGCCCTGGTGGGTGTAGCGCAGGACGGTGTTGCCCTCGTGCTTCCGGGCGGTGCTGACGATCTCCAGGTAGCGCACCCGGACGAACGAAACGTGGATGGTGCGGCCTCGGTCGGCGTAGCCCATCCGGATCCCGGCGTCCAGCAACAGCTCCTTGAGCTGGTGGGTCGTTATGACGACGTCCACGACCTTGGCGAGGGTGCTGCCCTTGGTGGTCTTGAGCCCCACCCAGGACTGTGCGCAGCCGCAGGCGTCGCCGTTGTCGCACACGCCGACCGGGCCCAGGACCAGTTCATCGTCGTCACACCAGTTGAAGTCGACTTCGGGGGAACAGACTTCACCGGTGGCAGCCAGAATTTTCGTGAGTGTTCCCTATTGTTCGGGGGCGGAATGTTGCGGTTGCATCCGGCAGGCCACCGCGGCGCCCCTGATGGGATTGGCGGAAGCGGTCGAGGCTACTTGCGGCCGAGTTCGATGTCGGCGGTCCACAGACGGGTGACAACGCCGTAGTCGGCAGGGTCGAGCCGGCACCTGGCCAGGTGGTTGGTGAGCTGCTCGTCGTCCTCGTAGCGGACGCGGAAGTCACCGACGGATGACATCCGCTCGACCGTGGCGGGTCGGTTGCCGCGCTTACGGTCGAAGACGACGTCGCGCCCCGAAACCAGTTCGCGGCCCGTCTCCTCGTCGAAGGCGGTCCAGATGGACTCCAGGTCGTCCCAGACGACCCCCGAGGCGTAGCGCATGCCGAGACCGACGCAGGAAAGGGGCCAACGTTCAGTGGCGCGGTCCTGGCGGCGGACTTCGACGGACGCGGTGATCTCGTCGCCGTCCGTGTTCCACGGGAAGCCGACGATGGTGACCTGGTCGCGCTTGCCGGGGCTATGAGGGTACGTATGAAGGGCTCGAAGTCGGGCCCGGAGGCCACGACGTGGCCGGTGATGCGATCGATCGCCTTGACCGTGGTCTCGTTGAACCAGAACACCGAGCCCGGAGCACGCCGCTCGGTCTCTTCGCCGTCCGGAACGACCATCACATTCTCCTCTCGAATACGCGAAGGTCCCACTCTCGCCCTATGGACAACGAGTGGGACCGAAAACAGCACGGCCACCCATTCGAGTGACGTGCTAACAGTTCCTATTCTGTGGAGTCGGAGTTGGTGGGGCGCAGCGCATGCTTTTCTGTGTCTTGGTTTTTCAGATGCGCCCACCAACCGCCGCTGATCCCGAATTTGGGGTCGCGGACCCACAGACTGACGTGGCTGTGCTCGATTGAGTCGACAGTTCCGACCAGTGTGCGGGGCGTGTCGATCGGCTGGCCGTCCTCATTCACGTACCAGTCAAACCGGCGGACGTCTCCGACTTTGAGTCCCGCGTAGGGGGTTTTGACGAACGTCGTGTGCCGGAACCTCGTCGTCGTCCAGGGGAACTCGGTGATCTCACCGGTGTCGTACCGGCGGAGCGACGCGGTTCGCTTCTCCCGATTCACGCCGATGAGCTGCCCGCCGGACTTCTGGGCGCCCTGAGCAATAGGGTGGGCAACCATGTGCTGGCCCACGAACGGCAGCAGTTCTTCTGCCGCCTGGGGGGAGTTGATCCAGGTATCAGCGCGCAGCTCGCTCATGCCAGGGACTCCTTCAGCTTGTCCTCGATGGCCCGCAGCACCGACCTGATGCCCGCGTAGAGGTGACGGGGCGCCGGTTCCCCGCAGTCGGTGCAGTTGATGACGACGCCTTCGGTACCGTCGCCGCCGCCGAGGGTGGTGAAGGTCAGCCGCAGACCGTCCTCCTCGGTGACGCTGCGATCGAAGTAGGCCGCAATGCGGACCTCGTAGGTTCCGGGACAGGTGAAAAGTTCGCCTCCCCTGAGGTTCTGTCGGGCGCACGGAGTACGCGGGTCATTCTCCATCGGTTATTCCTTCCTTGTGTCGGCACACAAAAGGTCCAGCCCTTGCAGCGTTCGCAACGGCTGGCCTTCAGTGAACCCACGCAGGGCAGAATGCGATGCTGGCCATTCGAGGGGACCGCCGGCGGTTACAGGACGTCGGCCTCCTCCAGCGGTTCGACGATCTCAAGGCCCATTCCCGGGTCGTCCCACCTGCCGACCTCACCCGTACCCTCCTGCAATCGCACCTTGTCCAGCAGCGGGCCGAGCTTGGTGTACGGATGCAGTTTGAGCCTCGGATCGGCCTCCTTGAGCAGCTCTTCCGCGAGATTGCGGAGCTGCTCGTTCCCGATGTCGGCGCCATCGGCGTCGTAGATTCCGGCCAGGTGCTCGGGGGCTCGGGCCTTGGCGGTCTTGATGTCCTACCAGCCGCCCGACACGCACATCTGGTGCGTCAGCAGGTACGCTGTCTCTCCCGCCAGGGGGCGGTGGTCCGGCACCATCTCGACCACGGTCCGCCGGTCCCCCAGCATCGGGGAACGGGTTTCAGCAGGATCGGCCGCCGGCCGAATGGGGCGCGAGCCCCCCAGGCTGTCCCCGCAGAATCAGCCGGTCGTTCTCGACACGGACGAAGGTGAGGATGTATCCCGGCTGCGGTGCGAATGCCTGCCCCTGTGGGACCTGGCGTCCCCCGAAGGTGACGAGCTGCATGTGTTTCTCCGTATTGTATTCGGGCATGAAAAAGGCGGCTGCCGGTCGGCGAGCCGCGTGTGTTTCTGCTGAGTCCGTCGGTCAGTCCGAGTCGGTGTGGATGGGGTCCTTTTCACTCGCGCCGCAGTACATGCAGTTGGCGTCCATATCCCAGGTGAGGTACTCGTCGTACTCGTGCGGGATTTGCTGCCACAGCGTCAGCGGCTCCAAGTACTCCGGAGCGTGTTCCTTGTTCGGCATGCCCAGGAAGACGGTCGACAGCTTCTCGACGTCCTTGGCCTCGGCCCACGCATAGCCGCCGCCCTCGCTGCGGAAACCGAGGATCAGATGCACGTCCGGCCTGGCCGGGTAGCGCGACCGGTTCCGGTCGACGATGCCCCGCCGCCCGGCCAGCCGCACGATGTCCCCGTAGTGGATGCAGTCAGCCATGTCACTCCTTCGGAATCAGCAGCTCGGAGACGTTGAAGACGTAGGCCGGACCGCCGGAGCCGTCGTCGGCAGCCCGCTCCTCGGGCCTCAACGCATACGTCACCGCGAACTGCTCCAGCATGTACGTGTACTCGATGGGGAAGCCCGGCCAACGGCCCAGGATGAAGCCGATCGCACGCTCCTCCAGCCGTCCCGTGGTCTCCTCGTCATACGCCCTGATGACGTATGCCAGGAAGTCCCGACCGAACTCGGGGCGCAGCTTCTCCGCCACGGTGATGGCCGCGAACACCAGGCCCTCGTCGTTGCCGGCCTCGTCGGCACGCAGCTCGCTGATCACGCCAGCCAGCTCGCCCCCGGTCTCCCGCGAGTCGATCTCGCAGAACCCAGCGTCGTCGGCGCTGTTGAATGCCTCGCGCCAGTCCTCGGCGCTGTACATCAGGCCAGTCACGGGGCCTCCCTTCATCTTCTCCATCAGGTGTCCTCCTTCTCGATCTTCTTCAGGGACTCAGGCCCCTGGTGGGACTCGTTGCCGTTGTCCCAGCGGACGTGGAGAGGCCATGGGCACTCCGAGGCCGCGCGCGGGAAGCCGCACTTCGCGTGCCCGCACTCCCGACCTCGCAGGTACGGCTGCCAGGTGTGGCGCTTGCACAGACACACCACCACTCGGCCGCGCCACGTTCCGCAGTCGGGGTCTTCGAGCATGACCTGGGTGCCGGTCGTCAGCCTCATTCCGAGTCCTTTGGGTCGTCAGATCTCAGGAGGCGTAGGCGCTCAGGGCCGCGTACGCCTGCGCGACGGTGGCATTGCGCAGCCAGACGGCAGCCCACGTTCGAGTGTGGTTCTGGTCATCGACCCGCTTGACGGCCAGAGCGTGGCGGATGGTGAGCACACCGTCCGGGTCGACCAGGTCGTCATAACGCGGTCCGTCGCTGACGACGTGCTTCGCGGTCATGCCTGGGAACGTCACGCCGAGCTGGTAGCGGTACTCCTCCGGCAGGTTCTCGATCCCCTGCATGGGGGTGGAGAGGCTCGGCCTGAGCGCCCGGGTGATACGTGCTGCCTCCCTGATGGACAGGTGCGGGATGCGGACCTCCACGCGGGTGCTGTCGTCGCCAGGCGAGGTGATGATCACCCCGAGCGGGCGCCGTTCGCCTTCGCTGAACAGATGCTGGACGGCGTTGAGGAGTTCCAGCCGGTACTCGATGTAGGTCTTCTCGGTGCCGCCCTGGGCGATGGCGGGGATTCCGGCATCCCGCAGCGGAATCGAGAGCACGCGCAGGCCGGCCACCGCGTCCTCACGTCCGAAGTGCGGCAGCATCTCTGTGCGGATGGCCTCGACCGTCCGGCGGACACTCGTCGCGCGGTCGTCGGCCGTTTGGACATCCGCCGTGATTTCTTCCAGTGGCCTCATCTTGTCGCGGCTTACCGACACGTGCGCAGTGAGCAGCACCCGGTCGGTCCCGTCGTCCAGGCAGATGCGCAGACCGATGCGGTGCACGACGATCGCGGAACTCAAGATGGCCTCCACCCGCCACTCCGGGCCGAGCACGGCTGCCGTCTCGTACGCGATCAGGCGAAGCGGCTCGGAGACGAGGCTCATGTCGGTGTACATCGGGTCTCGCATGGTTGCTCCGACTCGTAGATGTGGGTGCGGACTCGGATTACTGGCTGTCCGTGGGCGTGGTGTAGATGGGCTTCTCGTGCGCCTCGAATCCCTTGGTGAGACGCTCGTAGAACTTGCTGCGGGTGTGGACCTTGGAGGTGGCCCACATACCGGCCTCCGGGGTCGCCGCGATCCCGATCACCTTGGGACCCATGCGGACGTCGTAGCGGCCGTCGTCGCGTCGCTGGAGGTAGCCGAGGCCCCTACCGACGCCCCGAGTGTTGAGGTCCACGTAGAAGTCGCCGTCGTTGATCGGGACGAGGGAGATCAGTACACCGTGCTTCGGCAGCAGTTCGCGGTTGAGCGGGCGGGGCCTTCCCTGAGGGGTGGTCCGGTCGGACTGTTCGGGCGCCTTGAACCAGTACATGAACTCGGCGGCCAGGCGCTCGCTCTCGAAACCGTGCACCGCGCCCTGGTTGCCGGTGAGGCCGGCGTGCTCGGCGACCCAGCCGGCCCCGCTCGTGGGGTAGGTGATGCCGAGGGCCTCACCGGTGTCCTTCAGACTCACGCGCAAGCGCTTGTCGTTGTAGGGGTCGACCGGCTCGAAGTCGAATTTCGGCGTGGGCATTACTGCTCCTGTTCTCCGAACGAGACGGGTGCCTCGTTCCAGTCCTTGAGGTGGTCAGCGACGGTGGAGTTGGGGTGGTTCCAGGGATGCCATCCGCATTGGCACACGGCGATGGTGGGAGACACGTACACGTAGCCGTGCGGCCCTGCGTAGACGCCGAGGTCGAAGGGCTCGTCGTACGGGTCGGGATGAGACCTCATGGGTGCCGGCTGGTCATTGCCGGCGTCGCGGAAGCGGCTCTCGTCGATCTGGGCGAACCACTTCTCGGCCGGTGTGCTCGTCACTCGTAGATTCGGGTCTGGAGCTTGACGGTCTGGATGGGGCCGAAGGTGTCGCAGATCGCGCCGGTGGTCTCGGCCCACGACCGGAGGCCCGGGACTCGCAGGACTTCGCGAATCACACCCTCGGGGGTGTAGAGGATGATCAGCTCGCGGTCGTTGATGTCCAGGTGGCCGGGCGTCCAGGTGGCGAAGTCCTTGGACCCGGAGTCCGTCATCCGGCCGTGGAAGGAGAAGACGGCCTGTTTGTAGTCGAGTTCGGCGTCGGTGATCGTCGGCTCGGGGTGGCCACGGTTGGGCAGCTTCTCGGCTCCGAACCGGCCGCCGGCCAGGTCGTGCCGGACGCCGTACTCGCGGTCACGGAAGGTGAAGTAGGCGGCGTAGCGCGGGTCATCGGTGACCACCCGCCAGTCACCGACGAAGGTGTGCAGGTAGTCGACGGCGTAGTCCCACCACAGCCGGGCGGTCTCCACGGCACGCACGCTCGGCTCCGCGTGGAGCATGTCGTGCGAGTGGCGCAGAACCTCGATGGATTCCGGGCGCCCCGGGCAGCCGTTCGTCTGGAACTTGAACCAGTTGACGCGGCCGGTCGTGCCGCAGTCGAAGCACCGGGCCTCGTGCTCCTGGTCCTTGAGCAGCCGGTGCCCTTCGACGGTCTCGATGAACATGTTGTCCGTCATGTGCACGTGGAGCGGAACGAGCCGGGCCTTCAGCGCGGGGCGCCGAGCGTAGGACTCGCCGCAGGGCTTGCACACAGGGTCGCGCAACGGCTCCCGGGACTCCGCGTCGGTGCGGATTGAGCCGATCAGCAGATGCGTCGCCGTGCCCTGGCACGGCTCATCGCCGGGGCCGACGGTGGACTGAACGGTGGAACAGCGCATGGCGCTCCTCGGGCGAAAGGCCGTGATTTCGAATGGAGTTGCGGCTGCGTCCTCGGCTGCTACCTCGCTGTCGTGCGCCTCCGCGCACAACTCGCAGATGTATCCGCCGGGCACCTGGTACTTCCGGGTATTGGGAACGGGCCCGTGGCCGTTGCCGAATGCGCTGGGGCATTCGTCGTTGGCGCAGTAGAAGTGACTCTGGGCCTCGGGCTCCGGCCCGCCGTCCGGCCATTCCGGACCGACGTAGACGCTGCGGGTCATGCAGCGGACTCGCAGCGCGGTGCGCCGATGAGGTCGCCGTCGTGCCCCGTGAAACCGCAGCGTCAGCACTCCCAGGCATACGCCTTCTCTGCGCCGTCGAACCAGGGGACGGTCTCGCGGGTGTTGACAAGCCGGTGGTCACGGAAGACCCGCAGGCCGTTCTCGTCGCGCTTCTCGTAGGCATCCACACTGGGCATGCGTACGCTCATGTCGCCCGCCCGCCAGAACTCGAAATCGCCCAACCACGCCGCTTACGCGCCCGGGTCGCGCTCGCGCAGTTCGGCGGACAGACGCTCGAAGTCCGGACGGCGTGCCTCGGCCTCGGCCTCGGTCGTCGGCCGCAGGTACTCGCCGAGCGGGCCCTTGCCATGGGGGCCGTAGTCCTTGATGGGAGCGCCCGGAGTCGACTGGTACGCCGCAAGCTGGAGGTTGAGCATCAGGGTCTGCAAAGTGGCGCGCATTGTTGTCCTTGTCTTGTCTGGCCGGGGGTGTGGGTTACTCGCCGTTCCACAGGCGGATGCCGCTGGCCTCCATGTGGTTCCTCAGCGTGTTGACGGCCGCCCGAAGCTCCTCGTCGCTCTCGGAGAGGTCACCGGACTCGGCGATCGAGTCGGCGATCGTCTGCACCTCGTCCGCCTTGCGTGCCAGGGAGATCCGGTCGACGTTTGCGATGAGATGGCAATTCGCCGGGCCGACGGTCAGGCCGTGTGATTCGGCGATTCGCCGGGCGAAGTACCTGCGGCCGACGATCGGGGCGGACCAGTACTCGACTTGATCGGACTGGTAAATGCCGATCGCGTACGCCTGCGCGGCGGCCGGGCTGTAGGCCAGGAGGAGAACCCTTCCCCCGGGGACCAGGAATGTCTCCTGCACGTCGTACAGGCCATGGCGCCGGATGACCTCGAATTCCTGGGTCTCGGTGTTGAAGTACTCGTTCGGCTGACACACCCGGCGGAGCGGATCGACAAGTTCATAAGGCATGCGGTGATCTCCCAGTTTCTCTACCGCTTGGCGAAGTGGAGGTTTCGATGACGGATGTACCGCCCAGCTCTGGCCTGCACGGTGGCAGGCAGCGCGTCTTACGTGAGCCAGTAGGTGTTGTAGCCGTACTCGAACCGGATGGGTCCGGTGGCGCAGCGGACCTTCTCGACGGCACCGTGCCGGTCGACGGTGACCCCCTTGGTCAGGTGTGCCTTGGCTGCCAGCTCGGTGCGGCGGAGGTAGTGGAGGAGGAGGAACTTCGCCTCGTGGAGCGGCATCGCGATCGAGCAGCCGGCCGATGAGACGACGCGGTCCGGGTTCGGGGATTCCGCTCCTGCCCAGCCGGCCGCCAGCTTGGGGGCATCCGGCACTTCAGGGCCTGCCCAGTACAGGTCGATCGCTTCGCCTACGGTCTGGTCGAAGACGCGATCCCACACGAAGGTGTTGTGCGCCATCTCGACGTACGCCGTGAGCGCGGCGTCCGCGTTGTCGGTGGACGGGTCTCCCGCGAACCGCTTGGAGTACGCCCACTCTCCGTCCCGGAACCCGTCATCCATGCTCTTGCCCGGGTACAGGCGGCCGATGATCCACTGTCCGTCGTCTCGGGTGCCGAGCCAATGCCCGTAGTAGCGGTCGTCGTAGTGCTTCTGGCGGGCCTGGTGGACGAGTGTCCAGCCCTCGCTTCCGATGGTGCTCATACGGTTCCTTTCGTGAGTGTGCCGTTGCGGCGCTGGATTCGGTGGGTGCTGACGAGTTCGGTTCCGCACGGCTCGCACATCACTTCGCGGCTCCGGGCGGGCTCCCCCGGCATGCCGTATCCCGCCCGCACGAAGGGGTTGTCGCTCTCCAGCGTGTGCGTGGCCCAAGTACGGCAGCCGATCGCCGAGCATTTCGATGCGGTCAGTTCCAGCACCTGGTCCGCAGCGTGCCGGGGGTCGATTCGCATGAGGGGGAGCCCGCCGGTGTCCTGGCAGATCAGGAAGCCGGTTGCGTAGCCGATAGCGCTGTAGCCCTGGTCGATGTGCTCGGGGCCGATCACCCGGTAGATGCCGCTGAGGAAGCGGAACAGGATGCCGGGTTCGATGCCGCAGGCGTACGCCCAGCAGTCGGCCGCGTAACGGGCAACCGCCGCGTCGGGAATGTCCCACGGAGTGCGGTAGGTGCCCTCGATGCCAGGGCCGGTGACGAGGTTGGGCACCTCGCCCAGGAGCCGGCCGGCCACGTCGAAGACCTCCACGACGTAGGGGAATCGGCGGCAGTCGCGAATTGCTGCCGCGTCCTCGGCGTCGAAGTCCCACCACGGGTACGCGTCCGGCTCGTCCGGGTGCTGAATCCGGACGCGGATTTCAGGCAGCGGCTGTCGCACTCCGGGCTTCCTTCCACTGCGCGTACAGCTCGGCGGCGGGGCCGGGGACGAGCCAGGGGAAGGTGTCGGCCCACGACCGGTACTGGTCGGCCGGCGTCTCGTCCCAGGGGTCGGTGGGCTCGGCCGCCGAACCGGTGATCAGCGCCGGATTCGCGCGCAGCTCCAAGATGGTCTGCTTGGAGCTGCGCTGGTAGTGCAACGCCTGGTCCGCGAAGCGTGCCCGGTACTCGGCCGTGTTGCAGTCGTCGCAGAACCGCTGCCTGCGCCCGGATACCTTGTGGATCACCATCACCTTGGCGGGCGGCGGATAGGTCCCGTGCAAGCCCATGCAGTGGTAGACCCCGTAGTTGTGCTTGGGGCCGCCCTCATGGACGGTGGACCACTCGGTGATGATCTCGAAGTCGGCGATCTCCTCGACCAGGTCCGCCAGGGGCACGACGTGGCTGCGGGTGTACTCGGGGTGGACGAAGGCCGCGTGCGGCTTGGCGACGTTGCGCCGGTAGTAGGCCCCGTCAGGCTTTCGGAAGTTCTCGATGGGGCCGTAGTGGTGCTCGGTGAATCCGTCCTCGGTCTGCACCGTCACACGCACCCAATCACCGACCATGAACCGCCTGAAGTGCTTCTCGACGGCGGCCTTCCACGTCGCCTCCGACCCGTTGCCGTTGATCCAGGCGTCCCGCACAACCCCGTCAATGTCGTACCGCTCCGGACCGCCCTTCTCAAAGCCCAGCATTTCCCGGGCCTGCGCGCGCATTTCACCCGTGATTCCAGCCATCTTTTCCCTCCTTGATTTCGAAGTCGATTTCCTGAGCACCCGGAGCGGGACTCGAACCAGCAATACGTTGAGGGCGCATCCAGTTGACCACCACCGGCCGGGCCCATTTCTAGACGGATAATTTCTGAATGTCTCGCCGGTATATGAGCAGCGCCTCGGCGGCCTCGATATCCGTGGCGTAGTCACCGAGGTACTCATTGCAGAACCACACTGCCCAGCCCTGCACCGGCCGGCCGATCCAGGTGTGCGAGATCTTGTAACGGCCGTCCGTGAGCAGCGCGACTCCGTGCGGCACGCGAAGCACATCGGTCAGGCCGCTGCGTGTGCTCGTGCAGATGACCGTCACGTGGTCGGTGTAGGTCTGCTGATGGACCGACCAGCGCGGGTCGGCGCGCTTCTGCTCGTACACCCGCAGCGCCTTCAGCGCGGTGTGGACATCGACGCGGGGGGGTGCAGAAGGTACGCGGGAGCCCGTGGTGAGGCGGAGGCAGAACTTCATCGGCTCCCCGTCCCCTTCGGTTTGATCCCCGGGAGCGTGCGCTGGTTCTTGACCTGGAGCTGGTGCCTGTGCGGCTGGTCGGCCGGCACGTCGATGCCGCAGGTCTCACACGTGAACAGGTGCTTCTCCCAAAGCTGTTCGCAGTAGAGGCACCGGTCCCCGTCGTACTCCGGCGTCGGCATGAGGCCGAGGCCCGACTGACCGGAGAGGTGCACGGTGGCGTAGCCGTGGGGGTGCATCGCGGCGGCCTGGTGCACGTTGTCCTCGGAGATGAACGTCGGGTGCGACAGCCCCCACGAGCGCAGCTCGACCGCGACCTTGCGGGCCAGGGCCTGCGGCAGCTCGTAGGTGTCACGCACGTGGCGGATGAGCGCCGGTTCGGTCGGGGACCTCTCTCCCAACACCAGCCACTTTCCGCACTTCTCGC
Organism: Streptomyces sp. NPDC088124; assembly: GCF_040685895.1. Lineage (NCBI taxonomy): Bacteria > Bacillati > Actinomycetota > Actinomycetes > Kitasatosporales > Streptomycetaceae > Streptomyces > Streptomyces sp. NPDC088124. The sequence continues at coordinate 49,851 of NZ_JBFBJB010000041.1, read as the reverse complement.
CGGTGCACCGCTCATCCGAGATGGCGTGGCGTACGCCGGGCGCGGCGTTCGGAATGTCGGTCAGCTCGGTCTCGCACATCTCCTTCGAGACGGGCTTCGGGAAGTCACCGGAGTCGTACGACCCGTCGCTGTCGAAGTCGATGCCGAGGTTCTGGGCCGCCCGTCGGATCGCGTCCTCATGTGGCTTGCCGCGCTGCACCTTGACGCCGTTCGCGCGCAGCGCCCTGAGCGTGCAATTCGGGCACAGGTTCTCGGCCTGGTAGCTGTAGCCGACCACGGTCATGCTCGATCCCCCTCGTTCTCGTCGGCTTGCTCGGTTGCTGTGGCGCCCGCGCGGGTCAATGGGACGCCCAAGCGCTCGGCCTCCCGCTCGGCCACGACCACCCCGGGCGCGTACTTGCCGTCATCCCAGGAGCGCGGGTCCTGGTCCTTGAGCGTGTGGAACATCCCGTGCGCCTCGGTCAGAGCGAAGGGCCAGGTGTGCGCGATGCCGATCACCTGCTCGCGCTCGATCACCAGCACGTCGCCGTCGCGGATGTCGTCGCGGCACTGGACTGCGCCGTACGCCTCGCCGGTGCTGTAGAAGGTCCACACCTTCGGTTCGCCGCTCATCAGTGCGCCCCTACTTTCAGAATCTTGTTGCCGCACTTCGGGCAGAGGTGATGGCCGTCTGCGTCGTGGTCCAGCTCGTGCAGACGAATATCGGGACCGTGCTGCCCGACGCCTTCGGCGGAGAACTGCCAGCACTCGGTGTCTTCGGTCTCGAAGGTGTGGCCGCCCTCGCATTCCATCCACGCATTGGCGAAGTTCAGGAAGTCGTCCGGCTCGTCGCACGTGAGCCGGTAGAAATTCGGATCCTGCACGTGGTTCGGCTGCGAAACCGCAACGAAGTAGAGGTCACCGAGCCGAAAGATCGTGTAGTGAACCGCCCGGTCCAACCACGAAATGAAATTCTGGGTGTGCTCGGTCTTCAGCTCACTCCTCCAGTGCGGAGCTGACACCTTCACCCCCCGTCGCTCCAGCCATGCCAGGAACTGGACCGGGCCGTACGGGTAGTCCTGCCAGGTGACGTACCCCTCGGACCACTTCTCGTACAAGACGTCGAGCCGGTCGGATTCCTCGGCCTTGTCGTCCAGCCAGGCATTCCACTCGCCGATAACGCCGTCGTCCTGGAAACGCAGGTCGATGCCCATCAGGCAGGCACCTTTTCGGCGTCGTAGGTGTAGGGCTGGCCGGTGGTGCAGTCCGTGTAGATCCCGGCCTCGCCCCACGTGATGGGCGAGGAGAACGGCTGCCCCTCCTTGTGGAGCTGTGCGCAGTGCTGGCGGACCTCGATCTCCAAGACCTGGCCCGCGATGCCCATGTCCATGCACACCTCGGAGTACGGCATTTCCGACCGGCCCCGGTCACCGATTTCGAGGTTGACTCGCTGATCCTGCAATTTTCCTCCCTGGTAGCTGCTGACGATCGACAGCCCGGGGCGCGGCATTGCTGCCGCGTCCTGGACTGCCGTTGGCTCAGCCGCTGACTGGCAGGCACGTACTGCTGGAGCGCGTGAAACCGCAGCAGTCCGACTCAGTTCTCGGACACGACCCGACCGTCCGGGTGCACCCAGTGGGGCCGTCCCCGCCAGTGGAGGACGTACTGATCGATGCGGGCCCGCCACTCGTAGCGGGGCTGCTCCTCCGGATACCAGCGCAGTTCGGCCAGAGTGTTGGCCTTGAAAGGGGTCGGGTCTCCGGTGAAGCCCACGGCCCTCACGCCGTGCGGCGACTTGTAGTTCTCCCACTCGGCCTCGGCGTCGCTACCGGCCGGCCGCCGCTGGAGCTGGAGCATGTACAGCACGTCGCCGTCGCGGGCGTCGGCCTCACCGGCAGGCCAGCAGACCATCCGGTCGAACCCTTCGCCGAACACTTTCTTGGGGTTGATGTAGGCGCAGCCGGTCTCCCAGCGGTTGCCGTGATCGTCGACCAGGCTCGACACACTGCGCGGCATGGTCGGGCGTACGCCGAGAATCAGGTAGTGCGTCGTACTGGCGGGCGTGCAACCGTTTGCCGTTCGGTGGTACACCAGCTCAGCACCCACGATCTTGATCGTGAGACCCGTGTCGGCGCGGCTGAACGTCTTGCTGCCATCCCACTCGTACGGGAGTCGCGGGCGGGTCATGAGTTCCCCCTAGAAAGTGAGCAGACTACGAAGAGCCTTCGGACCCCGGCGGGCCTTGATGTGGGCCTCAAATCCGTCAGCTTCCGCTTTCTCGATTACGGGAACACGGTTTTCCCGCGCCGCGTCAGCCTCGACGTAGGTCAGGACGTCTCCTGAGAGACCCGAGGTGGGCAGGAGTCTCCTTCCTGAGCAGGCTCAGGAAGGAGACCGATTCAGTCACCGCTGTTCCAGGGGAATTCGTGGCCGTGCCGGGCCACAAACGCGTCGTACGCGGTGATGATGCTCGGTCGTCCGTTTTCCTGAGGGAACTGCCGAGCGGACCTGAGGTCGTCGTCGAGAATGAAGGCGCGCCGCCTCATGGTGCGCAGGTTCGCAACACCGCGGACGGTTGTCAGGTCCGTCTCCTCATGCCCGCTGGCCACGAGATTGCCGTGACCGTCTCGCACGTACAGTGGTTTACCCCGCCGATCGTGGCCGACCTTCTCGGCGACGGCCATGAACACCGGATAGTCGGCAGGGCCGTGCATCCGCTCCTGACACTTCTCCTGCTCGGTCTTCTTCCGCAGCACAAGGGCGCTGGTCAGGACATTGACGCCCGCGCCGACGAGGAAACTCTCCACGGGCAGGTCAACGCTGGCCGTGATCCAGCACTCATCGAGGATGTACTCGCGGAGCGCCTCATCGTCGGCGCCGGGGTTGGACAAGATCCCGTTGGGCGCATGACCATGCTGATACGGCCGCCGGGCCGCACCCATTCGATCGCCTTCTAGACAAAGAGCTTCTCAGGTACCTCGGAGGAGGCCGGCTTCCCGCGTCGGAGAGTGCCGTCCTTCTCGCGGGTCCAGCTGAAGGCGACGCTCGGCTCCTCGACCTGTGACGGGCCTGTGCGGAACAGCTCCAGGACAGGACCGGTCACGGAGATGTCCGAGCCGAAGGGAGGGTTGGTGAGCAAGACGTCGACTGCGCCGGGACCGATGCGGTCGAGATGCCGTCTGGCATCGGGGAGGCCGGGTAGGGAGCCGCTCGTGGGGAAGGCCAACGAGTCCATGTGGAAGGTGTTGCCGACGCTGCCGGTCAGCATCATCATCACGGCGACCGCGGCGGCACGGGGCCATCATGGGGTCAAGGTCCGCGCCGAAGACCCACTCTTGAGCATTCCTGCTCAGTTCCTCGTGGTGAGCTGCGGCCTGTCGGGTGTGCTCCTGCGTGGTCAGCAAGGCGGCCGCGACGGTCTGTCTGCGGCTCAGGGCTGCGAGGCTTTCGCGGAGGAAGCCGCCGGTTCCACAGCACGGATCGAGTACGGTCTTGCCCGGCTCGGGGGCGGTGATCTCCACCAGCAGCAACCAATGGGGCTACCTTCCAGCGTTGTTGGTGTCTTCGTAGATGGGCTGCACGGTGTCCAGGTCGATGACCTGACCCACGTGAAGGGTGTTCAGCCCGCGGAGCATCGCGATCTCCTGCTTGCGCTCTGCGATGCCCGCGGGGCTCAGCGGCCGGCCGTCCTGCCTGAAATTGCCCTCTTCGAGCATCTGCTCCAGCGTGTTCTTCCACTGGTCAACCTGGTACTGCTTGATCTTCTGCGCGCGGGCCATGGGCCAGTCCCCCCTTGAAGGGCGTGATGTGGGTTGGATGCGGCCCGTGATGGTGGAGTTAGGCGCGGGGTTCAGTGCCATGTGCCGGCGCAGGCTCTGCCCTGCGCCGGCGAGGACGTCAGTGACCTCCTTGGGAAACGTCACGTAGACGAAGTCGAGCGAGGTCATCCTGTCGAACAGCAGCATCAGGGCCTCGTGGTGTGGGATGCCGCGGCTCGTGAGGTAGAACAGCTCCTCTTCGTCGAGCACCGGCTGCCCTCCGAGCGAGTTGAGGGTCGCGCTGGGGTCCGACGCGAGCTCCATCGGGCGGCCGGCGACGACGTACTCGTGCGGCCACAGGTGCAGGTCTCCCCAGGGCGTGGCGATGACCGCCTGCTTGGGGTACACCTTGGCGGCCTGTTTGCCGTGACCGACGGTGATCGCGCCGGAGTTCAGCTGGTGCGGACGGGCATGCCACATCGACAGCTCGGGGACGCGGAACCTCGAGCGCAGCTCGGTCATCGGCTCCTCGACCACGATGATCCACGCGCCCTCCTCCGGGACGGCCTTGCCGTCCTGCTCGGGGAAGTACATCGACGGCTCAGCGCCGATGGAGGCGGCAATGCTCCAGCCGTCGTCGGCGTGCTCCTTCATGGCGACGGCGACGGGAGAGCAAATGTGCGGGGCGGCCTCGGCCAGAGAAGTCATGGGGTGCCTGCCTGTCAGCGTTCGTTGGTGCGGATCAGCAGATCCGCGGGGAAGTCGCCGACGTCGGGCGAGGCCAGGGCGACGAGACCGTCGGTGCCGATCCTGACGATGGTGTCGGTGCGCCCGGCGATGCCATCGGTGATCGAGAGTGACCTTGCCGCGATGCGGTCCGCCGTCACTCCTTCCGGGATCAGCACCGAGTCGCCGGCGCGCAGTGGACGGTCGAAGTAGTCGTGGACGGAGTCCGGTTCCGCGTCGGGGAGGGAGATCTCTTCACACCCGGTGAGCTGTTCGAACACGGCCTGTGGGATGACCAGTGCTTCGCCGAAGGTCACCTGGGTCTCGTCGGTGTTGCCGACATAGACGATCAGCGGCTCACCGTCGTCGGCGAGCCGGGTCACCCGGCCGATCGCCAGGGACGCGCAGCACTCGTAGCCCTTGTCGGTTCCGGGCTCGGCGACGATGACGTAGTCACCAGGCTTGGGTTGGTCGGTGTTATGGAACATGTGAGGGCTCGATTTGGGTATGCGGGGCGTCGATGCTCACGACTGGCCTCCTCCTTCCGGATCTGCAAATTCTGTAATCCGATCGAGCAGGCCACCGATGAGGCTCCAGAGCTCGTCGTCGTTCTCGTGCTCGGCCAACCGCTCGGCCGCCGTAGCGACTCGTCGTCGTCCCGGTCCTGAAGAGCATCGGCGAGGGTCCGCGGCACGGCGTTGTCCCAGACGTCAGGCACAGCGCTGACGATGATGTCGATGGCGCTGCGGACACACTGCTTGCACTCGAGCAACAGAGCCCGCTGGGAGCTGCGCTCCTTGAAGCGAGCGAGGTGCCCTGCGCAGCAGTTGTCGAGCGGCCCGGGCTCTTCGGCGTCCCGGAAGGAGCTGAGACAGCGATCCGTCTCGATGGACTTGTCGTACAGCGCGTCGAATACGACAGCCTGCTGATGCTCGGTCAGCTCGATGGTGATGGTGGGCTCGGCAGTCGTCATAGCGAGGCACCTTCGCTTTCGGGCACGACGCCTTCGGTGCTGAGGGGTCTGGTGGCGCCGATGCGCGTCCCGGCCAGGGCGCGGATGTGTCTCAGCGGTGTATTTCGCGGGGCTTGGGCGAGCAGCGCCGTTGTCACGTAAAGTTGGTGGCTTCACAACGTCGTGTCAGGGACATCACCGGGACTCGGGAATGCTCCTGCCGAGACATCGAGCGGTAAGAAGGAAATGGGCCGGGTGCACGAACGCCCGGCCCATTTCGGTATCGATCCTGCTCCCGGGTCGGCCATGCCGACCCAGACCCCCGGGGCCAGCGCCGACAGGGCGCGAAGCCGAGGGGGTTACGCGCTCACCCAGCGAAACGTGCCGTGTGGTGCGTGTTCAGCCGAGCGAACGTCCGGCTGTTGAACGTGATCTGGTTGACGGCCACGGCTGCTCGGCGCAGAGCCTCCTTGCGGCTGAACAGGCAGCGTGCCGGCCAGTTGTCATTGCGCAATGACGGCGGCAGCTCGTACCCCCGGGCGCCGTCGGCAGCCAGGTACGCGCCTGTGTGTGCCACGACCCAGAGGTCTTCGCCGCGCTCGGGGTCCGTCCCGTGCCAGGAAACCCGAGGCTCAAAGTGCTCCATGCCGAACACGGAGGACTCGCGGTAGCCGATCGGCAGGATGCGGTACCCCGGGGGAGGATCTCCGAGCTGGGCGGCTCGGCGGCGGGAGCAGGAGTGTTCTCAGCGATCGGTCCGCTCCTCCCCCGGCTGAGTGACGCTCCGCGTCGGATCTAAGCTGATGCGGAGCTCCTGTGAGAGAACTCTTCGAGGACCCGGATCTTGTCGTCATCGGCGAGCCGAACCTCGATGACCAGGTCCTTGTCGTCGCCGAAGGCGGCGACAGCACGGTGCAGCTGGCTGGTCAGGTCCTGCATGGACTCGTAAGGGCTGGGCACATCGGACGCGGTGACCTTGGCGCTGCGCGAGAACGCGTGGCGCGTGCGTCCCTCCGGGACGATCACTCTGGGGTCGTACTCGCTGTACAGCCACTCGGTGCGCGCGGCGATCCGAACGGGCTCAGTGCGCATGCCGTCGGTCCAGCGCTCCTCGGCCGGCGGGCGGTACTTCTCGTCGTTGGCGACAGTCACGGTTTGTGCTCCTCTCCGGGCCGGCCGGTGTCGGATATGGCGCGGTCCATGCGGTCCGCGATGTCGTAGTACGTGCGCGCCTCGGCGGCATTGGCTTCAGCCTGCTGCGGGTCTGTCGAGGTCCGGGCGAGCATGCTGTACTGATCGCCGAGGTCGCGGGCCCAGGCACCGCCGGACCGAGGCAGGGGTGCAGGGGAGGCGCTGGTGACGACAGCGGCAGTGTCGTTGTTGGTGCTGGTCATGCGACGGCCTCGTATCCTGGGTCAGTTCGGTGACGCGACACAGGTACTGCTCCTGCGTCGCGGGATGGGAGCCATCCCGCGATGTCGATGCCTGAGAGGGGCTCCTGGCTCGACGACGGTGACGCTCTCATCGATCATCTGGCGCATCTCTTCGATGCGGGCTTGCTCGTCGGCCGTTACGGGCGCCGGGATCAGGGCCGCGTCACTGAATCTTTGCAGTCGGCTGCCGCCTCTTGATCGGCGTGCTGGCGGCGGCGTCGACGACTATGGCGCGCACTGCGGTATCGGCGTCGTCGTCCGGGTCGGGCAGTAGCTCGGCCAGGAAGTGGCCTTCGTCGAGGCCCAGCTCCTCGTCAAGTCGCCAACCGGTGATGTAGGCGGTGCTGGTGTGGCTCAGACCCTTGACATCGTGGACGTGGTCTCCGCTATCGGTGTCCTCAGTGCGCTGCAGCTTGATCTTCCTCGTGTTGCGGTCGATCAGGATGACGAGCTTCATCGTCGGCTGGTTTGCGGGCCACCGTGCCTCGCTGCGACCGGGGGTCGGCCGCAACCAGTCACGTGCCGCAGCGGACAGCGCGATCTGCGAACGCCCGTTCTCAGCGTGCGTGACGGTGATCTTGGCGGGACCCCTGGCACGACGGCCCTTGTTCGGGTTGGGGTGGTAGATCTCGAACGACATGCGGGGATCCTTCTGTCAGCGCTGTTCGCGCCTGTTGATGAATGTCACGGGTGTGCCGCGCTCCTCGGCGTAGGCGACCTCGCAGCTTGTCGACTCCCCGACGTATCCGCCAGCCAGCACTTCGTCAGCGAGATCGGGACCTGCCCCAAGGCCCAACGATCTTGCACAGGTGGAGCTCGTCGAGCATCTGTTTCTCGGTCCCGGTGATCTCGTCACCGTCGTGGGCGAAGGGGGCGGGTACGAAGACGATCACGGTGATCGGCTCCGGTCGTGCGCGATGGTGACGGCCCGGCTGTGGGATCTCAGCGAGGCCGTCGTTGAGTAAGCGCAGGTCAGACCCGTTCGGAGGCCCAGAGGTCGTCGAGGTCCTCGCGGATCTCTTCTTCCAGGGCAGCGAGAAGTGCCTGCTCGGCGTTGAAGTCCCTGGACACGGCCTGGATGAGGTCGTCCTGGACCTGCTGCTTACCGGCGAGCACCGAGGGTATCCGCTCGTCCTGTGTGCCTTTGGCGATGAGCCGATGGATTGTCACCGGCTTCGTCTGGCCCGTGCGGAAGAGCCGTCCGTTGGTCTGCAGGTAGTGCTCGAGCGAGAACGGCAGCGTGTACCAGATCATCGTCGAGCCGCCGTGCTGCAGGTTCAGGCCGTGCCCCGCGGCGGCGGGGTGGAGCAGCATCACCGGGATCTGCTGGGCATTCCACCGGCGGACCATGTCGCGCGAGCCGTCGAAGGCCTGCGCGTCGATGCCGGCCTTCCGGAGCCGCGCGAGCAGTTGCTCCTTGTCGGACTTGAAGTGATAGGCGATGAGCACGGGCTCGCCGCCGTTGTTCCGCACCAGGTACTCGGCCATCTCGATCTTCTTGTCGTGGATGACCTCGTATCGGCCCTTCGTGGTCGGGTCGTCAGGATCCGCGGTGTAGAGCGTGCCCGAGGCGAACTGCATCAGTTTGCTCGTCAGCACCGCCTGGTTCACGGCAATGATCGATTCGACGCTCTGCGTCAGCTCCCCGTCGTCGGTGTAGGTCTGCACGATGTCCAGGACCAGGTCGTGCTTGAATTCCTTGTAGGCCCGGAGCAGATCCGGCGGGAGGGTGACATTGACGTCCTGGATGCTGAGTGCCGGGAGCTGAAGGCTCGTGTTCTGCGCGCTCATCACCAGGTGCGAGATGGCCTGATGGATCTCGGCCTCGGCATTGGCTGTGGGGATCCACTTCGCCGGGGTCGTGGTGCCGGGCACCATCTTCGGCGTGAACCAGCGATCGCGGAACGCGGTGATGTTCTGGCCCAGTGTCCGGCCCTGGTCGAGCAGGTAGACCTGGCTCCACAAGTCATGGAGACCGTTAGGACTGGGCGTTCCCGTCAGCTCGATGAGCCGGGTCATGGCCGGCCGCACCGCGGCCAGAGCCAGGAAGCGCTGCGAGTCGTGCGACTTGAAGCCCTGTGATTCGTCGATGATGACCGTCTGGAAGGGCCAGATGATGGTGCTCTGGCCGTTGATGTTCTGGACCGGCAGCTGGTCCACCAGACCGAAGCGGCACTGAGCGCAGCCTGCGCCGGAACAGCTTGGGCAGTCGTAGGCTTCCCACGTCACCAGGGCCGACTTGAGCAACTCCTGAATCCAGACGCGGATCTTGGCCTTGGCGGGGACCCGGTTGTTGGCATTGCCCGCGACCAGAGCACGGTACTCGTCGATCAGCTCGTCGCGGCCCAGTGGCCCCCGAGCTCGCACCAGCTCCAGGATCTCAGCCGTCTCGGGCGACCTGGCCGGACCAGCCGCTGCCAGCGTGATCAGTGTCTCCCTTTGGGACGGCTGGGTCAGCAGGTCCTGGTTGATGAAGTACATCGTCGGCGGATCGGTGGCGACCTCGTGGAAGCGCTTCAGGCGCTTGGCCTTGGAGAGCTTCCTGTCGTTCTCGTCGACGATGAGCGACTTCGTCCGGATGGGAAAGCCCCACTTCTCGATCTCGTCGATCCAGGTGGAGCGGGCGATCGCCACAGGCGCGACGACGAGGATGTGACCCATCGGGCGGACCGTCTGCAGGACGCTGAGGATCGTGAGTGTCTTGCCGGCCCCGATATCGAGCCATGCGCCGGCGAAGGGGTGGTCAACGAGGAAGTCGTGGATCTGCTGCTGATGCGGCATCAGTGAGATCGGAGATGCCGCGGTAGACGTGTCCATGCTGCTTGTCCTGACTGTTCTTCCGATGGGGGTTGGGCTTGTTCGCGTCGTGGAGGAGCTTCGACGGCGGCTCGGGAGGCAGTGCCCGCCCTGGTGTGCTCACGACCTCGGGCAGCACCTCGGCGGTGACCGATGGCAGACCATCAGCAGCCCGCCTGGAGCCCAGTGCAAAGCGCTGGCTACGGGGGCAGGTGGCAGCCGGGCTTCAGCCACAGCTGCTGATCACACGAGATGCCCGGTACTGAGCATCCGAGAACGGACATCTCGTGGTCATGAAGAACTGTCCGCCGGCGTTCAAGGCGGACGCGGTCGCGCTGTACGGGTCACGGCCCAAAGCGACGATCAGGTCGGCCGCCGCCGATCGCGGGATCAATCCGGAGACGCTGCGGAGCCGGGTGAGGGCTGCCGGAGCCAGCCGTCCCTGGGGAGCACCGGACACAGGAGCCGACCCGGCCGTCGGCCCGCCGGAAGATGCGAACGCGGCTCTGCGGAAGAAGGTCCGCGAGCGGGAGGAGAAGTACGAGATCCTGCAGGAGGCAGCGAAGCGTCTTGCCGGGAACCGCTGCCAGTGCGTCGCCGACCTCAGAGCCGCTGCGGCGCGATGCGGCCGTGCAGCATTCTCGGAGTCAGTGTTGAGCGTCATTGAAATTTTCAGTGTCGCGCAACAGAGTCAGCCGGTCGAGCTTCCGCTACTGGCGCCGCACAGCCTCGGACCGGGCCGCCTGTCAGCCCGCAGACGGGCGGTGCACCAGGACTTGGACGGCACCCATGGAGCCCTGAGGATCACCGCCGAACTCTGCGAGACGGGCGGCGAGGCGGTCACCTGAGACCAGACGCATGCGACGTGCCGCTCACCCGTCGTACGTGAGATAGGCGTACCAGGTTAGGCGGTCGCCCTCTGCTGAACCAGGCCTCGCGGCGAAGGCGGGGCGGCCCGCCAGGGTGAGGTTGCGTGCTACCACGCAGAGTTCTGACAGCACCATGGCGTGGTGGATGTCGCGTAGCGCTGCCGCGAGGACATCCTCGCCGTCGCGGGGAGCCGTCCATTGATTGCTCGTGGTGACCGCGCTCATCGGCGGGGAGACCCGGATTGCGGTGTCTCCCATGCGCAGGGATTGGCCGGGCATGATCGCCACGTCTTCCCTATGCACGGGGACATGCGCCGGAATCAGCGGGACATCCGGGACCTGACCGGCCTCGACGTGGGCCGGACTGGTATAGGTGAGCCACAGAACGACCGCCCCGTTCCCGTCGGGCCCGCGATCTTCTTCGTGCGGCAGGTGCTGGTCGCGCCGGTGAGGGGGGTACACCTGAATCGAGCGATAGGTGTACCACTCATCAACTTCGTGAATGGCTAGCGTGGCGAGGGCATAGTGAGCCATGGCCAGGGCAAGGGACAAGATCTCATCGTCGCTGGATCCTCTGGCGCAGGCGGCGATGAGCTGGTCGTCTTCCCAGTAGGCAAAGCCGCGGAACAGGTGCGGCGGGCCCTGGGGGTCATAAACATCTGGCATCAGGAAGCTGACCCAGGGGGTGAAGGCGGATGCGTGACTGCTGGCCTCGGTCCAGGTCAGGGTGACGCCGCGGTGCTCGTAACGGATCGTGCTGAGGAGCCGTGCGAGGCGCTGGCCGTGGACGGCGACGGCGTCCTCGCGGCAGGACCGGCACATCGACTCCTCGCAGGTGAGACCGGACTGGCCGCACAGGCAACGTTCCATTTCCCGGATCATGGGCGGGAGATAGGGGACGAGTGTCGGCAGGTTCGAGCCCGCGAGCGGCGTGGCGCCGGGTGGGGCTGTTCTGAGCTGGGACATCTTCTTCCTTCGGCTGGTTCAGCGCCAGCGTGCGAGCTGCACGACCGTGGCCTGTCGTGAACTCGCACGGCGCGAACGCATGACCGACAGATCCGCTTGAGCGGGGCCGTTAGTGACGGCCGTCCGTCCAGTGTGACGCGCCAGAGCCATGGAGGTAGGCGGGGGGCGACCGGTGGTCGGGTCAGACGTGGCGAAACGTGAGGGTGGCGAGCTGCTCGCGGGCGTCGGCGATGGTGGTCCGGCCGTTGGCGAGGTCGTAGATGAGGCCGACGGCGTGGTACTCGGCTCCGTCGGTGGCGTCGCGAAGGCGGCTGGCGATCTCGGCGATGAGGTCGAAGATGTCGCTGTCCGAGTCGGAGTCGTCCGTCTCCTCGTCCTCGGGCTCGTCGTCCTCGTCGTCCTGGCCGTCCTGGCCGTCCTGGCTGACGGGCATCCACTGGGGCGTGAGGACGAGCTGCTCCTCGACCGCGGTCGCAGTGACGCTGTCGCCGGTCCAGCCGTGATCGTCCGGCGCTTCGTCCTGGTGGCCGCCGCCGAGGCCGCGCACCGCCGCTTCGGCCACGGCCCGCGCGAGATGTGGCCGCGGATCACGTTGCTGACCCGTGGCCGTCTGCTCGCGCCTTCCCCGACCGGCTGAGTCATCGACGCCGTTTCTGGCTGCTGCCTGCCCATACGCCGTCGCAGGGGCGGCCGGACGACCATCCCTGCTCACGGCGGGCGTTCCCCTACGCATCCGTGCGACACCTTGCCGACGAACGCGACACCTTGCCGACGAGCCTGTCCGATTCGCCGGAATCTTCATCGGCATCGTGAACGCCTGCTCCGTCGGCATTTTCAGCGCCGGGCAACAGCCATGGCGTCGAATTGGCGCAGACACCCGGGAACCAGGCACGTGCGCAGCACCGGGGTGTTAGTGAGGGAGTCAATGTGGGCGTACAGGGATTCGAGCTGGTCCTCAGTCAGGGTGGCGAGTGGTATGCGCTCTTCACGGATCACGGTCAGATCTCCTCGATGGCGATGTACAGGTAGCCGGTGCTGGTCGGGCGGATCTGAACGGGACGGGTGCGGCAAGGGCGTGGGTCCGGCCGATGACCGGCACGCTGACGGCGTGCGTCTCGCCGATCCCGAAACAGCCCAAACTGGTGCAAGCATCACGTCGGCCCTGGCTCGCCCAGACGGCCCCGGAGCGTGCTCAGTACCCCGAGGCCTCCGTCGACCAGCAGTTCACCCAGCCGACGGGGCTGCGCTGTGCGTCCAGTCGCTTTCGCAGACGGCGACCAGCCTGGAGCGCAGCCCGCTTGGGGCTCCCGGGTCCTTCCGCGGCACCTCACAGCGCGCACTCGATGCCGTGACGCTCCAGCGCCGCATCCACCCCTCGCCTGAACGACTCCAGGTTCAACTGAATGTCCGCGGGGATGGGCACCCCCCGGTAGTGCGGTTGCGGAGCATCCCGATTGCCGAAACCCAGGGCCCACTCTCCGGCCGGAGGGCGCTCGCCGTAGGGGTACGCCATCGGCAGTGGGCCGTCGTTGTGCGTGCCCCACATCTTGATCGTGTGCATGGTCGGGATGAGCGTGCCGGTCAGGCCCTGGCACCGCTTGCAGGGGTAGTTGACGTACCGGACGTCCGTGTTCGCCCGCTGCCCATCGCAGGCGGAGCACTTCCACGTGCCGCACCGGCGGCACGCGTAGCGAGGCTCGCTCATGACACACCTATGTATCTGTGGGGCATGGTGCTGCTCTCTGTTGGTCGGATGAGGTCTTGAGGAGCTTCGCCACGAAGGCGTCGACGCTCGGCCTGTCGTCGACGACGTGAACCTCGGCCCCGTGTCGGCGCAGCTTGGCGTGTGTGCGCCGTTGCAGCTTCCGCAGCTTGCCGCCGGGGCGCTTGACCTCGACGAACACAGTGCCGTTGGGGGCGACGACGATCCTGTCTGGTACTCCCCCGCGGGCTGGCGAGACGAATTTCAGACACAGAAAGCCGTGTGCCCGGCACTGGGCAAGGAGGTAGTCCTCGATGGTGCTCTCGCGCGTGATCACGACGCCACCGCATTCGGCGCGGCGAGTGGCCCCAGCCCGTACCCGGTCAGCCGGTCGTAGCGGGCGATGCCGGCGACGATGGCGTGGCAGGCCCACAGAAACCACCAGTCGTAGTCCCGGAGCTGCCACTCCCAGGTGTCGCTGAACGTGAAGGTCAGGTCCAGGACGGAGCCGACGTGTTCCTCCTCGGCGGCCTCCATGTCGCGGGTGGCATCGATGGTGAACACGAACGCCTCACCGTCGCCCTTGAACACGAGTGCGTAGGGCATGGTGATCAGGCCGAACCAGTATTCGCTGTAGCCCGTTACCCTGCTGGCAAACCGCAGGTGCCGGTACAGTCCGTCGGCGTGGAGGACCGTCAACTGGTGCCGTGCGGTATCTCGGGCGAACCGGGCCGCGATCTCGGGATCCGCACTCACGACTCCTCACGGCCCTCGGCGGCGTCCAGCGCCGGCAGCACCGCGGTCGCCGTCGCTGCGTCGGCCAGGCTGCGTACCTCCGTGCCGGCGCCGTCCGTGCCGGTCGCTAGCGCACGGACGGCGGTCACCCACTCCGGCACCGGGAGAGGGTTCTCCCACCGGGCCGCGCGCTTCTCCGCCCGGTCGCAGAATTTCAGCACCGCGTCCAGGCGACGGGTCGCGTCGTCCACACCAGCGACCTGCGCCGCCAACGACGCGCACTGCTCACACAGCCGGACACCCCGCGCCACCGCTGACTTGTGTGCCGTCCGCAGCCTCTGGTTGTCCTGCTCCTCTTCCCACCGGGCCAGACAGGCGTCCGTCCGATCGTCCTCAGCCTGGGCGAGCGCGGTACGCGGCGCGTCCCGCTCGGCCACCGCGGCATCCGACTCGTCGTCCTGGACACTCATGCCGCCGCCTCCGTGGCGTCCCCGGCAGCATTCATCACCGGCCACAACCGACGCTGAGGTCCGCACGGGGACCTGTTCCCACGCCTTGATGCGGCCCCCAGGGGGATTACGCTGTCCCGGCAGTGCGGGCCCTCGCTGTCGACCTCCAGCCGCAACGCGCGCGGCGATGCAGCCGCACGTGGCGTCGGCAACTCCACGCGGTCCGAGCGGCGGTCGCCTGCAGGCAGGCTTGCGGGGTTGGTACGGGATAGTGGGGACACGTTGTCCCCCTCCTTTCGATCATGTGGTGCGCGGATAGGGATGGGTGATACGCAAGGGTCGCGTGGGCCATGCCGGGCATGTTGCGGCCCCGACCTATGCGGTCAGGTTGATCGGGCCATTCGCAGGGTTGAGTCGCCCAGAGAGTCGGATGTGGTCATCAGGCGGCTACCGTCTTGTGGCTTGTCAGGAAGCGTTTCTCCAGTTCTTGGTGAACGTCTCGTCGAGCATCTGGGTGTAGATGCCGAGATCGAGCGCCTTGATGAGCTGCTCGACACGGGTGGTCGGCAGCGCGCGCAGGTCGTCGTTGACGACGACGACCGACCAGTACGGATCGATGCCGTTGATCCGGCGGATCACGGCGTCCTGGTCATCGGGCAGCAGCCTGAGTCCGTCGGAGGTGCTGGCCTCGCTGCGGTTCTTCGCCCACCCGTGGTGGCGCAGGATCTTCAGCGCGACCGGATCACGTCGCACCCCGGCGCTGCCGGACTCGCGGCGCTTGCTCTGGCTGGCCGGGTTCACCTTCCATGCGCCGGCGTTGTGCAGGCTCACGGCACCATCGGTGCCGTCGCGGACGATGAAGACCCGGTTGACCATCTGCAGGGCCCGCGGGTTCACCAGCTGCCCATCGGCGTCCTCGTTGTCGTCACGGTCGGGCCCGGCGCAGACCGGGTCGGCGGCGAACGGGTAGGTGATTGATCCGCGCGAGGCGGCGAGGACGTTCTGGAACAGCAGCAGTGTCCGTACGCGATCGGCCGGGTCGATCGCCTCCTCGATCACCTTGCGGCCCAGCAGGGGATCGAAGGGCTCGGCAAGAGCCTCCTCTCCCCTGCTGGCGACGGCCTGCAGGTAGCGGGCCAGGGCGAAGTCGATCACGGCCGGGTGGGCCAGCGATTTCGTCGGGGTAGGACCCGCGTGGCAGGCCAGTGTCCCGCCGGAGGCTGTGATAACCGGGCTGTCAGCGACGCTGCGGTCCTCACTGGGCGACTCCAGCTCGAGCCGGTTGTTCGAGTCCTTGCTAATGAGGAACATCAGCTCCGGTTCGATGCCGATGCCGATGGCGGCCTGCTGCTCGGCGAGCACCTGGTTGTTGGCGGTCTCGTCGAAGCCGTTGTCGCCGCCGACGACGGAGTAGAGGCCGTCGGTGTTCGTCGAGATGATCCGCGCGCCGGCCAGCGTCTGGGCCTGCCCGATCCGCCAGCTGAACAGCTGGCCGATGATCCGCATCGAGATGGTGCGGTTGTTCATCCTGATCGGGGTCCGGTGTGCGGCGTCAGCGGCTCCAGAGGCCGAGTTGAGAATCAGCTTCGTGCCGTTGCGCAAGGTCGTGAGCCGGGCCTTCTCCTCGGCGGAGATCCCTGGCTTCTTCATCTCGAAGCCCAGACGTTCCTTGTCGAAGAAGATCGTCGTGTAGCGGTCCTCGCCCAGCTCGGGGTTGTAGAACGCCCTCATGTTGCGCAGCAGGTTCGGGTAGTAGCTCGTGAAGTCCTCGTGGATGACGAGGCCCGCCGAGGTCCGTGCGAACTTCGGGTGCAGCTTGGTGGACCCGTCGGTCTTTGTGGTGAACAGCTCGGGCGCCCTTTTCGCCGGCTCATCACGGTAGACGGCCTTGACCGCCGAGGTGACGGCCAGGACGACTTTGCCGTCGAGCACGGTTCCGTCGGACAGGCGCACGTGCATCGCCTCGGTGTCCGGACGCTGAGTGTCCAGCAGCTGCGCTGGACCTGGCACTTGGACCTGCGCACGCGCGAGCTGTTCAGCCTGATCCGGGTCGTCCTTCTTCGGCTTGCGGTACTTCACCTTCTTCGGGTCCGAGCCCAGCAGCACGAGCCGCTTGTCGACGGTAGTGCCGTCGGGCAGCGCGAGCAGGTTGTGCTGGCGCTTGGCCTCGGCGACGAAGTCCTTCGCGTCCGGATAGAGGAGCTTGGCGAGGCCGATCATGGCTGCCTGCTCCCGGTGCTCGAAGGAGTCGGCGTCGAAGACCCTCATGTCCGCTTCAGCGCCGTGGATGCCGCCTGTGCTGAACGTCGCGAAACACGACGACGGGGAGGCGTCACGGTGGAAGTAGGGCACGTTGTTCGGCGTCTTCGGCAGCTCACGCAAGGATCTGGCGGGGAGGTCGAACAGGTCGCGGTACTCCTCGGAGTCGTTGAAGTTCTGCCCCTCGATCACGCGGTAGTAGTTGACGACCTGGATGAACTGGCGGTGTGCCTTGGCCTGTGCCGGCGTCGCGGCCGGGTTCTTGGCCGGGTCAGGTGCCACGTTCTCCTCGAAGAAGCGCACGCACTCGTCGAGCACGTTGACCTGGGAGATGCCCTGCTCTTCGGCGACCTCCTTGGCCGGATAGAGGAACGACACGGCCTCGATGTCGTTCAGCGAGGTGTACGGCGCGAGGATGCGGCCGACGAACTTCGCGGAGGACGAGTCGATGGTCAGGCGGTCCCGGCGCACCGAGCCGTTCTTGGCGTGGACGGTCTCGGAGTACTGCGCCAGCAGGCCGGCCTTGAGGTCGAAGTTGCCGGCGTAGGCCGGGTGCTGGAAGAGCTGGGCCAGGCCCAGGCAGTCGGAGACGTTGTAGGCGAGCAGCTCGTAGAGGTCCTCGATCGTGGTGATCGAGGTGTCGTGGTGGAGCTTCTCGGACTCCTTGATCTGGCGGCCGAGCATTCCGAGCAGGCGCTTGAGGCTCACCTTGGTCTGCAGCTCGTTGAGGCGGGCGACGTCCAGGTGCCGGCCCGAGTGCATCATGGCGCGGCGGATCTTGGCGGCCGGGCCGTCCCAGCCGAGGTACCCGGGCATGTACTCGATGTGCTCGTTGAACAGCTTGTCGTTGTGTTCTCGCATCTCGCGCGCGGTGGTCGGCTGGACAAGACGACCGGAGTGTGGAGCCGGGAAGGTCTCCATCAGGTAGAGCGCGAGCATGGTCATGTCGTAGTTCAGCGAGTTGTACCCGGCCAGGAACGGGTGCTTCAGCGGGTCGTACTCAGGATCCGTGTCGCAGACGGGGCGCAGGCTGGCTGGATAGGACGAGGCCTCGCCGCGGTCGTTGACCTGGTCGGCGTTCGAGAGGCCCATTAGCTCGGCGAGACGGAGGTTGCCCCGCTCGCCGCTCAGGTTCCACAGCTGGACGCTCACCGCGGGCAGGCCCGGGTTGGAGCGCACCACGGCCTCATAGAGTGCCTGGGGGTCCACGGCGTGGGAGAGCTGCTGGACGTCCGAGAGGAAGAAGATCTCCAGGTCGTCGACGGCTCTGTCGGGCTGCGGGGTGTAGGCGCACAGAGTGAAGACGTCCGACAGCGACTCGATGTCGTAGAACGTGAAGCGTGCCTTCGCGGCCGTCACGGGTGTTCGCTGTGTGGCCATGGTGGGGATCTCCTTTCGTCGGTCCGGCCATCACGGCCGGTGTCTGGGGAGGAGGCAGGCGCTGCCTCGGATGGAGTCGCGGGAAGTGCCTTGGCGCGAGGCATCCTGCGCCAGGACGCCTCACCCGTGAGCCGGGGTCTTCTCCATGGGGTCTGCCGTGGTCTGCGAGCGGACGGTGAGGTTGGTGATCCGCCGCTCACGCCCGTTGTCAGCAGTCGCCGTGATCCGGTGGCTCCTGTTCCTCAGTGGCGTCGTCGGTCGGGGCGGATGCACCCGTCTGCCGGAGCAGTCCGCGGTAGTTGGCCTGCAGCGTCGGCTGCGACTTCTTCTTCGGGTCGCTGCCGGTGTAGCCCGGGTGCATCCACTTCTTCAGCTCGTACTCGGCGATGAGCACCTCGGGGGTGTGCATCATCGGGCCGGGTCGGATCTTGCGGTTCTTGTCCGGGCAGTGCCACAGGGCATCCAGCTTGACGATCGCCACGAGGTCGGTGATGAACCGCTTGTTGCTCACGGGTGAACCCGACGGCGAGACGTCGTCGAACCAGGCCTTGTACAGGTCGTAAAGGAACGTGAACGGTGCCAGGTCCCAGGCCAGCCGGTCGCGGAACTCATTCCAGAAGTCGCGCACGGGGTCGTTGGCCTCCTTGTATTCGGCCAGGACCGCCTTGGTCGCCACCGGTTCGGAGAGCTCGTAGTAGTTCCCCGGGGAGGATGCGCCGGCACGGTTGATCACGTACCAGAAGACGTACTCCAGAACCTCGCGGCGCTGGAGGTAGTCGTCCCTGATGTACGTCCTCTCTGCCCCGGTGAAGCTCTTGGTGAAGGGCACGAAGAGCTGGCGGCGGTAGAAAGAACCGGATTTGTCCTTCGCGACCGGGAACTCGTTCAGGCACTGGATCATGAATCCGAAGAACTGAAAGGCGATCGGTATCCGGTGTTTGCGGTTGATCATGATGACGTCGGCGGTCACGATCGCCTTGAGGTTGGCCGCCTTGTCGATGAAGGTGCCGACGTCGTTCTCGTCGACGATGATCGCGTTGGCGCGCACCAACGGTTCGAGCGCGAAGTCCTTGCCGAAGTCCGCGAGCGGGATCGAGGCATGCGCGCCGCCTCCGAGGAGGTTGCGCATGAGCGCGCAGAGCGTGCCTTTACCGTTGTTGCCCTCCCCCGAGTAGAACCAGGCGGTCTTGCGCCAACGCACATGCGGCCGGATGATCGCGCCGATGATCTCCCAGATCAGGTCAGCGAGGCCTTCGTCACCGGGCTGGTCGAAGATTTCCTCGATCCAGGCGCCGACTTCCCAGTCACCGTCATCGGGGTGCGTGATGACCTGCTGCGGGGCGTCGTCCACGTAGTCGACGTCGTTCTTCGTCAGCAGCACGATGGCGGGGTCGAAGGAGTGGACCTGCTTGGGCTCGAAGTGGAAGTTCTTGCCGAAGATCGTGACGTCCACCGGCTCGGCGCCGTAGAAGACGATGCCGTTGCGCGCGGCGATGAAGTCGCGGTTCGTGCTCTGGTGCAGCCGCGGGCTGTCCTCACGCAGGACGGCCAAAACCTCGTCGAACTCCTTCAGGCGCAGCTGGGTGTTGTACATGCGTGCCGTGGTGCGGATGTCGTCCTCACTCGTGGTGTACGTCCCACGCGCGTCCCCCGTGGGCTGATACATCGCCAGCAGGTCGTACTCGCGGTCGGTGTTCTTGGCGTTGGGCGCGATGCGGATGACATGGTGCAGACGCACGAGGATCTGCGCGACCTGCCAATGCGTCAGATACCTCGGAAGGGGGTACTTCTCGGCGGCCGTAACCGCCTTGGCGTTCTCGGACTTGATGACGGCGCCCACGATCGCCAGCAGCTCCTTCTCCAGCACGCGGGGCGCCGGAGGATCGGTCGGGGCGATCTGGTCGAGGTAGGCAGCGGTGACGTAGGTGACGATCTCGTTCGGCGGAGCCATGTCGTCGCGCTGCGAGAAGTACCCCATGACGCTGGCCAGGACGTCAGCGACGGGATTGGTGCGCGGTCCGGCACTGGAACCGGCAGCAGATACAGATGTGGGGGCATCAGGAGGTGTCATGTTGCTGCTTTCTCGATCGTGACCGAGCTCCTGCCGGCGATGTGTGGGAAGCCGACTTGACTCGCAATCGAATGGAACGCGATCTCGACACTATGCCACCCGCGCGACCTTTCGCAACGATTGACCAATCAATCAGCATGCAAGTCGAGTGGGGCGCTAGAGGCTTTCGACTGGCGACTGAAAGGGCAACAGGCAGGGACTGCGGAGGGGCGCGCAACCGCTACGGCCGCACGCGTAGACCACTGACCCTCACGCTCGACCATGCACCCGCGGGCGGCGTGAGCCGCCCGGCGTGCGGTCGAGGTTGGGAGGAGTTCTTCTGACCGGTGAGTCGGCTACCACCAGGCATCGACCGAATACCCTCCGGGAGGATCGCGAGAGCCGCATACCCCATACAGGTATCAGGGCCTGTACCACTTGACGTGGTACACCTGTCTTTCCAGGTCGGAGCAGTAGCCGCAGGTGTACAAGGGCAGGGTGTACCACGTGACATTCTCTACGTGGTACAGGCGTCTTACCTGGCCAGACAGCGTGTACATACCCCCTGTACCACTTGTACCAGGAAATAGGGACTAGACCCACGCGCGAGCAGACAGTCGAGTGGCGTGGCGAGCTGGGGCTGGAGCGCCTGACCGGTTCCGAACGTACCCTTTATGGAAACGGCCAGAAAGACGTGGTACTCGTGGTACGCGGGCGAGCAGCGCTGGCTGACCAGGCAAAACGTCGTACCACGCCGACGCCTCCACGTGGTACACCCGGTGCGGGAAAGAGTCTCGCGGTACAGGTACTTGCCCAGGTCAGACGCGGTTCTCAGGGGTGTACCACGTCTCGTGGTACACCTGGCAGCGATGCCTTCCGGCGACCAGGTTCGAGACCGACACGCCAGGCCGCCATGTGGCCCGTAGCCCCGCGGCTTGGCCGAGCCTCGCAGAAGGCCACTGGCGCGCCCATCGGGCACGAGTCGGAATCCACGTGCGAGCCGGTCGATCACGAGGCTCTACTGGATGCTGGATGGCATTGAACTGGCACTCGCCGCCCATTGTGAGCAATCCGCGACACTGCTATCGTTGGCGGCAGGTGATAGACGTTGCACTGGAACGTGAAAACAGAGAGGCCGGAGAGCATCCCCGTGGGAAGGGAGCTCTCCGGCCTCTCTGCATGTGCTGATGAGGGTGAGGCGTGGACGGCGCGAATCACCCGGGGGTGACCGTGCTCCAGCCTCGCCGGCGTCCCTCACTGGGGGACTCGGGACTGCGGCTGCGGGATCGCTCGTCCGCTTCCACGGCGTAGAGGATCTCGTAGGAGATCGTGGTGTTGAGGTTGAGCCGGTTCTTGCTCTGGCTCCTCTTCGTCATGATCCTGCGGAAGCCGCGTTCAGCCTCGGCGCGATCGAAGAACCGGCGCAGCCTCGTGCTCACGCGCTCACGGGCCTGGTCGGCCGTGATGCCCATGCCGGAGACGACGAAGATGTGCGTGTGACCGCGGTCGAAGGTCGCACTCTCGCCGGTGTCGAGGTCCAGGCGGATCTTCGCACGGCTGACGTCGAGCGTGTCGGGACGGACGAGCTGTCCTCGTGAGTCGTACACGCAGGTGCTGACGATAGCCATGGTGAGATCCTCTCCTCTCCCGACGAGTATGCCTGAATAGTTACGTTCAGACACACCCCCGATGACCGGATCACCCCGGTCACCACGAGCAGGCCCTCCGCACGAGCGACCGGTGCCGGAAAGGCTGCCGGGTCCCGCGCGGAGGGCGCCATCGTTCATCAGGAGAGGCTCGGTGCCCCGCTCACCGCATCACGGACTCGCCTCCCACATCCGGAACTGCGCCTGTCTCAGTCCCGGCGGCGACCCGCCGGTAGGGCCCCACGGCGCAACCAGCGAAGGCCAGGCACAGCAGCACCGCGGAGACGGGGTTCGCCAGAGCGCCGAGCATCTGCGCCGGGACGAGGGCGGCAGTGAGGTTGAAGCCCAGGTGCAGGCCCACGCAGGGCCCCAGCGCGCGCGTGCGTTCGTACACCAGGGCCAGGAGCACCGCCAGAGGCAGGGTCGCGGCGAACTGCACGGCGTTGCCGTGCAGCAGGCCGAACACCACGGCGGTGACCAGCGTGGAGGCAAGGGTGTGCACCCGCTTGCGCAGCAACGGGTAGATCAGCCCCCGGAACAGGGCTTCCTCACTCGCGGGAGCCGTAACCAGGGTGAGCAGCAGGGTCGCCAGGGCACCTGCCGCGTGCCTGGTCTGGTTCGACGCGTCGAAGCCGGCAGACCCGGCCGTGACGTGGATCCACAAGGCCAGCGACTGACCGGCGAGGAAGGCCAGGACCGTGCAGCCGAGGACGGTCCACCCGAAGTGTGGGATCTCCGACTTCGGCCGCGGGGCCGGCGCATGCGCGAGCCACCGTGGCCGCTGGATCCTCACCCAGCCGACCAGGACGACGACGAGCATGCCCAGGACGGAGGTAGCGGCGATCGGCTCTCCGATGAGGAGGACCGCGAAGGTGCCGATGCCGAGGTAGACCGCGACGACGGTGGACGGCACGAGGGCGCACCACCCGATGTCGAGCAGACGCGAAGTGATCGGCGGCGACGTCATGGTCCCCTCCTCTACGGGGGTCAAGCGGCTATGTTGATCTGTTCGTTGATGACGGCCTGGACGCGGGTGTCGCCTCGGAAGGTGTTCAGCTGCAGCGTCGCCGTGAAGCGCAGGGTGCCGAGTTCGGTGCGGCTGGCGCGTCGCACGAAGTTCTGGATCGCGTCGAACTTCTCCTCGGCGACGTTCCACCACAGGCAGGACAGGCCGGACCGGGTGACCAGGCGCAGGTGCTGCGATTCGGATCCGATCCGGTCAACACGCAGGCCCAGGGGCTCGATCGCGATCTCGACGACCGGCGCGGTGAAGCCGTGCCCGAAGGGCTTGAGCCCCTCGGTCCGGCGCACCAGCTCGAACAACGGCTGCAGATCCTCGAGGCCGACGTCGCAGTCGGTATCCGGGCCGAGCACGAGATCAGCGTTCGGTCCGGCGGTGCTGACTGCGAGCTGGGCGACCTGGGTGGCCTCCCGCAGCACGGAGACGAGGTCGTCCAGCTTCTCGGCCTTCGCGACGCGGACGCCACAGGCCTGCTGGTGCCCGATGGCGCTGAGACCGTCGTGCGGCTCCAGGCGAGTGATGATGTCGAACCACTCCGGCGCCCGACCGGAGCCGCTGACGAAATCGTCGGGGCCGGCGGGCCGGTCGACGACGACGACCGGGTGGCCGTTGAGCTCCATCATCCGGTTGGCCAGCAGCCCGTACATGCCCGGGTAGGCGTCCGAGAAGTACACCCACGGGGCCAAGGGCTGCTCCTCGGTAACGAGTTCTTCCATATGTGTGATGACCAGCTGTTTGCGCAGTTCGTTGGTCTCGATCACCTGGCGGGCGGCCCTGAGCTTGACGTCAGCACCGGCGGCCGTGAACACCGCAAAGCACGGCTCAAGCGAGGCTCCCGTGCGCCGGGGGCTGTTCATCGCCGGGGCGAGGTAGAAGCCGAAGAAGCCTTCGTCGAGGTCGCCTATGTCTCGGATCTTGCCAGCCTGGGCGAATGCCTTGAGCACGATCGCGAAGCCCTCGAAGGCCCGGAGGAAGACGGGGTGATGCGGTTCGGTGCGCAGCAGTTGCATCAGGATCGACTGCTCGACGTCGATGGCACCAGGGTCAGTGTCGAACCCACCCCAGGAACTGGGACTTGTCTTCGGCGCGGCGACGCGCAGCAGACGGGCAATCGAGATCGCATCCCGCACCAACTGGCGGTTCTCATACAGCACGGGCATGACGTCGGAGACGGTGCCCAGGCCGGCGAACAGGCGGAGCAGATGGATCTCCCAGAGCTTCTCGGGCCGGTACACGCGGCTGTAGGCCTCGATCACCTGGTAGAGCACGTGGGCACCGCAGATCCCGGTGTGGGCGTAGGTCTCGTCGATCCGGCACGGATCGACGGTGATGTCCGCGCTCGAGCCCGGCGCGAGTTCCTCATGGTGATCGGTCACCAGCGTCGTCCAGCCCAGGGCACGCGCGGCGGCGATACCGCGGTGGGAGTTCACTCCCCCGTCACAGGTGAGCAGGACCCGGGTGTCGGGCCACTTCGCCTGGATTTCGGCGATGTCCTCGGGCGCGAGCTCGTGGCCGCGGCGATAGTCGGGCAGGTGCAGCTCGACATCGAACCCGAGCTCGGACAGGCCGGCATAGCCGAGGACACCGGAGGAGATGCCGTCCATGTCGAAGTCGGGGGCGATGGTGACCTTCTTACCCCCGGTCCGGGCGTCATGAAGGGCCTCGACCATCTCGGCCAGGTCCAGGAGCTCGTCATGCTCGGCGGACTCGATCTCCTTCAGGTACTGATCCGACCACCCCCTGCGCCGGCACAGCAGCTCGAAGAGGGCGGTGTCCTCACCGGTGAGCGAATGGTCGTCGACGGCGTTGAGCATCGGCATGGCGGGGACCTCTCGATCCGGGCTTGTTGGTCGGTGGCGAACGGGGCGTGCGACAACCCCGGCAATACTGCGATTTTAGCAGCATCACCCATCAATCCTGCTCATTTAGCAGCATTTTCGGCCTCATTCGGGCTTCGAATGACACGCTTATCCCGAATGGCCATGACAGGCTTTCCAGAGTCCTTGCGTATCGGCTACTGTCGCCGATATGGCCACTCGAAGCGTTGTCGAGTCAGATCTCAGTGGTAAGCCGGATGCAGCGACAGCTACGTTCGGCCTCGGTGACACCTGGTACGAGGTGGATCTCACTGCCGAGGAGCGGAAAAAGCTTGAGGAAGCACTGAAGCCGTACTTGAAGGTCAGCCGGAAAGCCGGAAAGGCGGCACCCAAGAAGCGAGTCGTGCCTGAGACGACTGCCGAGGAGCGCGAGAAAATCCGCGAGTGGGCCAAGCAGGCGGGTCACGAAGTCGCAGAGCGCGGACGCATCCCTAAGAAGCTCATGAAGGCCTATGGCGAGGCGCACGACATCGATCGGAGCAAGTAGCGCCGACCCTGGTGTTCGCTCTCCCGGCCGACTCCCCCCATCCGTCCTTGAAGGGCCCTGCAGCTACAGGGCCCTTCGTGCGTCTCAGAACGGTGGCAGCGACGGATGGATCACGGTGGCCGTCTCGATCCCCGCGGCTCGCGCGCGAGACCTGCAGTGGATGGTGCCGTGCGAGAAGTGCCCCGGCGTATGTGGCATGAGCTGCTCCTGGTCTCGCTGCGGGCATCCGGGCTTCCGGCAGAGGTCGAGGAAGGCCGTGCACAGCACCTGAGCCCCGGCCTCGCGGAAAACCTGGGCGGTGTCGACCATCTCCTGGTTGCGCTGGAAGCCGGCCCGCTTCCCATGAGCCGACCAGGCGGCGGGGAAGGTGCGGATCTCGAAGCCGCCGGCCCGCCACAGGCGCTCGGCCATGGCGTCGGCACCCTCGGGGCAATGCCCCGAGATGAGCACCGGCCGGATGACGTTCTCCGCTCCCCAGCCGCGCCAGGCGTCGTTGAACGTCTCACGCATGCTCTTCTCTTCGTTCCAGCTACGGGAACCGGTAACGATGAGGGCGTGTGAGTACTGCGCTCCGGTTCGCTCGTCGAGCGCCTCGGCGTACTTCTTGAGCACGTCGCCGTGGCACGGCTTCGGGGCTCAGAAGCAGGCGATCCGCTTGCCGCGCAGCTCGGGCAACCGACGCAGGAGCTCCGGGCTTGCGAGGAGATGCGCCTCATACTGCGCGATGACACGGGCTCGATCGACGTCGGTGTGCCCGGGTGCGAGCCGGAAGGGGTTGCCCCACACCGAGCCGCGGCCGATGTAGACGTCGTAGTCCGAGGTGCGCTTGTTCACGACGCGGATCGAGTGGTTCATCGGGATCCTTTCGGAAATTATTCGGGCAATGATTTGCCTGTCAGTGGGGCGTGGTCGGGTGCGGCTCTCAAGCTTGTCGAGACTCACACGTCGTCGATCGAAGCGGTGACCCCGACGGTCTCGCACAGGGGCGTCACGCGGACCCCGAAGTGACCTCGACTGATCCCTCGACATGGACGGCGCAGACGGTCTCACCGGCGTGGTCGAGGGCGACCTTGTCGAAGATCTGTACCAATGGCTCCTCGCCGTATTGCCGCGCCCGTATCGGGCGGCCCCGGCGTTGGCTTCAGGCGCCTGCATCGTCCCCGTGCCAGCTCTGCTGGCTTGAGCCGTCAGCACTTTCTCGGGGTCGGAGCTTGTGACTCTTCCGGTGCGCCCGGAGGGCGGTCTGCTCTGCGGGTACCGGGCGACGAGCGCGTTGGCTCACCGGCACTCAAGCGCAGCGCTGGGCATAGCCGGAGGGAGCGCCAGCGACCGACGGACCGGCGAGCGAAGCGAGCGGTGGAACCCGGCGGCTATGCCGACTAACACGTCCTCGGAGCGCAGCGGAGAGGCCGAGCGAAGCGAGGGTCCGCAGGACACGTGTTATCAGGTTCCCTTATGCCCTTTTGGCTTCCTTGTCGTCGTCCTCGCTGTTCCACGGCTGGAGCGTTAGCGGAAGCCTGGAACATCAGGAGAAACGGTCCGTACCCTCTTGACCCGTACCCCTCCCCCTTTTCCGCGCAGCGGGGGTACGGGGCTGGCTGTTTCCCCTGGTCATCACGCCTTTTGGGTGTACTGCTGTTTTGCCGTCCGTGATACGGCCGTACCCCCACGCTGATTCGCTCTCGTGAGGCACGAGCGAGGTGGGGGTACGGGTCTGCTCCCGACGGGGGCGCAGCCCCCGGTTCTTGGCTCTGCTGCCGTGGGTGTCACAGCCTTCGCCGCGCAGCGGATCCGTCCTCTCGCGACGCTGTCGCCTCGGTTGTGGATCGCTCTGCTCCACTGCTCGCCTCAGCCGGCCTTGCACCATCACGCTGTGCCAGCTGCGGCAACCCTCCCGAAGACCTCACAGGCCACCGTGAGGCAGGTCGCCATCGCACTTCCAAGATTCATTGCCGTTTTCGGTGTCTGCCGGGCCTGAAGAGTGACACTGCCACTCGATTTGGAGTCGGAGGACCCCATGCCCATGCCTTGCTCAGCAGAAGTGGCGCTGGCTGACGACGAGGTGCATGCCCTGAACGCATTGCCCGGCGCGGACTTCGAGGTCGATGCCGAGCCGCTCGGTTGCGACTTCGGTGGGCACGGGCCCGATGTGCAGCACACAGCGTGCGCTCAGATGCAGTACACCGAGCCTGGAGGGCTCGTGCTGTGGTGGCTGCTCTGGGACGACGAGGGTCGACGGGAGCTGCGGATCGCGCCGGCGTGTCAGAAGATCGTTGTCTCTGACGCGTGTTTGCTCATCGAGGGCCACCCCGGCACCTGCGACCAGTCGATCGGCTTCACTCGCGAGGAGTTGGCAGCAGAGTTGCGGCGCCCGGACGCGGACACTGGGTGATAAGTCGCCGGCATCAAGGAGCAGCAGCTCTGAGCTGACGGACACGCCCCCAGTCCGCCCATCGAGCGAGCCGATGACGCTCCTGCACCGACCGTTGCAACAGCACTGCTCCAGTGGCACGCCGTCGGCGGTACCGGTCTCGCTCCGCCGGCTGTCCGCGGCTGGTCCGCACGCCCGTCGGCGGGCCGAGTCAAGGGGGTGCAGTCAGGCTTCCTGGCCCCACGTGACAGCCGTGAGACGACGTCTCGTCCGTGTCTCATAGGTAACTCATCGGGACACTCCCGAGACACGACAGGGACGTCGATAAGACGCCGAATGGTTGCAGAGGGCTCCTCAAGGCCCCGTACATGCCCCCCCTGGTGTCTCGACCGCGCTCCGACCGCGCTGCCCCGACGTCACCCTCGGTGCTCTTTGAGGACTCGCCTATGCAGGATGCCGCGTGGCACATCCCCAGAGACACAGACGGGACGCCAACGGGACGCCGCAGGTAATCCGATGAGGCCTTCGTGGATCACTGCCGGTACGGCGTACGTCTCAGAGGTGTCCCGCGTGAGCACCCATGGGGCCGCCCGTGGGGTGAACCGGCGCACGGCTTCGGCAGCCTGCGCGCGGTCGCCACAGGTGGAGACGCCGAGGTGTCCCGCAAGTGTCCCCGTCGGCACTCGATAGGGACTCGCATGACACCTTACTGACGTATCGAATGGGACTTGCATGGGACTCGATAGGGACACTAGAGTGAACTCGCATCCGAGAGGAAACGCGAGGGGCGGTGAGTCCATGTGACGGAGCGAGAGACATCCGACGAACGGCCGGGTGAAGTGCAGGGGCGAGTGGCGGAGCGAGGTGAGCGCCATGGCGAGCCAGTCGGGTGAACCTCGCAAGGTCCGCTGGACCGTGCCCGCTGCCGACACCTCGGTGATCGAGTGGCTCAATAAGCAGGCGGACATCTCGCAGTCGCTGCGACTGCTCATTCGGGAGTCCATTCAGCGCGACGGATACGTCGACGTCTTCTACAAGCCCGTCGAGCAGCTGCCTCGTCGCGGCCGGCCGCCGCTGGAGAGCACCGAGCTACGCGAGGACGACGAGGCGGTCACCGAGCGCGGTCCGGCCGCCAGGCCGGTTCAGCCGCAGCCCGTGATCACCGACCAGGCCGACGCCGTCGTCAACAAGAAGACAGCACCAGGGCCGGCAGCCCAGCCCGAGGCGGTTCCCGCACCGGTTGAGACGGCTGAGCAGTCCGCGGCACGCGCCCCCAGCGCACCGCCGGAGCCGCCGGAGCCGCCGGAGCCGCCGAAGCAGGCATCCATCGACGAAATCATGGCGAGTACCCGGCGCTGAATGACGCGGTGAATTTCATTTTCCAGGCAGACAACACAGACACCGAGGGACCGAATTCATGAGCGCCAACAGCAACGACACCATCACTCTCACCGGCGGCATCGACGTCGGCAACGGCTACGTCAAGGGCGTCATCCAGAACACGAAGCAGGGGATTTTCGACGAGATCGATCTGCCCAGCGCGGTCGTCTCGACCTCTCGCACCTCGCCGAAGGTGCCGCTCCCCGACGCGGATGCGGCCTCCGTGCTGGCCGGCGACTTCTACAACCAGATCGACTGCTCGCTCACCACTCCGCTGGTGGCGGCGTCGGACCGCCGGATCTTCGGACGCGCAGCGCTGTCTGTGCGTGGCTCGAAGTTCACCGAGTTCGAGGTGCTGGGCAAGCACTCCAAGGCCGATCAGGAGCTGAGCAAGGTCCTGGTGCTGGGTGTCATCGCCGCGAAGGCCCTGCGCGACCACGTCCGCGAGAACGGCGCGCTGCCCGATCACGAGCTGCGCGTGCACGTGCGTGCCGGCCTGGCGCTGCCGATCTCCGAGTTCGTCGCGCGCCGCCACGCCTACGCCGCCGAGTTCATCGGCCCGCTGGGCAGCTCCGACCCCACGGTGCACCTGGTGACGATCAAGAACTTCAGCACCCCGGTCTCGGTGCGCCTGCAGTTCGTCGACGTCCAGGTGATGGCCGAGGGTGCCTCCGCGCAGTTCGCCATCACCGACAAGGGCGAGCCGCTGGCCCAGGCTCTTCTCGATGATCTGCGCACCCGTGACGCGTCCATCGTCGAGGGTGTCTCTGCTTCCGACCTGGTGGCGGTCCAACACACCATCGGCGTCGACGTCGGCGAAGGCACCGTGAACTTCCCGGTCTTCACCGACGGGCGGTTCAACGCCGAGGCGGCCGCCACGCTCGACGAGGGCTACGGCACCGCGCTGATGAACGCCATGGAGCGCATGAGCGAGTCGGACGCCACGCTGCAGTTCTCCTCGCGCAAGCAGCTGGCGGACTTCCTCCACGCGGAGCCGTCCGTGCTGGTGAGGAACCGTCACCAGCGCGCCTCCGGCTTCGTCGAGGACGAGGCCAGCTACCTGGTCGCCGAGATCGTCTCCTCCTTCGGCGACGTCCTCTCCCAGGCTGGCGCGACGACCGAGGTCGTCTACGTCTACGGCGGCGGCTCGGGCCCGATCAAGCACCTGCTGCACCCGGCGCTGCTGAAGGCCGCGGGCGACGTGCCCGTGCTCTACCTCGACTCCAGCTACTCGCGGCACCTGAACCGCGAGGGCCTGTACATCGCGGCACGCCACGTCGAGCAGCAGGCCCTCGCCGCGAAGACCGGGGGCAAGCGCGCCAAGGAAGCGGTGTGATGAGCGGTGTACCTGAGACTCCTCGAAGGACGCGGCCGGAAGGCCCATACGGGGAGTGGGGTGACTTAGTCCTCGCCAAGCGAATCGAACTGCAGCAGCCAGGGGCCGATGCCTGGTGCCAGCGCTGGAACCACCGGCTGCCGACGTGGAGACGGACCCGGGACGGCGGCTTCGACCCGGAGGCGCACCGTGTCGTCCGGATCCCGGAGGCTCCGGCGAAGAGCTTCACTGTCGCCCATCACTACAGTGCGAGCTGGCCGGTCGTACGGCTCGCCTACGGTCTCCAGCGCGTCGACCAGCCCCCTGGGCCCGGCGAGCCCGAAGGCGGCCGCCTGGTCGGGGTGCTCGCCCTCGGGGTTCCGATGAACACCGCCGTCCTCAATGTGTTCCCGGACCTGGTCCCGCTCAAGGAATCGCTTGAGCTCTCGCGAATGTGCCTTCTTGACTCAGTGGCTTCGAACGGCGAATCCTGGGCCTGCGCGAGGGCATTCCGGGACGCCGCCACCAAGGGAATCCGAGGGATCGTCGCGCACGCCGATCCCGTCGCGCGGGTCAGGATCACGGCCGATGGCCCGTTGTACGTGATGCCGGGACACATCGGCCACGTCTACGGCCACGGTCAGGGCTTCGCCTACCTCGGCCGTACCCGCGCCCGGCGTCTGGTTGTACTGCCCGACGGTTCAGTCCTCCACGACCGCGCAGCAGCCAAGGTCCGCCGAGACGAGACCGGCCACGCGGCAGTCGAACGACGCCTCATCGCACTCGGAGCCACCGCCCGCCGGGCCGAGGAAGACGGCACATGCTGGCTCGCTCGGGCGCTCGAGGAGGTCGGGGCAGCGGCACTGCACCACGGCGGCTGCCACAAGTACGCGCGAACCATCGGCCCGCATCGCACGCGGCTTCGGCTCGACGGGCCCGCTTTTCCAGCTCCGCGGCACGGGACCACTGTCCGCTCCGAGTCCGTAGGAACATCATGAACAATCCGTTCGCCCCGCCTGTCGACCTCAGCCATCTGCCGAACTACCGGCAGACCGACGCGCGTCCCCGACGCGCGGTGTTCCTCGGCCGTGTCTCCACCAAGGACCGGCAGCTTCCCGCTTCGTCCATCCCACGTCAGGTCGTCCTTGCCGCCGAACGCCTCGACCCCGGTGAAGAGTTCATGGCGCACTTCTGGGATGTCGAGTCCGGGATGTTGCCCGCGCATTTGAGGAGCCTGGGACCGCAGGAGATGTACGACGGGCTCGGCGTCCCAACGCCCCGGGACGGCGGCCTCCAGGATCTCGTGGACCGCGCAGAGCAGATAGGCATCACGCATGTCCTGGCCGAGAGGTCCGACCGTGTGGCGCGCGCCATGCTGACCAGCCTCACAGTCGAGCACGAACTGGAGCGCCTCGGGGCAGAGGTGATCTACGCCAACGAGCCCACGGGCGGCACCGAGTCCGGCCGGCTGCGCACCCGCAGGTACGGGCAAGCCGAGGCGGAGATCTATCGCGCGACGATGATCGAGATGTCGATGGGCGGCCAGTTCCAGCATGCGATCAACGGATGGAACCACGGCTACCCTCCCTACCCCTACGTCGCGGTGGTCGACGAGGATGCCCCGGTTCGGGGGCAGGGCCGGTTCGGGGAGATGCGGCCGAAGAAGAAGCTCGTTCCGCACCCCGACGAGCGCCGGTTCGAGGCCGCCCGGGAGCTGTGCCGCCTCCGGCGCGAGGAGCATCTGAAGGGCGCGGACATCGTCGCGATCCTCCAGGCGGAGCCCGGCCGGTACCCGATCGAGGGTGAGTGGACCTTCAGCAGGGTCGAGGGGCTGGTCGCGAACCCGAAGCTGACCGGTTATCAGGTGTACAACCGGCGTGCGAACCGCACCGGCCGTGCCGGGGTCTCGCGGCGCAACCCCATTTCCCAGTGGGTGTGGTCGCCGAAGGTCGTGCACAAACCGGTAGTGAGCCTTCAGGAGTGGATGCAGGCACAGGAGGTCACCGCGGGACTGCGCGCGGGCGTCGAAGGCGGCCCGCTGCTGCGGATCCGGGCCGAGGCCTCCCGGCTCGGGTTCACCGTCACCGCGGTAAGCAGCAGCGCCACGCACACGCTGTACCGGATCGGGAACCGGCAGATCGTCCTGCCCGCGCCGGTCCCGGAAGCACTCGTCCAGCAGGTCATCGAGGACTTGAGGAGCGTGGAGTGAGCGAGACGGTCATGGGCCGGGCCCACCGGCGCGGCCGGACCTGGGTGACGCGCCTTGCCGAGCACGGAGTGTACGCACATGGGTGGACGCTACGAGCAACTGAGGCGAACGCCGTGGAGGGGCTCGAACTCGTCGGCGTGAAGGCAGAGGTCACGCTCATCCCGGTGACACCGGAGCTGGAGACGCTCCGGGCCGCCGACGACGCACGCGAACAGGCCCTGCGCGCAGCGGTGCACGCCCTGGCTCTGCGGCATACCACGCGGCGTGACATCGCCCTGGCAACACGGGCACCGGCCTGGCAGGTGAAACAGATCCTCGCCGAGCAGGCCAAGAAGGACGACTCACAGCCTCCTGCGGAATCAGCCACGACAGCCGAGGGCACCGTATGACTCATGTACGCCCGTACAGGTTCCTGCGGCCCGGTGCTCAAGGTTCCTGGGACCTGCACGTCTTTCCTTTCGATCCGGGCCGTCCGGACCCGCGAGGCTCCGGCCATTGTGGTCCCGAGCGTATGAGCGGCTACTGCGAGATCGTGAAGCTGCTGGCGGCGAACACCGGCTCGAAGCGGATGAGCGAGGTCTTCGACAACTTCGTCGAGATGGTGGTGCCGGCTTTGCGCAACGCCGTGGACATCCGCGGGAGCGATGCCTGGGAAGCGCGCGAAGGGCAGTACCTCCAGATCGCCGGCGGCTGCAGCAGAACAGAGCTGTACCGCTTCGCGCACGCCCTGGCTCTGGTGACCACGGAGATGGAGCGCGAGCCCTGTGACGTGCTCGGCCGCCTCTGCATGGAGCTGGAGCTCGGCAACGAGCGGCTCGGCCAGTACTCCACGCGCTACGACATCGCCCGGCTGATGGCCGAGATGCAGGTCGACTCGGTGGTCGAGCAGGTGCAGAGGGACGGATTCGCCGGTCTGTATGAACCCACCTGCGGCGCGGGCGCGTTCATCGTCGCCCTGTCGCAGGTGATGTTCGAGCACAGCCTGAATCCGCAGACGCAGTTGCACGTGACGGCGGAGGACATAGCGCCACAGGCGGTGTACATGATCTACGTCCATCTGCCCCTGCTGCACATCCCCGCGGTGGTGCGCCGTCGCAACGTCCTCACGCTGGAGACTGTCGATACGTGGCCCGCTCCCGCTCATGTCCTGGGCGGTTGGAGCCGGAAGCGCAGGCTGGGCCAGTCCGTCCGTGGATCACAGCGGTTGCTCATCGCGTCGCCGCAGGAGACCACCGAAGAGTCCGCTGATGCTCTGGAGGTGCAGCGATGACGACTATGCAAGAACGAACCGATCCTTCTGACGCCGAGAGCGACGACGCTTCGGCATGGCGCGGGAAGGAGTCGGCAGCCGAGTCGTGCCCGGCGTGCGAGCGCAGGGAAGTCCGCTCTGGACGTTGCGGCGGATGTGCCGCAGCCATCGGTGCCGAAGCGGCGATGGCCGCTCTGGAAGACATGCCCAAGAACGCGGGCGCCCTCGTGCGCGAGGCGTCGGAGCTGGGTTGGGATGTACGCGCCGAGCGCCGTTGGACCGGCTGCCTGTGGGTGCGTGCCGTGGTGCTCTCCGGGCTCGTGATGGTGCGCGCCGGGGTTGAGGAGACAGAGCACGTCTGCGCGTGGAACGAGTCGACGGGCACGTTCGTGACGTCCGCTTCGACCGGCGGGTTCAAGGCTGTGCGTGAGTCCGTCAGGGCCGTGCACGTCGTATCGCGAGAGCAGGAAGCCACGGGCCGGACGGTGTGGGGGCGCGACGCCGCGGAGTGGGTCCGGCAGATGGACGAGGCCGCGGACAAGGTCAGTGCCGCGCTGCGCGACGCGCGGGACACGTTCGACGCCCTCGACGGCTCCACGGCCACGGGTGCCCGGGCGGTCGAGCTCGCCTCCGCCGCCTGCATGGAGGCCAAGACGGCACAGCGGTCGGCCGCCAACGCCGTGGAAGCGGCGCGGGCGTGGCTGGCCGAGACCAACGGCGACGACGCGCGAGGGTGCGCGTCGTGGCGGCGTGCGATCGTGCTGGCCGGGCAGCACGTCATGGAAGCCGGCAAAGCGGTCGCGGACGCCGTGGCGCGCGCAGAGCGGGATGCTCTCGCCGCTCCCATCATCGAGGAGGCGCAGGAACGGCTGAACGCCCAGGAGGCCCAGTGGCGCAGGCGGCTGGCCGAGTCGGGCCGTGAGCCATCGGCGCGCGGGTACGCCGGGTTGATCGTGATGTTTGAGGACTCCTCGCGCGACTGGTGCGGATGGTTCGACGGCTACACCGATCACGACGGTGTGAAGCACGCCGGGCATGGTGACCCGTCGCGGTCGTTCGTGGCGCAGTACGACGCCTGGGGGAAGTCGAAGCACTCGGACCGGTCGGTTCACTTCCCGTCTCGGTACACGTCCGCCTCGCTGATGGCCGGTGACCGTGTCGACGCCACCGCCGTGGCATTCACGCTGGCAGTGGTCGACCGGATCGCGGGGCGCGGCGCAGAGGCGCTGCGGAAGGCGGCGGCGGCCGTCCGGAAGAACCCCCAGGGGTTCGGTACCGGCAATGACCGTAAGCACCTCGCCGATTGGTCCAGGTACCCGCACGTCAGCTTCGGGGAGCCGACCCGGCTTGCCGAGCACGCGCCTGCCGAGTGGGCGGCGCTCGAGACCGCTCAGGCCGCGTACAAGGGCGTTCGGGACTTCCACAACGGCCTGTACTGGGATGCGTACTACGCGGGCGAACGGGCGAACGCGCGGGCGGCGGCCGACCGTTCCGGTCTGGCCGGGCGCGATGACGCCCGCGCGGAGCGCGCGGAGTCCGGCCGTGC
The DNA here is from genome assembly GCF_040685895.1 of Streptomyces sp. NPDC088124. Lineage (NCBI taxonomy): Bacteria > Bacillati > Actinomycetota > Actinomycetes > Kitasatosporales > Streptomycetaceae > Streptomyces > Streptomyces sp. NPDC088124. Next base: position 14,696 of record NZ_JBFBJB010000041.1, on the reverse strand, counting down.
GGCGGCCGAGTGGGCGGCGGCTGTGGAGCGGCTGACGACGGCCCGCGTTCGTGTGCGTGAGGCGGTGGTGCTCGCCGCCGGTGATGTGGAGCGGGCGCAGGCGTGCGGGGGCCGGGTTCGGGAGGGTGACGCGCTCGCGGAGGACGTGTGGTCGGCCGTCCGTTCCTGTGAGGAGGCGTACGACCACGTGAACCGTGCCAAGCAGGACGCCGCCTACTATGCGGAGTCGGCAGAGATCTACCGCAAGGCGGGCGCCCTGTCTGACTACGTGGCCGAGTGTGCGCGCATGGAGGATGTCGCAGCCCGTGCCGAGTCCGGCCGTGAAGAGACGCTGAACCTGTACGGGTGCGCGTTCGCGGATGCCGCGAACGCGGAGGAGGACCGGCACGCCGCGTGCGCCGCGCTGCCCGCCGGGGAGCGTCCGGCGGCCGTCGCTGTGGAGGTGACGGACTTCAAGCCGTGGGGTGCCGGGCTGCGCCTGGTGTGCGCGTGCGGCGCCGTCCACGCGCCGACTGCGCCCGTGGTCGACGGCGACCGCGCGCACGTCGGAGCCCTGGTGAACGCCACCGACTGGATGATCAACGGCATGCTGAAGGCGGCCGGGCTCCGCGCCACGGTCGGCCGTGACCAGTGGTCGCGGGGGGTGCTGTTGTCTTCTGCCGACGGCGCCGAGGCGTGCGCCGGCTGGCGCATCCCGGTGGAGGCCGCGCCGGTTGTCTCGCACTGCCAGGGGTGCGGGTTGACGGTGGCGGACGGTTCGGAGTGGCACGCCACCTGCAAGCCGGTGGAGCCGACCCCGGCGGCCGAGGTTCCGCGCGACCGCGCGGCCGTCTGTGCCGTGGTCGTGGCGGCTGATGTGTCGTCGCTGTGGGCGCGTGAGGCGGTGGACGCCCGTACGGCGGCGATCGAGCTTGCTCCCCGTGGGGTGCGTCAGCCGAAGGGTTCGTCCGTCAGGCCGGGCAGCCGTAAGGGCGAGTGGGAGTGCGGCGGCCGGGTGTACGCCATCGACCGCAAGCCCAGGGATCCGGTCGGTGTGGGGCAGGAGACGCCGCCCAACACCGTGTACGACATGACGCCGGTTCGCGACGGGTCGGTGGGCACCCCGCCGATCATCGGGCACGCCCACGGCACGGCCGACGGCCGGAAGCTCATTCGGCACTATACGCGCGAGGTGGCCGCCCTGCTCGCCGAGCAGGAGACGGCGGCCGAGGAGACGGCCGAGGCGGCGCGCGTCGCGGAGTGCGAGCGGATCACTTCCCTGTCGGTCCGTGAGCTGGCCGAGGAGCAGCGGCAGCGGGCGGCCGTCATGGTCGCTGAGGTCGTCGGTGCTCCAGGCGCGTCCGGTGACTTGGCGCAGTGTACGGCGGCGGAGCTGGTTGTGGCTGAGGCGGCCGTGTCCCACTACAGCGGCGGCGACGCCAGGCAGTCGGAGGCGGCGGCCGGTGACGACGTCGCCGCCGAAGAGGCGGAACGGGGGAACGAGGCCGTCGGTACGGCTGTCGCTATCCTCGCCGGACTCGCTGGCTCGGGGGTGGCGGAAAGCGACGCGGCCCCGGTTGCGGATACTCCCGCCCGGCTGGCTCTGCCTGTTGGGGGGCAGGTGGCGGCGCCGTACGACACCGTCCGCACCATGGCCGCTCTCGGCTGGTGCGCCGCGTTCGTGGCGACGGTCCGCCTGGCCGCAGCCGGTGGCCTGAAGGCCGACGGTTCCGGGTTCCGCGCGGTGGACGCGGGCGGTCGTACGGGGCGACGGGTCAAGGGGGAGCGGGTGCGGCTGCTCGCCCGCTGCGGATACCTCGCGCATCACTCCTCGGGCCTGGTCGTGGCGACGGAGGACGGACACGAGGTGCTCAGGCTTGCCGAGGCTGCCGGGCCGGGCGTGCTGCGAGATGAGGCCGGCGTCATGGCGTCCGTTCGCAAGGCCCGCCGCGCCCGCCAGTGGGACAGCCACGCCGGGCAGGACGCGCACGCCTTGCCGGTGCTCCCCGGCGGCGGTGAGGAACGCCGCCGCCTGGCCGTCGCCCGGAAGGGCGCGGAGCGGGCGGCCGTCGAGGCGGAGAAGACGCGCAAGCGCACCGAGGCGCTGATGCGGCGGGCGGGGATCCGGGACCGCCGGGAGGCCCGCCGCGAGGCGACACGGGAGGCCGAGCGCACCGCGCCGCGCCGGTGCTGCCGGGGGGTGTGGCCGATGGAATGGAGGTGCGGGGAGTGCCGGGAACTGGCAGCGCGGGGGATCGCCGACTTCCCTGCTCTCCCGGCAGGCAGCACGAACACACAGCAGAACGGCAACGCCACGGAAGGACTCGGGAGCATGGCGGGTAAGTGGCGGATCACGGTCAAGCGGATCACTGACGGCCTGTGGCACGCGACCGCGCGCGGCGAGGTGTACACGGTGGTTCATGAGGACCGTGAGGTGTGGCCGTGGGTGATCGTCGCCCCGAACGGCGACCGGATTGGCAGCCCGTCCGTGATCGACGGCGAGCTCTGCGTTGAAGACATCCGGGACATCGTCCGCAGGCACGCCGACGGTGAGCCGGTGGCCGCCCCGGTCGCTACCTCCACCCCCGAGCCGTCCGCGACCGACGACGGTAACGACGCCGTTCCGATGGCCGTTGGTGAGGCGTTCGCCCGAGCCGCCGCGTTCGACCTGGCGGAGACCCGTTGGGGTGTCGAGTGCACCCGGCACGCCCCCGTGACAGTGTGGGTGGACAAGTTCGGCGACGGAGCCGAATACGAGAGCGCGGCCATGCAGTTCGACAACCGGGCCGACGCCGAGCTCGCCGCTCGGCTGCACGCCGACGACCACGCGCGCCGTGATGCGAGCGTGGTCACACCGCAGGAGATCGAGACGGCCGCCGCGTTGAACTTCTCCCGCGCCCAGTGGCGGGTGCTGGGCTGGATGCGTGAGGGCAAGGTCAGGGAGACCCGTGAAGGGTTCAAGGCGTACGACGTCAGCCCGGACCGTGACGACGTGTCGGCCCGTATCAAGCGGGGCCGTGTCTCGGCGCTGTGGTCGGCCGGGTACGTGAAAGTGTTCGCTGTGGCGCCTGGCGTGCGCGCCTTCGGCCTCACGGAGCACGGGGAGCGGGCTCATCGCCTGTGGTTCCGGGTGATGAAGGCCGGCACCGTCACCGAGCCTGAGACCGACGCCGCCCACGACGACGTGAAGGGGCAGCCGTACCGGCTGCTGTCCGCCCGTCAGTACTGGCCGGGGGAAACCCCGGTGGACGAGGAGGCCGAGAAGGCCGAGAAGGCGATGGCCGAGGAGAAGGCGGCCCACCTCGGTGAGGAGTCCAAGCGGCTCCCGGCGGAAGCGGTCGCGCTGATCTCCCAGGCCGAGAAGTCCGGCCGGTGGACATCGCGCACCCTGGTCCACCCCGCGAGTGCGGCCGTCGTGCAAGTCCACGACGTGAACGAGGAGCGCGGCCGGGTCGTACGGATGCTGTGGAAGTGGACGCCGGAAGGCTGGGAGTTCTCCACGGGCGGCACGCTCGACGGCAAGGGGGACCGAACCGAACTCAAGGCGATGTCCGAGGCCCGCGCGTGGGTACTCGACGCTGTCATGTTCGTGGGCGACGACGTCACTCCCGACGAGGGCGACGACCAGGCCGACGGCGGCGAGACCCTTCGGGCCTCCCTCGAGTTCATACCCACCGCAGCCCCGAGCACCGATGCCGAGACCATCGAGATTGCCGCCGCTGGCCTGCTGTGGCAGCGCGAGGGCGACAGGTTCGCGCACGCGGGACGTATGGTCAGCACCGCGCGGGTGCTGCCGCTGATCGAGGCCGGGACTCTGTACCGCTCCGCTGACGGTCGCGTATACCCCGTCAGGGACAACTAGGCCGAAGAAGGTGAAAATGAAGCCCTCCCGCAGCGGAGCATGATGCTCTGCCGGGGAGGGCTTCCGGTGTGACAACTGACCGTCAGCTGTGGTGTGCGCGAATGGCCATCAGCAACTCGCCGAGCATGTTCGTGCCTGGGACCTGCTCGTGCTTCGGACAGAAGCACGAGCCCCAGAACTGGTCATGCCAGTGATTCGTCTCGACGAGCATCAGGTCACCGGTGGCGACGAGCCGCTGGCTCAGGCCGGGGACAGCGAACTTGGCCATGAGTACACGCTGCATGGCCCAGACGCGCATTCCGGTGTTCCAGCCGGGGCGCAGCGTCACCCGGCGGCCCCGCCTCTTGCTTTCGCCGGGAGTCGGAGCACTGAGCACGTGGTTCTGCTCAGCGGGATCGAGGGTCTTCAGCGCGTTGAATGCGTGTTCACCGGAGGCAGCTTCGCGTCCCAGCGACGGGGCGAAGAAGGGCGTCTTGTCGAAGTTCGAGAGGAATCCGAGGGTGTCGGTGAACATCGGCAGCTGACTGTATTGGGCCACGGTGGTCGCTCCTGACGTCTCGTGGGCTCATACGTGCGAGTCGTCTCCCGGATCAGCTGTGCTGATCACAGACCAGTAGAAGCACAGAAGAGAGATTCCCTGCAGTCCATGTGTTCCTCCGGCATTCCGGGTGAAGAGATCAACCCCGGCCTGATGCCGGAGCATCAGGCCGGGGTCCTTGTGAAGATTTGGCGTCAGTGAGTCCTCTGGGGCAGTCGCAGCCCGTCCAAGCCCAGAGCATCCGGGTGGAAGCCGACTCCCATGGCGATCAGCCCGTCGACGACCTGCTGGGCCGCTTCGCCGAGCTCGCGCACGGCGTTGCGGTTGTACCTCCCGAGAATCTGCTCTACGCCATGCGACTGCGTGATCTGCAGGTTCAGACGCACGCGGCCGTCCGCTTTACAGACCGCGGCGAACACGTCCAGCTCCAGCTCGCCGGCGTACCCGCCGATGCAGTTGTTGAGCATCGCACCCCAGCGGGAGAGCGTCTCGGCATCACGGGCGACAACGAGGCTCAGACCGGGGGCTGCTTCCCGGCCATCCAGCAGTGCGGCTGTCTGCAGGGCCCATTGATGGCGCTGGGCCTGCTTCGCGATCCGCTCAAGGCGGCGGGCCTCCTCCCGTTCGTAGCGCTCACGATCGCGGGCGACCATCAGCTCGAGCCGACGGTCCTCGATGAGACCCAACGCCTGCGTGCGGAACGCCTCGTCCTTCCAGAGGTCCCAGTCAGCGACCTGGGCCGTACCCTCGGGCAGCAGCCGGATCTCGTGGTTGTAGTGCTCCATCTCCCAAAAGGCGACGATCTCCTCCTGCATGACGCGCTGGGCCGTGCGGCCCCGGGGGTCGTACCAGCGCTCGATTGCGGGCAGGTCCCGGACCAGGTGCTCGAGGTCACGGGAGCCGCGGACCCGGCGCTGCCCGCGGGCAGCGATGATCTCCGGAAGGAGGTCGAGGTCACGGGTGACGGCCAAACGGTGAGCCGTGCAGTCGGCTGCATCGGCCAGCGTGCGCCGCGCCTGGTGCACGGGCTCCTTGAGGATCCGTCGCAACACCGGCTGTGGAGTCCGGCGCAGGATCGAGCGGATGCCTCGCCGCTGCAGTGATGAGAGTGACGGCTCGTGCATCAGGCCGTGGTCGCCGGCTGTTTTCGTGGTGCGCATTGCGTCGATGAGCCAGTCCACGGGCACCAGCCCGCGGAACATGGCGAACCAGTTCAGGGTGCTGATGTCCAGACGCTCCACCTCGCGGGCCAGCGGCCGACGGTAGGCGCGCACGCCGAAGAGGTTCTTCGCGACCTGCGCATGGTCGTGGGCATCGAGATAGGGCAGGTAGGCGGCCGGACGATGCTGCCAGTCGTCCTTGAGCATCGGGAAGCGGTCGTTCCAGTTCGGCAGCTCGCCGATGTGTTCGCGGATCGCGGCGATCGCCTGGTCCACGGCGTTGTGGACTCCTTCGGGCTCCGGTCCTTCGAGCCGGCGGGCCTGCGGGTTGTTGTGCATCCACTGCAGCAGTGTCCCGGACAGCTCGTGGATCCAGTACTCGACCACGGTCTCCGAGAAGACATGGCGGGTGGTGGACTTGCCGGTGCGGCGGTCGATCTCGCGCAGGACGACGAGGTCCTTCTTCGTGCGGGCCATCGACGTGAGCTTCTCGGAGGTCCAGTAGTGGAATGCCTTGCCCGAGGCGCGCATGCGGTGCACGCGCCGGTAGAGCGAGACGGCGACGGACGTCCGACCGTCAGGCAGAGCTCGCGCCAGGATCCTCAGACTGATGCCGGAGATCGCGCCTTCGACTGCGGCGACACCCTGCTCGGCGAGGGTGTCGACATACTTGATGTAGAGCAAGGCGTGCTCGGTGCGCTCGGGCATGGAGGTCCCCCCGGGACGATGTAATGGATTCGACAGTGCGACCTCCGGCGCTGCTTTGCAGCGCACTGCCCGCGTCTCATCCGACTCTCTCTCCCTCCAACTCGTCTCCCTGCCACACCATTCGGAACCGCCTGTCGATGAAAGGCCATATCGCCCGAAAGGCATTTCGGCAGGGATTGCACAGCCCGAATGATTCGGAGTGAGAAGCCGGGGCTGAGCGTGCGAAAAGGGAAGACCCCCGCCGGGGTCCCTGCGGGGGTCTTGGCTGTGCTGCTCGTCAGGCACATCGTTCGATGCGCGTGGCCCCCGAGTCGTCCTGGAGCCCTGTGGCGAGGTCGTACCAGAAGCCGCTGCCCAGCCGGACCAAGGTCTTCGCCTCGCGACCTCGCCAGCCGGAAATGGTGGGGACGTCGCGTCAGTCGAGGACGGCGGTCGTGCAGATGGCCTCCCCGGTGTTCTCGTCTAGGTTCTTGACGACGACATTGTCGCCGATGTGAAGGTTCGCAAGATCGTTCGTGCTGATGGTGCTGGTGCTCATGGCGCTGTGCTTCTTTCGGATCGAATCTGGACTGCGGTTTCAGTTCTGGGCCGCGCTCATGAGTGCTTTCCTCGCGCGGCGCTTCTCGGCAAGAGCCCGAAGGGTACGCAGGAGGATCCACCAGGACACGCCGCTGAAGGCGATGCTGATGATGATCGGCGTGTACTGACTGGTCATGACGCAGAAGACTGCCGCCGGTGCGAGGACGATCACGTTCGTCGCGATCATGAGGGTGAGGAGCACCCGGCCGATCGTCTTGGTGGCGCGGTCGCGCCACGTCGAACCCGCGGTGCTGGTGGTGGCGTTCATGCACTGGGTCCTTCCTCGATGATATAGATCTTCTCGGCGATGTAGGCATCGTCCTGCTCCTCGGCTGTGCTCTCGACTTCATGGGAGATCTGGCTGATCACGGGAATCAGCGTCAGCCGGTCGATCGGGGAGGCCGTGCGGATGGTGATCACGGCGGTGGTGAGTCCTGCAGCAGACGGGAACGTCACGCCATTGAGCTCCGCGTGTGCGCCACGGATGCCGTAGCTCGCCGCAATGGGCATCGTGTGCCGCGGCAGCTCCGGCATCTGTTCTGCGCGTGCGTGCAACGCGGCGCTCACTGCGCCATGAACATCAGCGAACTCGCGGGCGTGCAGGACCACGGGCGCAGCGTGCTCGTAGCCCGCCGCCACCTCGAAGGCGACCTTGGCGGCCTCGACGGCGCGCGTCGGACAGTGCGGTCCCGGGTAGACCTCGTCTCGCCCCGTCATCTCGGAGCACAGGTGGCAGTGCGCGGGCCCCATGTCCGGAACGCAGTCGCAGCGCATGTGCTCCGTCTGTCGGGGATCAGTGGGTTCGAGGGGCTGGCTCATGGTTGTACTCCTGGCGCTGGACGTGATCTTTCGAAGACCAGACCGGATCAGCTCGGCTGATCAGACAAAGAGAGACCCCCGCCCAGCGAGCGTGATGCTCAGCAGGCGGGGGTTCTACGGAGTTCAAGGAACCGGCGGGCGGCCGGCCGTTCGGGTCGGCCTGCACGGGGGGCGGGGGCGTTACGGCGCTGTCCTTGCGGCGTGGTGCGCCCCGGCGTGGCGCACCGCGCCCGTTCTGCGAGAGCAGGCCAACGGTTCCGCCCCCGCCGGTCGGCGCAGGCCGTGGGGCGGGGTTCAGCGCAGGCCCGTGCTGGCCTCGATCGCGTCGCACTACTCCTGCTGGTCCTGCCAGCAGGGCTCGCATGGGTCGATCTCGGAGCACTCCGGGCGGGGCTGGCCGTTGGGGCACAACTCACCGGCGGCCCCGGCGGGCTGGACGGGGGTGCCGCCGGTGCCGCACGCGCACGTGTGGGCGCAGCGCTCACAGTTCTCGCAGACCTGGTGCGGGCAGCAGCCGCAGGGCAGGAACCGGTTCGGTGGCAGGGTGCAGTGGTGCGTGGCCTCTGCGGCGGCCGCGGCCTCGGCCTCCTCGCGCTTGCTGAGGAGTGCCTTCACGCAGGCCTGGCACGACACGTCGGTGCCGGGGGCCTCGAGGCTGCTCTCCGTGTCCTGCGGGAAGTACGTGCCGCACGCGCCGGTGTCGCCGATGCCGCTGTCCATCTGCCTGGTGGCGTGTACGGAGTAGCTGCGGTGCGCCTTCTTCCGGCTCGGGTAGCCGTCAGGCCCGGCATCCCGCTCCAGCTTGGCTAAGGCCTGGCGTACGGCGTCAGCGTCGGCGTCGGTGCGGATCCCGACGGCGCGCAGCGACTTGCACGGCCACGGCACCTGACCGCCGATCGTGTGCTCGCTGCTCCGGCACTCCGGCCGGTGCGTCCCCTTGCAGACCTTCGGTGTCGCGCAGCACCCGTGCCGGGGGTTGGCCGTCTTCGGGTGCAGGGCGAGCATCGCGCCCTGGAGGCGGAGCCCGCCCACCGCGGCGGCGGCCCGGACCGCGTCCTCGTGGGCGTCGAGGAGCGCATTCGCCTCCTCGTGGAACATGGGCCCGCCGGCCTCGGGGGCGACGAGTTGGTTGAAGATCGGGCGCCGGGTCCCGTTCACGGTCGGATCCGGTGCCTGCCCGCCCAGCTCGTCGGCCTGGTCGTCCAGCCGCAGAGCGGAGATGAGGATGGCGTCGTGGGTCTTGGAGTCGGCCGTGTCCGGCAGGTTCAGTTCCGTGCGGCGCAGGAACTTCGCGGCCCGGCGCAAGGCGGGGATGTCCTTCGGGGTGAATTCGACGGTGACCATCGGTGTCCTAACGTCTCAGTAGCCCTTACGGGCCGCCGCGCGGGCCTGCGCTTCGGCGTCACGGGCGGGGATGGTGGCGAGGAGTTCTCCGGGGCTCGCGGCCCTGGCGAGGGACTTGGTACGGGCCGGGTCGGCGTACAGGGTCCACACGTCGCCGCCCATCCGGGGCCAGTAGGAGAGCTGCCAGAACCGGCGGTTGGCGTAGCAGATCTGCCATGAACGCGGGCCGGACGGGTGCGCGCTCACACCGGCGGGAAGGTCCGGCAGTTCCGGCGCGGGACCGTACGCGCGGTCGATGTAGGCGAGGTGTTCGGCCGTCGCCGTGATGGCGACGCGCACCGTGTGTGGCCACCGGTGCCCCTCGGGCAGCATCGGCGCCCACTCCTCCCATTGCGCCTCGCTGCTCGCGCTGCCGGTGTACGGCGTCCAGGCCGCGCCGCGCGCGTAGTTGAAGCCAAGCCGCATCAGGTGCCACCCGGCGGCGATCTTCAGCCCCTCCGTGTTCGCGCCGTCGGTGATTGCGTCCAGGTAGATCCCGGCGGGGTCGTTCTCCCGCCCGGCCGCGCCCCGCTCCGTGAGCGGGATCATGTGGCGTTCCGCCGTGCTGCCCTCGGCGGTCATCAGCCGCAGCGTGGCACCCCCACCGGCGAGCGGGTACGCCATGCGGATTTCCGCGACGGTCGGCAGGGCGGCGAGTTGGCCCGCTCGCATGCGCTCCAGCCGCTCGTCCATGGTGGCCGACACCTGGGAACGCTCGCCGCCCTCGGCGGCCATGCGCCACGCGGCGCCGCGCGCACGGGTGCCCTGGTCGCGAGTTGCCGGCGCGGCCGTCTCGGGCGCGGCAGCGGTCTTCTCCCGCTGCTGGGCAACCGCGTTCACCGCGAGTGCGAGCGCGCCCTTGCGCGTCGTGCTGTCGGATCCGACCTGCCTGCGCTCGCCCCCCACCTCCCGCACCCTCCAGAACAGCGCGCCGCGCTCGCTCACCTGAAAGGCGGCGTACATGGCCTGCGGGAACCGGACCCCGCCGAGCGTCTCACCGGGCAGCGCGAACAGCCAGCCGTCAACGCCGAAGTCGGCGCCGTCGGGCTTCTTGCCGTTGGTCGGCGTGTACTGGGTGTATTCGGGCTTGGCGGTCTCCCGGACGACGCTGCGGGCCTTGCTGCTCATATCGTGGGAATCCTCTCCTAGCATCGGTCGTGCATGAGTTGCGTCCGCCCGGCTCTTTTGCGCGCGCTTCGGCGGCCGGGCAGGGCCAAGATCGGGGCCGGTGACGGCCCCGGCACGTTTCGGGGGTTCAGTCGCTGGTTCCGCGCCGGTGTTCACGGCGTGCGGCCAGGGTGGCGGTGTGCAGCTCGGCCGCGTAGCGGCAGATCATCACCCACGTTTTCCGGCTTCCGTTGGCGAGCGCGTCACGGAAGTGGTCGGCCGCCAGCCATGCCTGACGGTCCGCCCAGTCGGCCGCCGCGCTGTCCTTCTTCTGTGCGGCGTAGTCGAGGTGGCGGGCGGCGTTCATGACCGCGTTGTGGCCTTCAGGGCACAGGTCGGGCAGGTGGGTCGCGGGTTCGCGGGCGAACATGTCCCCGGCCGGCGGGTTCGGGTCGAACGACCTGTCGCGGTCGGCGCTGTAGAAGTGTGAGCGGATATCCACGAGGTAGCGGGTGACGAGGTCCCAGGTGAGTTCGCTGCCGTCGCCCATGCGAGCGTGGAAGGTGGCGGCGGCGTGGCGGGCGATGTGTGCGGCGGGGGCGAGGTACTGCCGGTCGCGGTGGCGGCGGAAGTCCTCCAGCCGTACGGCGGCCTCGAAGATGTGTATGTGGCCGGAGTAGGCGTGCTCGCGCAGCGAGCCGCCCAGCAGGCTCGATGATCCGGCCTGTGACGGCTCCGGCTCGCCCGTCGCCTCGGCCGGTGCGGCGGGCATCGGGGGGCCGGTCTCGGCGGCGGCCTTCGTGGTCTGGACGGTGGTGCCGGTGGGTGCGCCGGTGCTGCCGGGGGCCCAGGCGACCACGCACAGGGTGTGGTCCTGTTCGACGAACCATCCGGCTTCGTGGAACCGGTCGGCGTAGATCTTCTTCTCCACCGTCCAGGTCGCTTCCTGGAGATGCGCGGCGCCCTTGGAGAGGTGGGGGTAGCGGTGCGCGAAACGCGTGTGCTTGCCTGCGAGGAGTGCGTAGATCTTCACCATGCCGGGCTGACCGGCGGGGACGACCCACGCGCCGCGGGCCTCGTTCTCGTCGTAGGTGGAGGGCTCGGTCTCGTCGTACTCGTCGCGCAGGAGCGCCAGCTTCAACGACATGTGGTGCTTCTGGGTGCCGCCGAGGACGCGGAGGGCGGCGCGGACGTCCTCATGTCGGCGTCTTTGGGGAGGCTGCCCTTCGTGCCGTTCTCCCACCGGCCCACCACCGCGCCCTCAACCGCCTCACGCCGACGCCACGCCTCGTCCTGCTGGGCCTGGTCGGCGGGGCGCAGGTGCGGCAACACGTTCGCCTGAGGCGCCGGGACCGGTTGTACGGTTCGGGTGACCTTGACCGGCGGCAGGCTGCCGCCGAGGACCTGGGGTACGAGCGGGGACGGCCCGGTGATGTCCGGGATGTTCACGGCCGTGCTCGCCATGCCGTCGGCCGGCTTCTCCTCGGCGGCGACCTGGAGCATGGCTTTCTCTTCCTCGACTTCCCTGTCGATGGCGTCCATCGCCGCGTGAGCGGACTTGGCACGGGTCGCCTCAACCGTGCCCTCGAAGGGGTTGTCGCTGTAGTAGTCGGACGCCTGCCACTCCGATGAGTTGATCTTGGCGACGCGGACGGACCGTGTGGTGTCCACACCGGTCGCTCCCTTGTAGCGGTACTGGAAGACGTAGCCGTTGCCGTCCCGGCTGTACTTGGGCTGAGCCCGCTCGGCGCTCATGATCTTCTCGGGTTCCTCTCTCGGGTTGCTGTCGTGATCGGTGGTGGGTCAGTTGGCGGGCAGGAGTTCATCGAGGGCGTAGTCGTTGGCGAAGGCGACGTTTCCGGGGGGCGGGCCATTCGACGGTGGCCCAGGGGTCGCCGTCTTCCTCGTAGAGGCGGGTGATCGTGCCGGGCTTGTCCCACGGCTCGTCGGTGGTGTGGTGGACGAGGTCGCCGACGGCGGGCGAGACGGTGTCGAAGGTGCGGGACATGCGGGGTTCCTCCCGAGGGTTGGTGGCTGGTGGGTCTGAGTGCTCCCCAGCCCGACCCGATCGGGCTGCACACCGTCTGCGGCGGGGGCTGTGATGCTTAGAACGGGGCGCCGTCGTAGGGGCGGACGAGGTAGAGGCGGCCGTCGTGCACGGCCAGGCGCTCACCGTCGCCCAGCTCGAACGCGGAGACGTCGGCCCTGTAGCCGCAGCCGGTAGCGGTGCACACGTAGACCGGCCGTCCCTGCGCGTACAGGCCGGGAACGGGGGTGTAGCCGCCCCAGCCGCATTTCGCGCACACTTGCGGGCCGAACTCCTCGGACCCAATCACCATTTCGCCGGTGTGCTTCTCGGCCGCCCGCGCTGCGGCCTTCTCCCTCCTGCCGATGCACGCGGGGTCGTCGCACGGCCGGTGCCCGATCAGGCCGTCCGTGGACGCGTGGCAGATCTCGATCAGGCCGTAGTCCTGGCACGAGCCGCACAGCGGCTCCGGGGCGTGCGGCTGCTCACCGTCCACGCACCCGGTCCGGTTGGACGAGTCGTACCAGGCGCCTTGTCCGTCGGCCTCGATGTACTCGATTTCGCGGGCGCAGTGCAGACAGGTGCGGGTCTCGGCCGTGGTGCTCATCTGCCGTGGTCCTCTCGGGGGTTGAACCGCACGCCGGTCGGTCGCGCGGCGGGGGCCGGCCGCCAGTGGAGGGGCGGGCGGTCGCGGGTTCAGCGGGTCTCGGCGGTGAGGTCGGCCACGCGCCGCTGGTAGGCGCCCCAGACGCTTGCGGTGTCCAGGCTGGGGCCGGTGGTGTAGCCGGTGGGGGATGTTGTGCATGGTGCTGGGTCTCTCTCATTCTGAGCGTGGCCAGGTGGTTTCGACGTTGATGCGCACGCGCAGCCGCTTGGCTACGAAGCCGACCTCGATCTCGAAGTGGCCCTGGTGCAGCTCGTAGAGCGCAGGACAGACGGGTCCGGAGGCCCAGGCTTGGATCGCTTCCGGAAAGAGGGCTCGAGCTTCTGGAGCTTCATCGCGGTCACCGCCGGCAGGTCGGGCTCTGCGCATGCTTCTGCAGGATGTACTCGGCGACGTCGAAGGCGGATGTCTGAGACTGAGCGATGGTTCAAACCTTCGTTCCGCTTCGATGAGTTCGAGCCGGGCCTCCGCCACGCGGCGCTTCAGCTCGGGGTGCCGCTCGGACATCACGCCCAGCCGGTGAACGGCGTCGATCTTCTGCTCTTCACCGACTGTGGACGTGGCGGAACTCGCTTTCTGCTGGGTGGTGTTGACGGGCGTGGGGTCAGGGAACAGAGCGCAGCGCCACGAGGACAAGGAGCCCCGGCACGGCGTGATACCTGCGGGGCTGATGGTGCGGATGCGTTGCGCTCGTGGGGTCAGGCCTGGGCCAGGGCCCCAGCGAGGTCGACCTTTCGGCCGCGGGCGATCTCGGCGGCCGGGACGTCGACACGGAAGCCGCCAGCCGCGCAGCTCGGGTGGGTCGAGAACACCACGGCGCACATCCAGGAGCCGGAGTGGCGCTTACGTGGCACGGGCTCTTCCTCGACGCCGTCGGGCAGAGCGTCCTTCCGGAACTCGATCGGCACCACGACGACGCGGTACGACTGATCGGTGCGCGGCTGGGGCCAGGGCAGCTCGACGACCAGGTCTTTGGGCCAGCCTTCGATGGTCACGGGCAGGGTGGACAGGTAGTGGTTCAGTGAGCCTTCGGGGGCCTGGGCCAGCCGGGCCCGCTCCTGTTCTTCGGTCTCGATGAAGCCGATGCGGCTGAGGAAACTCATGGTGGTCAGTACTCCTTGGTCAGTGTTTGGTCCGGACAGCCAGCGTGGGTTCGAAGAAGGCGAGCTCGTGGAGCTCGTAGCGCACGCCGTAGATGCGTGCGGCCTTCAGGGCGGCGAGGTCCTGGTGCACGAGGTCGTCCGGCTTCGTCAGCCAGTGGACGAACACCGTGGTGTCGTCAACGCCGCCCTGAGAATGCCGGACGATGATGCCGATGCTTCCGGGAGCTGCACCGAACCCGTATTCGAGGTAGCCGCTGGGCTCGGCGAGGAGGACGTAGCTGCCGACGGCGGGCCGGACGCGCTGCTCGGTCTTGCCGCTGTGGTTCTTGGCCTGCGGCTTCCGTCCGATCAGGTCCGGCAGGAGGAAGGCGAGTCCCATCGTCGCGAGGACAGCGGCGAAGACGATGAGAATGACAGGCAAGACGGGCATCGTCTGGAGCGTGTTCATCGGCGTGGTTTCCTTCGAGATCGCAGCAGACTAGGAATGGAAGGGCGAAGAAGCTATGGTCAGCGCGTCTCGCTGTAGCCGCATCCGGAGCACGTGTGCGTGACCTTCTCGGCCTTCTGGCTGGCGCGGACGCCGTGGGCGTTCGATTCCATGTCGATGGCGCATTTCGGGCAGTTCATGGCTCGACTCCTGACGCGACGAGGATGGTCTTCAGCGCCAGATCCGGATCAGCTCCGCTGATCCCCTGTACTCACTGCCTTCACGGGACGAGCAAGGCGAGCCACGAGGGAAAACACAGCACCCCGGCGCCGCAGCTGCCC
>NZ_JBFBJB010000040.1:0-86827 GCF_040685895.1 Streptomyces sp. NPDC088124 | reverse complement strand
TCGACGACCAGGATGGCCTGCCAGGCGGCGGTGGCGGTGCGGCGGCGGGCGGCAGATGCGCGGCCGGGCGTCGTGAGGGCTCCCTTCGGAGCCCTCACGCTCACGTCAGCGAGCAACCTTTTTCGCTCTTGGCGGTGATGGCTTCGGCCGTGTACGGGCACTGGAAGCCGATCCAGGTGAGCCGGGGCCACAGCTGTGACCACGGTTCGCGGGGACCGCGGCACACCAGGAACTCGGAGTCCTGGTCGGCGACGGGCAGGTCGGTCCTGAACGTGCCGCTGGGCTCACAACTCGTGAACAGGGCGCCGAACGTCCTACGGTTCACGCCGACCGCGATGACCACGTCGGTGTCGTCGGCGGGCCTGCCGAAGTCGGCGTAGGAATTCTGACCACTGTAGACGGGCGGCAGACCGTGCTCCGGTCCGTATCGGTCCAGGGCACCCGCCAGTCCGTAGTGGTTGGCATAGATGACGGCGTGCGCGCGATCCTGCGGGGACAGCGACCGGTTGACGGTGGCGACCTGCTCGGCCAGCCGGGGCCAGGCCGCCTGGTCGAGCTGGAAGACCCCCAGCTCCTTCAGCACCGGGTTCGACCCGTACACCGCGATCGGCAGCACCGGCAGCATGAGCACGGCCGACATCACCGCGTTGCCCACCAGGGCGGTACCGGCCAGCGAGCGGCGGACGGTGGTCTTCGCCCACTCCACCACCACGACGGAGCCCGCCGCCAGCAGCACCAACTGGAGACCGCCGGTGTACTCGGGCTTCCCACCGATGGCGATCAGCAGCACCGCCATGAACGGATAAGCAAGGCCGACCGACCGGAACGCCCGCCACTGCGCGCGGCGCAACAGGGCCACCAGTCCGGCGATCCACACCGGGGTGAGGCACAAGCCGATCATCAGCACCTGGAACGGAACGAAGGCGACCCGGGAGTCCTCCCCCAGAGCCGTCTTCAACGCGGCGCTCATCTCCAACGCGGGCCAGTCGTGCGCGATCTGCCACCACACCGCCGGCGCCGAGATCAGCGCGGCGAGCGCGGCGCCCGCCCACAGGTGCCGACCGCGCAGGACCGCTCGTGGCCCCATCGCCAGCACGCCCACGAGCAGGGCGAGGAGCAGCAGCACGATGAGGTTCTTGGCGAGCATGCCCACACCGGTGACCGCGCCGATGGCGAGCCAGAGCCGGGTCTCGTGGGTGCGCAGCAGACGGATCACCAGCCAGCCCACCGTCACCCAGACGACGAGGTCGGGGATGTTGGTGGTCAGCACATGCCCCGCGTTGAGCGTGACGACCGAGGCGCTCGTCGCGGCGGCGGCGAAGAGCTGGGCGCCGCCACGGCCGCCGAGTTCGCGCGCGGTGAGGGCAGCCACCCACACCACCACACAGGCCAGCAGCGCCGGCACCACGCGCAGCGCGGTCAGGGTGTCGCCGAATAACGTGGTCTCCACCCTGGCTATCAGCGAGACCAGCGGGGGCTGGTCGACGTACCCCCACGCGAGGTGCTCCCTGGACGCCCGGTTGTACAGCTCGTCGACGTGATACCCGTGCCGCGCCGACAGGGCCAGCAGTACCGAACCGAGCCCGGCACAGACGGCGAGCAGCGGCCGCCGGTTCAGTACGGGAATCGGCGCTGGTGGGACCTGGGGAGATACCGGCGCATATCTGGTCGTCGTCGCCACGTGTCCACACTCTCTTCTGTTTGTGGGTTCGGCTGTTTATGGGTTCGGCCGTTCGGATTGTTTCGGCTCCGTCGTGGCCGGGCGACCATGTTGAATTCTGGGAAAAGCTGTCTGCTGCGGCCCGGTGCGCGGCAGCAGGCACGGCCGGGACGCCGCGGCCCCATGCCTCTGTGATCAGAGCGGGGCGAGGACCATGAGGACCTCGTCGCGGGTGTCGTCGGGTGCGAGCCGGAGGGCTTCGGGCCGGCGGCCGATCTCACGCCATCCGAGCCGTTCGTAGCAGGTCTCCAGCCCTTCGCCTCCCCTGGCGGTGAGACGCAGCTGTTCCAGCCCCGGGGGCGGCAGCGCGGGAAAGCGGTCGTGTGCACACCATCGGGGGGCGTGGAGAGGACCGGCGCATGAAACGCGGCGGCCCCGGAATGCGGACACTTCCGTCTCCCCGGCCGCACGTAGCATCGCGTGTACGGGGCCGCCGACCCGCCGCGGAACCGATGCTTCCACCCGGAGGACCTCCACCATGGCACCACCCGCCCTGCTCGCGGACCCGGCCTTCCTCGCGTTCTGGGAGGAGCGGCACGTGTGCCTGCTCGCCACGCGCCGGCCGGACGGCACGACGCATCTGGTGCCCGTCGGCGTCACCTACGACCCGGAGGCGGGCCTCGCCCGTGTCATCACCGGCGGTGGGACGGCGAAGGCCAGGAACGTCGTCGCGGCCGGGCCGGACGCGTACGTCGCGGTCAGCCAGGCCGACGGAGCCCGATGGGCCACGCTCGAAGGGACCGCCGTGGTCAGCCGCGACCCGGAGGCGGTCGCCGAGGCGGAACGGCGCTACACCCGGCGCTACAAGCCGCCCCGCGTCAACCCGGAGCGGGTGGTCATCGAGATCACCGTGACCAGGGCCATGGGCCGGGTCTAGAGCGGGAGCGTGATGCAGATGCTCTTGCCGCCGCCGTCCCCGTCCTGGTGTACGACCGCGCTGCCCGCGAGGCTCGACGTGAGTTCGGCGACGGTGGCCAGCCCGGTGCTCGCGCCGCCCGTGGCCGCACCCGCGGTGGTGCCGGTGGGAGTGGTGCGGAGGGTGGGCTGGTAGGGGTGGCGGTCGTGGACGGCGAAGACAAGGGTGTCGTAGCCCGCCGCATAGCTGACGGTGACGTGGGGGGAGTGGGACGCGGCGTGCCGGACGCTGTTCGTGACCAGTTCGCTCAGGATCAGCAGGGCCGGGTCGACCGCGGGGTGGTGCGGGCTGATGCCCCACTCGGCCAGGAGCTGCTGGGTGGTCTCGCGCGCCGTGCGTACGGACGCGGGTCTGGCGGGCAGGGTCAGTACGTGGCGGTGGGGCAGCGGGGCGATGCGGCGGGTCACCGGACCTCCGCCTCCCGCAGTTCCTCCAGGAGCTGGTGCTGACCGGCCAGCATCTCGGTGAGGATCCGCCGCGCGGCCCGCAGCAGCTCCGCGACGTCTCCGCCCGCCAGTTCGTAGACGACGGTCGGGCCCTCGCGGCTGGAGGTGACGATCCCGGAGCGGCGCAGCACCGCCAGTTGCTGGGAGAGCGCGGAGGGCTCGATCTCGATCGCGGCGAGCAGGTCCCGTACGGGCAACGGGCCGTCCTGCAGGAGTTCCAGCACCCGGATGCGCACCGGGTGCCCCAGCATCCGGAAGAACTCCGCCTTCGCCTGGTACAGCGGAACCCCCACGAAACCCTCGCTCTCCCTCCGGCCGCACCGCTCCCACGGCGGGGCGCGCGGCCCGTACAGCATGTAGGCAATTGCAGAAGTTTGCAATTCCTGGGGAAGGGTCAACGCGCCGAGGAATCAAGGGACCAGGGGGTGAGGGGCACGGGAGGTACGGGGTTACGGATCCACGAGGGGCCGGGTTCTCCGGGGCCGCCGGGTGTGCGCGGCGGTCCCGGTGTGACGCCGCCGCGCGGGGCGGGTCAGTCCGAGGACTTCTTGTCCTGGAGGCCTTCCAGGAAGTCCTTCGCCTTGTCGACGCCGGTGTCGAGGTGGTCGCTGTACTTGCCGTCGGTCTTGTCGTCGATCACGTCGGCAACTTTCTCCAGTCCGTTGCCGATCACCTCGCCATGCTCGCTCGCGAGGTCCGTGGCCTTGTCCTTCAGGTCCTTCAGCGCGTCAAACATGGGGCTGACCTCCGGTGTGAGCTGCCCAAAGCCATTGTCAACACTGGATCATATCGACCCCGGAGCGGGCGGATACGGTGTATGGCCGGGACTAGGGCCTCTCGTTTGGATCAGGCTGGGCTCGCGTGCCCTGGCACCGCGCCTCGCCGCGTTGTCGTCGGTCGCCAGGGCTCCGCCATGGCTCCCTCCTCCGCCTTGCGATCCACGGCACCAGACCCCGCTCCCTGATCCAGCCTGATCCAAACGAGAGACCCTAGCCGGTTCAGTGGCCGGGGCAGCCGAGCCAGTAGCCGAAGCCCCGGTGTGTGTGCACCAGCGCGGGCTCTTCCTGGTCCACCTTCTGCCGCAGTCGCGAGACGAGCTTCTCGATCGCCTGTCCGGCCCGGAACTCGCCCCAGACGTGCCGGCTGATCTGTTCCTTCGACAGGACGCGCTCCGCGTTGGCCATCAGATGGTGCAGCAGCCGGTACTCGGCGGGTGTGAGGCCGAGCGGCCGGGGCCCGCGCCGGGCGCGGCACGTGGCGTCGTCCAGGACCAGGTCGCCGTAGCAGGGCGGCCCCTCGTACCGGTCGGGACGGCGGGCGCCCAGCAGGGCCTCGGCCCTGGCCAGCACCTCGGCGATCCGTACCGGCTTGGTGACGTAGTCCTCGGCCCCCGGGCTGAGTTCGCGGGCGAGACGGGGAAGCGCGTCGCACGCGGCCAGGAAGAGCAGCGGAGGGCGGTCCGCCGGTACGACACGGCGACCCCGCGCGAACCCCGCCAGGTCCGGCAGCGTGGCGTCCCAGACGACCAGATCGAAACGGTGCTGTGTGAGCCGTACCATCCCCTCCGCGCCGGTGTATGCGGTGCCGACCCGGTAGCCCGCCAACTCCATGGTGGTGGCGAGCAGTTCGCTGACGCCGGGGTCGTCCGCGACGACCAGGACGTGCTGCCCGGCACCGCGGCGCGGCGAGGGTTTCTCTTCGAGGCTGCTCTGCATGACAAGGCCATTCGTGTAAGAGGGCCGGTCAGGCGACCGGGAGGAGGGCCGGTGAGAGGGTCGGTGAGAGGGATGGTCCGTGCGGGGCGTGGTGCCGGCGTCAGGTGGAGGGCCGGGCATCGGCACGGTCCTCGGAGCGGTCCTCGGAGCCGGCGGTGAAGTCGTCGACCAGCCGGCGGAAGAGGGTGGCGAACTGCCGCAGTTCCTCCGGCGACCAGTCGGCCAGGGCCCCCGCCATGCTGCGTCGGCTCACCTCCCGTACGCGGTCCACCGCGGCCAGCCCGGCGTCCGTGAGCCGGACGCGCTGCGCGCGGCGGTCGTCCGGGTCGGGGGCGCGGAGCACATAACCGCCCTGCTCCAAGTGGCGTAGCTGCCGGGCGACATGGGACGCCTCCACGGAGAGCCGGACCGCGAGGGTGCCGGGGCGCGGCGGTTCGGTGGCGGCGGCGAGGTGTCGCAGGATCGCCACGGCGGCCCGGTCGAGCGGCAGCCCGGTCCCGGCCTTCAGGTGTTCGTGCCGCCGGATCCGGCCGGTCAGATAGGTGAGGCGGGTGAGGCCCCGCTCGATCTCGTTCGTCAGGTCCGCCGGTACGGGGTGGCCCGGAGGCTCCGCAGCGGGTGGGGGTGTGGACATGGGACCACCGTAGAGCTACTTGCCTGAGTTAAGCAAGAGTGTCGATTTCCGGCCGTCGCCGCGGCCGCCGGAGGGTCGGTCACGGTTAAGTAAAGTTGCTTAAGTCAATCAATGGCAATATGGTTGCCTGAGTCAAGCAGGACGGGTGGGTCCCGTCCGACGGTTCTTCGACCGATCACTTCCGCGGAGGAAAACTTCCATGTCCGACACTCTTGCCCGACCCGTCCCCGGGGGCGCCGCCCCGCCGAGGGCGAACGCCGTGGTGGCGGTCCTGGCCTTCGCCGGAATCGTCGTCTCGCTGATGCAGACGCTCGTGATCCCGATCGTCCCGAATCTCCCCAAGTACCTCGACGCCCCGGCGTCGGACACCGCCTGGGCGGTCACCGCCACCCTGCTCGCCGCCGCCGTCGCCACCCCGGTCGCCGGGCGCATCGGCGACATGTACGGCAAGCGCCGCATGCTGCTGGTCAGCGTCGCCCTGCTGGTGACCGGATCGGTCGTCTGCGCGCTGAGCGAGACCCTGGTCCCGATGATCGTCGGACGGGTGCTCCAGGGCATGGCCGGCGCCGTGATCCCGCTCGGCATCAGCATCATGCGGGACGTGCTGCCCGCCGAGCGGCTCGCCGGGGCGACCGCGCTGATGAGCGCCTCGCTCGGGGTGGGCGGCGCGCTCGGCCTGCCCTCGGCCGCGCTCATCGCCGACCGGTTCAACTGGCACGTGCTGTTCTGGACCTCGGCGGCCCTCGGCGCCGTCGCCGCCGTACTCGTCGCGGTGCTCGTGCCCGAGTCCGAGGTGCGCACCGGCGGACGCTTCGACCTGCTCGGCGCCCTCGGACTGGCGGCCGGCCTGGTCGCCCTGCTGCTGGGCATCTCCAAGGGCGGCGACTGGGGGTGGACCAGCGGCACCGTCCTCGGTCTGTTCGCCTTCGCGGTCGTCGTCCTGGTGGCGTGGGGCTTCTTCGAACTGCGTACCGCTGAGCCGCTGGTGGACCTCCGTACCACCGCCCGCCGTCAGGTGCTCTTCACCAACCTCGCCTCGGTGGCGCTCGGTTTCTCGATGTTCGCCATGTCCCTGGTCATGCCGCAGGTCCTCCAGCTCCCCGAGGTCACCGGCTACGGCCTGGGCAAGTCGATGCTCTACACCGGTCTGGTCCTCGCCCCGCAGGGCCTGGTGATGATGGCGATGGCCCCGCTGTCCGCCGGCATCTCCAAGAGCAAGGGGCCGAAGGTCACCCTGATGATCGGCGCCCTCATCGTCGCCGCCGGCTACGGCCTCAACATCCTGCTGATGTCCGAGGTGTGGCACCTCATCCTGGCCTCCTGTGTCATCGGCGCCGGTATCGGCTTCGCGTACGGCGCCATGCCGGCCCTGATCATGGGCGCCGTGCCGCCGTCCGAGACGGCCGCCGCGAACAGCCTCAACTCCCTGATGCGGTCCATCGGTACGTCGGTCGCCAGTGCCGTCGCCGGTGTCGTCCTCGCCCAGATGACCATCACCCTCGGCACCACCGCGCTCCCCTCCGAGGACGGCTTCAAGGTGGTCATGGCGATCGGCGGTGGCGCGGCCCTCCTCGCCTTCGCCCTCTGCCTCTTCCTCCCGCGCCACCGTGCGGCCGCCCCGGCGGCGGGATCGGCCGCCGGGGCGGCCGAGCCGGCGGAGGTCTCCGGCGCGACGAAGTGACGCCGGGCCGAAGGCTGTGGGGAGTGAGGGCCGAGGTGCCTGGGACTCCTTGACCTGAAGTTTGGTCGAGGTTCTACGTTCGTGGCGTACCGAACACCGCCCGACGACAGGAGCAACCTCATGATCCTCGTGACCGGCGCCACCGGAAACGTCGGCGGCGCCCTCCTCCGGCAGCTCCGGGCGGCGGGCGCGGGGCCGGTGCGCGCGCTCACCCGTGATCCCGAACGGGCCCGTGCCGGGAGCGGGATCCCGTACGGCGTCGAGGCGGTCGGCGGCGACCTCGCCCGGGCGCCGTCGCTGGGGCCCGCGCTGGTGGGGGTGCGCGCGCTCTTCCTCGTGTCGCGCGTCGTGCCGCGGGCCGGGGCGGACGCGGAGATCCTCGCGGCGGCCCGGGCGGCGGGTGTGGAACAGGTGGTGCTGGTGTCGTCCATCACCGCCCTGACCCACCCGCACCTGGGCCCCGCCCGGGAGAACCTGGCCGTCGAGCGCTCGCTCAAGGAGAGCGGCATGGCGTGGACGATCCTGCGGCCGACGCAGTTCGCCTCGAACGCCCTGCTGTGGGCGGACACCGTCCGCGCCCGCGGAACGGTCCGCGTGCCCTACGCGGACACCGGCCTCCCCACCGTCCACCCGGCGGACATCGCGTCGGTGGCCCGCGTGGCGCTGACCGGCCCGGGGCATCACGGGCGTACGTACGAGCTGACCGGGCCGGCGCCGGTCTCGGCCCGGCAGCAGGTCGGGGCCATCGCGGCGGCCCTGGGGCGGGACGTGCCGTGCGTGGAGACCGGCCGGCGGGAGGCGCACCGCCGGCTGGCCGCCCTCTTCGGCGACGAGGCCGCGGACGCGGTGCTCGACGTCACGGGCGGCGACGTCAACGACGAGCTGCTGAAGGTGCGCGACACCGTCGTACGGATCACCGGCGCCCCCGCCAGGACGTTCCGGCAGTGGGCCGAGGAGAACGCCGCCGCCTTCCGGTGACCGGTCGCCGTACGCCACCGGCCGGTTGCCGGTCGCCGGAAGGCCTTGAGTTGGCCGCGGTCGTCAGATCAGGCCGGCGATGCTCGGTGGCGCGAAGAGATGGCGGGCCCGGTGCTCCAGCATGAGTACGGCGGGGAACTGCTTGGCTCTGATGTCCGACACGCACCGGTCGCAGCTCTCGTCCACGGCCGGGACATCCTGGGCGTGGTCGGTGGCGATGTGCCGCGCGAGCCGGATCTGCGTGGTCACCACGGTGTCCATGGGGTCGTAGTCGATGCCCGGTTCGCCCGCCGCGCGCGCCGCGTCCACCACCTCGGGAGCCCGTTTCATCGCCTTGTAGAGCACGGTGCACTCCGTGCAGCCCCACATCCAGGAGGGAGGGAGCGGCCAGTCCTCGGCGGATCGTTCGTCCTTGGAGTCCATGCCAGGCACCGTAGCGACAGGAAAGGGGCGCAGCCAGCAGATCGGCCGAATGTCAGTCGGATCGTCAGGCGGGCAGGCCGCGCATCGCTACCCGCACCGCTTCCAGGAGGGTTTCCACGAGGTCGACATGGCGCGCCTCCGGGGGCGTCCAGGCGTACGCCCGGAGCGCGAGCTGGAGCGCGGAGAGCAGCATGCCCGCCTGCACGGTGGCGTCCAGCCCCGGTTCCCCGCGGCCCGAGCGGGCGGCGAGGGCGCCGGCGACGAGCGGCAGCGCGGCGAAGCTCTCACGTATCCACACCGCGTGCAGCCCGGGTTCGTCGCGGGTCAGCCGCAGCGCGTCGAGGACGGCGAGCAGGGTCGCCTCACCGTTGCCGCCGGGCGGTGTCAGCCAGTCCTCGCCGTCGAAGGCGTCGAAGGCGTCGATGAGGGGGTGGTCCGGCGGCCAGGTGTCGAGCCGCCGGGCGATCCGCTCCGTACCGAAGGAGTAGAGGGGCGCGACACACTCCTCCTTGGAGGTGAAGTGGCTCCACAGCGTGCTCGTCGGGATGCCGGCCGAGTCGGCGATGTCGGCGAGGGAGGTGTGTTCGACCCCCTTGGCCGTGAACAGTTCGGTGGCGGCGCGGGCGATCTCCAGCCGGTGCCCGGCCCGTACCGGCGCCGCCTGCTGAACCACCGCTGTCCGACCAGCGCTCATGCTCACACTCCATCGTCCGGGAACCACGGGACCAGCGTAGTCGGACCGTCATGACCAGTTCAGGGCCGGTCCGTTGGTCACGTACCGCTCATCGAGGGGGGCGCGCTTGCGGCCCTTCCTGGAATCGTGTGATGAGCAGCGACGGGCCTCTCCGCCTCACCGTCCTGGGCAGCGCGACACCGTACCCGAGCGTGGACAACCCGTGCTCCGGCTATCTGGTGTCCAGCGGTACCACCCGGGTGTGGATGGACGCCGGTACGGGGACGCTGGCGCCGTTGCAGCGGCACGTACGGCTGGACGAGCTGGACGCGATCTGGATCTCGCATCTGCACGCCGACCACAGCGCCGACCTGCTCACCGCCTACTACGGTGCGCTCTTCGCGGACATCCAACTCGCCGCGCCCATACCGTTGTTCGGCCCGCCGGGCATCGCCGACCGGCTGGCCCACTTCCTCACCAACGGTGCGGAGCGCAGTCCCGTCGAGTCCGCCTTCGCCGTCCACGAGCTGTACGACGGCCACCGTGCGGTGGTCGGCGGGCTCACCCTGACGACCGGGGCGGTGTCGCACGGCATCCCGGCGTTCGCCGTCCGGATCGAGACGGAGACCGGGGAAGGGACCGGGGAAGGGACGCGAGAGGAGACGGGGGCGTCGGCGGGGGAGGAGACGGCGCGGGGCGGCGGGACCTCGTTGGTCTACTCCGGCGACACGGCGCCGTGCGCGGCCCTCACCCGCCTCGCCGCCGGGTGCGACGTGCTGCTCTGCGAGGCCGACAGCGACCGGCCGCCGGCCGACGGTGCCGCGGTGCACCACACCCCGGAGGACGCCGGCGACACCGCGACCGCGGCCGGCGCGGGCCGACTGATCGTCACGCACGTCGGCCGCTTCCTCACCCCGCGGCAGGCGGTGACGCGCGCCGCCGCCCGGTTCGCCGGGCCGGTCGAGCACGCGGAGCCCGGAGCCACGTTCACCGTCGGCCGGTCCGGCGCCTCCTGATCCGGCGCCCGGCGCGGCACCCGCGCCGGCCCCCGGCCGGGCACCCGGTCCGCCGGCCGCCGGACCGGCCGGCCAGGCGGAAGGCGGCGGGCCGGCCCGCCACCCGCGTCAGCGGGTAGCACGCGAGACCGATGAGCACGGCCGCGAAGTGGCCCAGATCGGTGAAGGAGGGCCCGACGAACAGCGGCGTGCCGAAGAAGATCAGGACCACGGCGAGATACGGCAGGTGCCAGGGCCGGGGAATCCGGTACACGAGAACGCCGGTCACCCCGGCGAGCGCGTAACTCACTCCGACGTCCAGGGTGTTGACCGCCGATGGCGGCGCGTGCCCGTGGCGGACGGCCCAGCCGAGGACCCCCTCGCTGATCAGCGAGGCGCCGGCATGGGCGAGGACGACGACCGCGAGCCAGCGCAGCGTGCCGAGCCACCGCTCGGCCGGGGCGTGGAACACCGTGTAGAGCACGGCGTACGGGAGCCACGTACCGCCGTCGATCCAGAACGCGCTGGCGATGAGGACCCGGACCGGGTCGGTGGACAGCTCGTGGATGTTGGTCGAGCGCTGCCGCAGGAAGTCCTCCTCGAAATCCGGCGACATCTGGTGCAGCGCGACCGTCGTGACGAAGAGCGCGGCCAGCCAGAGATACGTGCCGGGAGCACTCGTGATCCAGCCGCGGATCCTGGCCCAGGCCTTGAGAAAACGGCGCATGGGGCGATTCACCCACGGCTCTAGGATCGGAGCCGTGATCGACATCCCGGAGGAGTTCGCGGAAGCGCAGTCGAGGTGGCACGGCCCCGAGGGCCGGGCGTTCGTCGCCGCCCTGCCCGGTATGGCCGCCGAACTGCTGGCGCGCTGGCGGCTGCGGGTCGACGGCCCCTCGCTGAGCGGCAGATGCGCGCTGGTTCTGCCGGTGGAGGATGTCGAGGACACAGACGGCGCGCCCGCGATGCTCAAACTCCAGGCGGTGGACGACGAGACGGCCGGCGAGCCGGTGGCGCTGCGCGCCTGGGGCGGCGACGGCGCCGTACGGCTGCTGCGGTACGACCGTACGACGGGCGCCCTGCTGCTGGAGCGGCTGTCCACCCGCGACCTCGGAACGCCGGCACCGCGGGCGGCCATGCCGGTCCTCGCCGGGCTGCTGGCGCGGCTGAGCGCGGCGCCCGCCCCGCCGGAGCTGCGCCGCCTCGGGGACATCGCCGCGCGGATGCTCGACGAGACGCCCGCGCGGGCGGCGACCCTGCCGGCCGGTCCCGACCGGCGGCTGGTGCTGGACTGCGCGGCGGCGGTACGGGAGGTCGCGGACGCGCCCGGCGACCGGCTGCTCCACTGGGACCTGCACTTCGGGAACATCATCGCGGCGGACCGGGAACCCTGGCTGGCGATCGACCCGAAGCCCCTGGCGGGCGACCCGGGGTTCGAGCTGATGCCCGCGCTCAGCAACCGCTTCGACCCGGACGACACCCTGTGGCGCTTCGACCTGCTGACGGAGACGCTGGGCCTGGACCGGGGCGCCGCCAGGGCCTGGACGCTGGGGCGTGTCCTCCAGAACCTGCTGTGGCGGCTGCGGGAGGGGGACCGGGAGTTCGATCCCGTGCAGGTGTCCATCGGCCGGGCGCTGCTGGCGCGCTGACCGGGGGAGAGGGCAGGCTGGGCACATGATCCGTACCGCCACACCCGCCGACATACCGGTGATCCACGCGATGATCCGGGAGCTCGCGGAGTACGAGAAGGTCCCGCACGAGGCGCGCGCGACCGAGGAACAGCTCCACGAGGCGCTCTTCGGGGAGCGCCCCGCGGCCTTCGCGCACCTCGCGGAGACGGCGGACGGCGAGCCGGTCGGGTTCGCGCTCTGGTTCCTGAACTTCTCCACCTGGCGCGGGGTGCACGGCATCCACCTGGAGGACCTGTACGTACGCCCCGACCGCCGGGGCGGCGGCCACGGCAAGGCGCTGCTCGCGGAGCTGGCCCGGATCTGCGTGGAGCGCGGCTACGAGCGCCTGGAGTGGTCGGTCCTCGACTGGAACGAGCCGTCGATCGCCTTCTACCGGTCCCTGGGGGCGCGCCCGCAGGACGGCTGGACGGTGTTCCGGCTGACGGACGGGGCGCTGGCCGCGCTGGGGCGCGGCTGACTCACCCGCGACCCGGGGCGACGGCCGGGGCGGGGCCCGCGCTCCGCTCCCGCCGGCGCGGTGAGTCCGCGGTGACCAGCGTCATCGCGAGGATCGCCGCCGCCACCAGGATCAGCGCCGCCCAGCCGATGGCGACGGTGAAGCCGTGGACCGTGCCCGTGTCCACGAGTGCGGACCGCTGCGCCGGGGTGAGCCCGCCGGTGCGCGCCGCCGCCGCGAGGCGGCCCGTCAGATAGGCGGTGGTGCTGGTCGTCGCGACCGTGTTGAGCAGCGACGTACCGATGGAGCCGCCGACCTGCTGCGCCGTGTTGACGGTCGCGGAGGTCACCCCCGCGTCCTTCGCCGCCACCCCGGACGTGGCGACCGACATGACGGGCAGGAAGGTCAGCCCCATGCCGAGGCCGAGCATCAGCGTGCCGGGCAGGATGTGGGCCGCGTAGCTGGAGCGCGTGTCGATGAAGGTGAGCGTGAACAGCCCGCCCGCCGCGAGCAGCAGCCCGGGCCCCATGAGCAGGCGCGGCGGTACGAAGTGCAGCAGCCGGGCGGCGATCTGCGTCGAGCCGATGATGATCATCGCGCACATCGGCAGGAAGGCCAGGCCGGTCCTGAGCGGCGAGTAGCCGAGGATGTTCTGCAGGAAGAACGTCAGGAACAGGAACAGCCCGAACATGCCGATCGTCGTCAGGCACATGGTGAGGACGGAGCCGCCCCGGTTGCGGTCCCGGATGATGTGCGGCGGCAGCAGCGGGCTCGGCGCGCGCGTCTGCCACCGGGCGAAGGCGACGAGGAGCGTGACCGCGCCGCAGAGCAGACCGAGGACGAGAGGGGACGACCAGCCGGAGGACTCGGCCTCGCTGAAGCCGTAGACGAGGGCGACGAGCCCGCCGCAGCCGAGGAGGACGCCCGGGATGTCGAGGCGCGACTCCTTGTGCCCGGCCCGGTCGTGGAGCAGGGTGAACGCGCCGGTCACGGCGAGCACGGCGACGGGGACGTTCACGTACAGGCACCAGCGCCAGGACAGGAACTCGGTGAGTACGCCGCCGAGCAGCAGCCCGATGGCGGCTCCGCCGCCCGCGATGGCGCTGTAGATCCCGAACGCCTTCGCGCGCTCCCTGCCGTCGCGGAAGGTGGTGGTGAGCAGGGAGAGCGCGGAGGGCGCGAGGATCGCCGCGAACGTGCCCTGGAGGGCGCGGGCGGCGAAGAGCATGGAGGGACCCTGCGCGGCGCCGCCGAGTGCGGAGGCGGCGGCGAAACCGATGAGGCCGATGATGAAGGTGCGCTTGCGTCCGACGCGGTCGGCGATCCGGCCGCCGAGCAGCAGCAGCCCGCCGAAGGCGAGGGTGTAGGCGGTGATCACCCACTGCCGGTTGCCGTTGGTGAGCCCCAGCTCGCGCTGGGCGGAGGGCAGGGCGATGTTCACGATGGTGGCGTCGAGCACGACCATGAGCTGCGCCATCGCAATGACGGCGAGCCCCCACCAGCGATGGGCCTCGGGGTCGGTGTCGGAGGTACCGGCCGGGGCGGCGGACCCTGAGCCGGCCGGGGCGCCGGACCCTGAGCCGGCAGGGACGTCGGCCTCCGAGCCGGCCCGGGCGCCCGAGCCGTCCGGGATGCCGGGCCCTGAGCCGTCCGGGGCGCCGGGTGTCGGCGGGTCGCTCATCGCGTACTTCCCTCGCAGTGGCTCCGCAGCGGCGCCGCGTGGGATCTCTGCGCGGTTCTCCGCACAAGTATCCGGATGATCCATGGCAAGATCGGACAATCTCTGGACAGGAGACCACGGATCCGGCCCGCCCGCCTCTCGTACGGCGGGAATGCTGCGGGCCGTCCGTCGATGTCGCCGCGCTCCGCCCTTGACCCCCGTGCGAGCATCTGCGGATGCGCATACTCGCCGACGATCCCGGCCACCTTTCCTACGTCGTCACCGGCGAAGGACCGCCCGTCGTACTCGTGCACGCGGGCGTCGCCGATCACCGCATGTGGGACGCGATCGTGCCCGCCCTGGCGGAACGGCACACGGTCGTCCGGTACGACCTGCGCGGCTTCGGTGAGTCCGCACCCCCGACCGGACCGTTCAGCGAGAGCGACGATCTGCGCCGTCTCCTGGACCACCTGGGCCACGAACAGGTCCGGCTCGTGGGCGCGTCCTGGGGTGGCCGCGTGGCCGTGGACTTCGCGCTCACCCACCCGGGCCGGGTGCACTCCCTGGCACTGCTCGCCGCGCCCTGGCCGGGGTACGACTGGTCCGCGGACATGGTCGCGTACGACGAGGCCGAGACCGCGGCCCTGGCCGCGGGCGACCTGGACGCCGCGATTCGTGTGAACCTCGACATGTGGTTGCGCGGGCCCGCCCGCGGCTGGGACGACGTGGCCGCCGGACTGGCCGGCCAACTCCGCGGCCCGCTGCGGACATCGCTCGTGAACCAGACCGCGGTGGAGGAACACTCCCAGGGCGCCGCGACCGAGGGCATCGCCGCCATCACCGCCCCCACGCTGGTGGGGATCGGCGGGCTCGACGTCGCCGACTTCCGGGATATCGGCCACCGGTACGCGACGGAGATCCCCGGCGCCACTCTGGTCGAGTTCGCCACCGCCGCCCACCTCATCGCACTGGACGCGCCTGCCGAACTCGCCGCGGTACTGGGGCCGTTCCTCGCGGGCTAGGGTCTGTCGTTCGGATCAGCTGGATCAGGGAGCGCCCGCCGCGTCAGCGGCTGATGTCGCCGTTGGTGCCGTGGATCGCAAGGACGCCGGGGGCACTACGGCTCCAGGATCACCTTCCCCATCGTCCCGCGCGTCTCCAGCGCGCCGTGTGCCCGCGCCGCGTCCGCCAGCCGGAAGCGCTGTACGGCCGGGCGCAGCCGGCCCGCCGCCGCCTCCGCGAGGGCGCGTTCCTCCAGTACGCGGAGGTCGCCGCCCGCCTTCTGGATCATCACCGGGCCCAGTACGGACTCGGAGGTGATGCCGCGCTCCGCCAGCTCCTCCTCCGTGAAGGTGAGCGGCGAGCCGTCGAGCAGCCCTTCCCCCGACCAGCCGAAGACGAGATGCAGCCCGCCCTCCGCGAGCAGGTCCACCGCCGCGCGGCCCGTCGCGCCGCCGACCGAGTCGAAGACGACGGTGGCACCCCGGCCGCCGAGACGGTCGCGGAGGTGGGCGCGGACCTGTTCGGGCCAGTCGGGGAGCGTGTAGTCGACGGCGAGGTCCGCGCCGTTCGCGGCGGTGCGGGCGACCTTGACCGGGCCGCCCGCCAGGCCGATGACGGCGGCGCCCGCGTTCTTCGCGTACTGCACGAGCAGCGTGCCGATCCCGCCGGCGGCGGCCGGTACGACGGCGATGTCCTCCGGGCCGAGCCGGGTGAACTGGAGGATGCCCAGCGTCGTACGGCCCGTGCCGATCATCGCGACGGCCTCGGCCTCGTCCAGCCCGGCGGGGATCTCGTGGAGCCGGGCGGCGTCGGTGACGGCGAGTTCCGCGTATCCGCCCGGGACCATTCCCAGGTGTGCCACGACCCGCTTGCCGAGCCAGCCCGGGTCCGTACCCTCGCCGAGTGACTCGACCGTTCCGGCGACCTCCCGGCCGGGGATCGTGGGCAGTTCGACGGGGGCGGGGTACGGGCCCGTCATGCCCTGGCGCAGCGCGGTGTCGAGGACATGGACCCCGGCGGCGGCGACGGCGACACGGACCTGGCCGGGGGCCGGGACGGGGTCCTCGGTGTGCTCGTACGTCAGGTTCTCGGCCGGGCCGAAGGCGTGGAGGCGGACGGCGTGCATGGCGGGCTCCCTGGGGTCGGGTGGGCGGGCGCGCGTACGGGCGGCCCGGGTGACACCCAGCCTCCGACCTCAAGTTACCTTGAGGTCAAGCGCCGCCGGCGGAAATCCTGGCGAGCGCCTTGAGCGCCAGCGACGCCGCCGTGATCCCGCTGGTGAATGCCACCTCCGAGAGGACTCCCGGCGCCGCCACCTGGTCCCCCGCGAGGAAGACGCCGGTCCCGCCCCGGTCGATGCGGGGCCGGTCCCGCCAGGTGGTGCCCGGCGGGTCGACCGCGCCCGTACGGCCGTTGGCCAGCGCCTCGCGCCGCCAGACGGTGCGTTCACGCCAGCCGGGGAACCCGAGGTCGAGCAGGTGCTCGGCGCGGGCGAGCCCTTCGGCCCGGGGCGTGCCGGGGCCGATCGGGATCTGCCCCTGGACGAGCTGTTCGCCGGCCGGGGCGAGGGACGGGTCCTGCGCGGTGAACCGTTCGAGCCACCCCGGGGCGTCCAGGTCCGAGACGACGAACGGGTCGCCCCGGCGGGTACGGAGCGCCAGGTCGAGCAGGACCGTACGCCCGCCGGGCCAGCGCAGCCCGTCGTCCTTCAGGAGGCGCCGGGCCGCGTCCAGGGACGTCGCCACGACGACGGGGCCGTCGGGCAGGGTGTCGACCCGGGTGGAGGTCTCGATCCGTACGCCCAGGTTCCGGGCGTGTCCGGCCATCCGCGCGGTGAGCCCGCCCCATCCGCCGGCCGGGTACGTGGCCTCCGGCGGCAGCGCGGCGGCGCGCCGCAGCCGCTCCTGGACGAAGGCGGCGGAGAGCGAGCCCGGGTCGTGGTGGAAGAGGGCCACGGCGACGTAGTGCGCGGCGGCGCGGGCGGTGGCGGGGCCGGCCCGCTCGGTGGCCCAGGTGAGGAAGTCCACGTCGGTGGGGGCCCGTTCGGCGCTGCGGCGGGCGAGGGCGAACAGACCGGCGGGCGGGATACGGCGCAGCGCGCCGCCGTGGTGGAAGCGGAAGCGGGCGGCCTCGCGCAGGGGCGGGTTGGCCAGGGGGCCGAGCAGCCCGCGCTGCTTGAGCCAGTGCCAGTGGGGCCCGCGCCGGTAGAGGGCGTGCGGTCCTTCGTTGGCCGCGTACGGGCCTTCGGCGGTTCTGGCCCGGCCGCCGAGGGTGCGATGGGCCTCGTGGAGGGTGACGCGGGCGCCCGCCTCGGCGGCGGTGATGGCGGCGGTGAGCCCGGCGAGTCCGCCGCCGACGACGGTGATGCCGGTGCTCGGGCCGAAGTCGGTGCTCGGGCTCCGGCCGGTGCTCGGGCTGGGGCTGCTGCCCATGGTGGTCTCTCTCCCTCGTTCGCGTGATCGCGTGCCGCGCGGCACGCTCACCCAGGTGACGTGAGATGGCCTGTCGGATGTGACATCGGGGGCGTTGTCAGTGCCGTGGGCCACCATGGGGGCATGGCGAGGAAGACGGCGAAGAGCGGGACGGCTGCGGCGCGGCGGGCAGAGGTGCGGCTCCCGCCGCTGAGCCCGTACGGCGGTGATCTGGAGCCGGACGGGGATTACGACGGCCTGGAGTTCCAGGGCCTGGACCTGGGCGGGCAGGACGGACCGGGCGGGCGGTTCATCGACTGCGCGCTGCGGGAGTGCGCGCTGGACGAGACGGGGCTGGCGCGGGCGCGGTTCGTCGACTGTGTCCTGTCGGGTGTCCGGGGTGTGGGTACGGACCTCTCGGGGGCGTCCCTGCGCGATGTGGAGGTGGTGGACGCGCGGCTGGGCGGCACGCAGTTGCACGGGGCGACGCTGGAGCGGGTGCTGATCAGGGGCGGGAAGATCGACTACCTGAATCTGCGCAAGGCCCGGTTGAAGGACGTGGTGTTCGAGGGGTGTGTGCTGGCCGAGCCGGACTTCGGGGGAGCGGAGCTGGAGCGGGTGGAGTTCCGGGACTGTGTGCTCCGGAGGGCCGATCTGAGCGGGGTCCGGATGAAGGACGTCGATCT
The DNA here is from genome assembly GCF_040685895.1 of Streptomyces sp. NPDC088124. Lineage (NCBI taxonomy): Bacteria > Bacillati > Actinomycetota > Actinomycetes > Kitasatosporales > Streptomycetaceae > Streptomyces > Streptomyces sp. NPDC088124. Next base: position 68,760 of record NZ_JBFBJB010000040.1, on the reverse strand, counting down.
GCGGACCGTCGCCGAGCTGGACATCGCCCGGGGGCTGGACCGGCTCGCGGGAGCGGTGATCAGCTCGGCGCAACTGCTGCATCTCGCACCGGCGTTCGCGGCGCAGATCGGTGTACGGGTGGAGGACTGACCGGTCCGGCCCGGTAGCCCGGCGGCCGGGCAGCGCGCGGCCGCCGGGAAACGCCATGGGCCCCGACCTGGGGGGAGAGGCCGAGGCCCACGCGCTACTCCAGTGGCACGCCATTCGGGTGGGGGGAGGATGCGGTCGCCCGCGTCCCTGGCAGTGCCCCGGCAGACAGCATCTGCCCCGGGAGGCGCGATGTACGCATGGGCACGCCCGGAACCATGAGTGGGCTGTGTGACGACTGTGCGACGGCCCTGTGGCGGCCGTGGTGGCTGCGGCGACCGAGCCCGGTTCAGCAGCGGGGGAAGCGGCTCTGGAGGTCCCAGACGGCCGGGTTGTCGGCCAGTCCGTCGTGCAGATCGGTGAGGTCCGCGATCAGGTCGTGCAGGAAGTCGCGCGCCTCCCGGCGCAGCAGCCGGTGGCTGAAGGTGAGCGGCGGCTCGTCGCCGTGCATCCAGTCGGCCTCGATGTCGACCCACCCGAAGCGCCGCCGGAAGAACATCCGGTCCGCCGACTCCGTGAAGTCCAGCTCGGCGTACTGCGGGGTGGCGGAACGGCTGCCGCGCGGGTCCTGGTCGATCCGCTCGACGATGTCGCACAGGGCCCAGGCGAAGTCGAGCACGGGCACCCAGCCCCACGCGGTGGACACCTCACGGTCGGCGGAGGTGTCGGCGAGATAGACGTCCCCGCAGAACAGATCGTGCCGCAGCTCCTTGACCTCCGCGCGGCGGTAGTCGGTCTGCGGGGGATCCGGGAAGCGCCGGGAGAGGGAGTAGCCGATGTCGAGCACGCCCCGATGGTCCCACGCCCGAACGAACCTCCGATCCATGAAAGGCCGTCGTGCGGCCCGCACCGCTCTGGCCTGGAGAAACGTCACCGCTTACACGTTCGAGTGAAGCGCTTCGGTTTCTTTGCCGGGGCCGCGCCCTACGCTGGCAGTGTCGCTCCGTGTGCGAAGGAGGTCCGCCGTGGCACTGCCTGTTCCGGAATACGAGTCGTACGAAACCGAGGACGACACGCGTGACTACAAGCGTCTGCTCGACAGGCTCAAGGGAAGGGTCCCGGCCATGGCGGTAGAAGCGGCCTTCGACGTGTTCAGCGCGGTTGCCCCCGAGGGGTGGCGCGTGGAATTGATCGAAGGGGAGATCCGCGTGACGCCACCAGCCAACGGCGAGCACGAAGAAATCATTTCGGAACTTGGCGGCCAGGTCCGTGATCATCGTAAGGACCTGGGCCGTTACACCGGCATCGGGCTGTTCGTCCCGGGCGCCTCGGTCAGCGGCAGGATCGTTCCCGATCTGGTGGTCGCGCCGAAGGGGAGCTTCGCGGATGAACTGGAGTACCACGATCCGGCCCCCGCGCTGCTGGTCGCGGAGGTGACCTCGCGTTTGACGGGGGAGAACGACCGGGTGCGGAAGATCCGGGGTTATGCCCGCGCCGGCATCCCCGTGTATCTCCTGATCGACAGGGAAGTGGATCAGGCCGTGCTGTGCACAGCCCCCTTCGGCGAGGACTACCGGCGGAAGGTCCCGTACAAGATCTCCGAAACCATTCCGCTGCCCGAGCCTCTTGGGTTCGAGCTCGATACCGGCGAGTTCTGACCGCGGCGGTCCGCGCGCCTGGCTGTACGCGCGGTACCGGACCGCTTACCGCGCAGGGCCCCGGCCGGAGCCGGGGCCCTGCGTCGGACCGCCGGTGATCAGCGGCGGATGATCAGAGGTTGACGCCGAAGTCCGTCGCGATGCCCACCAGGCCCGAGGCGTACCCCTGGCCGACCGCGCGGAACTTCCACTCCGCGCCGTTGCGGTACAGCTCGCCGAAGACCATCGCCGTCTCCGTGGCCGCGTCCTCGCTCAGGTCGTAGCGGGCGATCTCCGCGCCGCCGGCCTGGTTCACGATGCGGATGTACGCGTTGCGCACCTGGCCGAAGTTCTGGCTGCGGGTCTCGGCGTCGTAGATCGAGACCGGGAAGACGATCTTGGTGATGTCCGCCGGCAGGCCCGCCAGGTTGACGTTGATCGCCTCGTCGTCGCCGTCGCCCTCACCCGTCCGGTTGTCACCGGTGTGGACGATCGTCTGGTCCGGCGTCGCCTTGTTGTTGAAGAAGACGAAGTGACCGTCCGAGAAGACCTTCCCGCCGTCGTTCACCGCGATCGCCGAGGCGTCGAGGTCGAAGTCCGTACCCGTGGTCGTGCGGACGTCCCAGCCGAGGCCGACCGTGACGGCGGTGAGGCCGGGCGCCTCCTTGGTGAGTGAGACGTTGCCGCCCTTGGACAGGCTTACAGCCATGGGATGTCCCTTTCGTTGTCGTGTGCGGGCTTCGAGTCGGCCCCGAAGCTACCGTCATCCGGCATAACGCGGGCAGAGGTCCCGGAGGTTCCGCCCCCCTTTACTTTCTTTACCGAGGAGGGTGACGGCGGCACCGTTTAAGGAAGTGACGCGAGGGGTGCCGGCAGGCCACCATGGGGACATGTCCGGGCCTCCTCATGTCATACGTGGTTCGGTCTCCCTGCCGGAGGCCGAGCTGATGTGGCGTTTCTCGCGCTCGTCGGGGCCCGGCGGCCAGCACGTCAACACCAGCGACTCGCAGGTGGAGCTGCGCTTCGACCTCGCCGGGACGGAGGCACTGCCGCCGGTCTGGAAGGAGCGCGCGCTGGAGCGGCTGGCGAACCGGCTGGTGGGTGGCGTGCTCACCGTACGAGCGTCGGAGCACCGCTCCCAGTGGCGCAACCGCGAGACGGCGTCCGTACGGCTCGCCGCCCTGCTCGCCGAGGCGACGGCCCCGCCGCCGCGCCCCCGCCGCAAGACGAAGATCCCGCGCGGGATCAACGAGCGCAGGCTGCGCGAGAAGAAGCAGCGCGCCCAGACGAAGCGCGGTCGTACCGGCCGCGACTGGTAGGGGCGCGGACAGGGCCGGACAAGGCTGGACGGGGCCGGACAAGGCCGGACGGGTGCGGGGGCGTGGGACGGCCCGCTGCGGTCAGCCCTGGCCCAACTGGCGGTAGCGGCCCTTGAAGTACGTCAGCGGGCCGCCGTCCCCGGCGGTCAGATCCGCCGTCAGCACCCGCCCGATCACCAGTGTGTGGTCACCCGCCTCGACCCGCTGTTCCGTACGGCACTCCAGCGTCGCCAGCGCCCCCGCCACCAGCGGCGCGCCGCTCACCTCGCCCCGCCGGTACGGGAGGTCCTGGAAGAGGAGCCGGTCGCTGATCCGCCCCTTCATCGAGAACCGGCCCGCGATGTGCCGCTGGTTCTCGGAGAGCAAGGACGCGGCCCACAGCGGCTGTTCGGCGAGCAGGTCGTCCATCCGGGAGCCGTTGCGGACGCTGACCAGGACCAGCGGCGGGTCCAGCGAGACCGAGAGGAAGGCCGTCGCCGTCATGCCGGCGTCCTCGCCGCGCGGGCCGTCCGCGGTCAGGGCGGGCTCGTGCGCCGTCACCAGCACCACGCCCGCGGCCAGCCGGGCGAGGGCCGCGCGGAACTCGTCGTTGCTCACCCCCTCAGCATGGGGGACGGCTTCGGTGCGGGGTGCGGGACTCGTCTGGGACACGAGGCAGACGCTAGTCTCGGCGGTCCCGCGCCCGCATCGGACCAGGGGACCAGCCAGGTCCTAGGACCGCGCCGGGACCGTGTTCCGCATGTACACCGCCGCCGGACCATGTTCCGCACCGTGCCGGGACCCGCGTTCCGTACCGTCCCGGAGCCGGTTCCCGTGCAGTGCCGGACCGCCTTCCCTGTCACGCTCCGCTCGGCTCCCCCAGGGCCGGGACTTGTCTTCCGCAAAGGCGCGGGAGCGCTTCCATCAGGCATTCCACCCCTCCCCGGGCCGTGTGACTTGAGACACAGAGAGAGGTAATTGTTGACCCTGTGTACCTGGCGAACAGCTCGCTGTGATTCAGTGGCGGGGACAGTGCCACACAAGCGCCGATGAGAATCCTGGAGTTGCTGTCGAGGTCTCGGGGAGAGCGAGCAATGGAGACCGAGTCGGAGCCGTACGTCCGTCTTGCGACCCTGCGGCAGTTGCACGAAGCCGTCGCAGAGCTCAACACCGCACGCAGTCTGGCGGACACCCTGCAGACCGTCGCCGACGGCGTCGTCACGGGGCTCGGCTATGAACTCGCCTGTGTGAATGTCGTCCAGGCCGACGGCGATCTCGTCGTCGCCGCCTTCGCGGGGAGCGCCGCCGCCGAGGCTCTGATCACCGGCCGGGTCGGCTCCCGTTCCTCCTGGGAGCGCCGGCTCGCCATGGGGGAGACCTGGGGTGACCTGCGGTTCATACCGCACACCGAGGGCTGGGTGCTGCTGGAGGACGACGTACCCCAGTGGTATACCGAAGGTCCCGAGCCCCGCTTCGAGGACGAATGGCACCCCGCCGACCGCCTCTACGCCCCGATGTACTCGGCCGCGCGCAAGGATCCGCCGGCGCACGCCGCCGGGCGCGGGGGCGAGCTGCTCGGCGTGATATCCGTCGACCGGCCGCGCGGGGGCCGGCGGCCGGGACCCTGGGGGCAGGAAGCGCTCCAGATGTACGCGTCCCAGGCGGCCATTGCGATCAGTAACGCCCGCCTCCGAGCAAACATGCAGCGCGCCCTCGTCCGCCTGGAGCGCGAGCAGCAGGCGCTCCGGGCCAGCGAGGAATCCTTCCGCCAGGCGTTCGAGTACGCGCCCAGCGGCATGGCCATCGCCGAGATGGGCGGCGACCAGCACGGCCGGCTGCTGCGCACCAACGACGCGCTCTGCCGCCTCCTGGGCCGCCCCGCCTCCGCGATGCGCCGCCACTCCTTCTCCGACCTCGTCCACCCCGAGGACATCGGCACGCTGCTGCGCACCTCCGCCGAGGGGGGCCGCGCCGAGCTGCGCCTCGGGCGGCGGGACGGCACGTACGTCTGGGTCTCGCTGCGCAACTCCGTCGTGGCGGACACGGCGGACGGCCCGCGCTTCCTCCTCACCCACGTCGAGGACATCGAGGAGCGCAAGAGCCGCGAACTCCAGCTCGCCCACCGGGCCTCGCACGACTCCCTCACCGGCCTGCCCAACAGCGCGGAGCTACGCTCCCGCCTCAGCTCTCGGCTCTGTTCGCGCCCGTTCGGCGTCCGGGAGACCGCCGTCGAGGCCCTGGACGCGGCGTACGGGGGGTACGAGGGCACCGTCCTGTACGAGCCCGGTTACGACGCGTACGACGGCCGTGGCGGCGGCGAGGGATACGCGGCCACCGGCGGCCCCGGCGACGGGTACTCCACCCACGACGGGTACGAGGAGAGCGCGGGCCGTCGCGGCGGCGTAGGCGCCGGTGGCGGTGGGATGCCGCCGCCCGGCTCCGGCGGCTTCGACGGCCATGTCCACCTCGTCGCGCCCGGCGAGGGCGCGGCGGACGACGGCACGAAGGGGCTCGCGGTCCTCTTCTGCGACCTCGACGGCTTCAAGTCCATCAACGACCGCTTCGGCCACAACACCGGCGACGAGGTCCTCATCGAGGTCGCGCGCCGGCTCACCACCGGAGTGCGGGACGGCGACACCGTGGCCCGGCTCGGCGGTGACGAATTCGTCGTCCTCGCGGACGGCCTCGGCTCGGCGGACGCCGCCGACCTCGCGGTGCGGCTGCGGAACGCGATCATTCCGCCGATCCGGGTGGACGGCAGGGCCGTCCGTGTCGGCGCGAGTTTCGGCATCAGCTGGGCGAGCTGCGGCATGTCCGTCGAGGAGGTCCTGCAATCCGCCGACCAGCGGATGTACGTCGAGAAGCGCTCGCGCAAGCAGGTCCACCGACGGGCGGGATGACCGGATCGCCGAGGCCGGGGCCGTTCGGGACAGGGCTGCTACAAGCCCGCGATCGGAAGTTCACCCGAGATCCGCAGACTGGCTGCCACCCGTCAAGACCCGTCCGTAGGCTTGCCCGTACGAGGTAGGCTCGGCCGGTCGGCGACGCTGGCGAGATGGTAAGGAGTGACCACCGATGACGGCCGGGAACAACGGCGCGAACAAGCCTGAGGACGACGACCCGTTCGGCTACCTGTACGAAGACGGACAGGCGGCGGCGGGCGCCGGCCAGCGGCGCCAGGGCGGTTACGGCTACCCGGGTCCGACCACTCAGCCGGGCGTCCCCAGGACGTCGTACAACCAGGTCAGGGCGGTCGGCGAGCGCCAGTACGGCGGTCAGCAGACGGCGCCGCCGCAGCAGGCGGCGTACGGCCAGCAGCAGGCGTACGGCCAGGCTCCGCAGGGCCAGCAGGCCCCCTCGCAGCACGGCGCCCACGGGCACGGCCACGGCCGGCAGAACGGCGCCGCCACCACCCAGGTCCCCGCCCAGCGCGGCGGACGTGGCAGCGGCGGCGGCCCGAACACGAGAGGCCTGCTGATCGGCGCGATCGCGGTGGTCGCGGTCGTGGTGATCGGTATCACAGCGGCGCTGCTCTCCAGCGGCGACGACAAGAACCAGGACGACAACGCCGGGCCCTCGGACCCGACCGTGTCGACCGGCCAGTCGCCGGAGGCGAGCGCCTCCGCGTCCGGCAAGGACGAGGAGAGCGGCGACGACACGTCCGCCGACGGCATCGGACTGCCCAAGCAGGACGCGGCGACCCTCAAGCTGGGGCCGCCCGCCGCGCTCGCCACGGACATAGAGGGAGCCGAGGGCACCAACGGCTCGTACGTGACCGGGTTCAACGCGGTCGGCGCCTCGGTGACCTGGACCGCCGAGGTCAAGGAGGCCGGCAACTACGCGCTCTCCGTCCGCTACGCCATCCCGGCCAAGGACGCCAACGCCACGCTGACCGTCAACGGCAAGGCGAACAACTCCCCTCTCGGGCTGAAGAATTTCATCAACTCCGACGACCCGGATCTGGCGAAGAACTGGCAGACCACGTGGGCGCCGGTCGAGCTCCAGGCGGGCAAGAACACCCTCAAGATCTCCTGCGAGCAGGGCAACCAGTGCGATGCCATCCTCGACTGGCTGGAAGTCACGCCCCCGAAGACGTGAGGGTCCGCCCCCGGTCCGGGCGGACTCATTCGCCCGCGCGGCGGGGGACTTCCGTCACCGTGACGCGCGGCAGCAGCTCCTCGTAGACCCGCGCGTCGAACTCGCCCGCCGCCGGGGCCAGTACCGTCGCCGCCGACAGCGCGACCGCCCGGCTGAGCCTGGCCGGCCACGGCAGGCGCTCCACGAGCCCGGAGAGCAGCCCCGCCACCGCCGAGTCGCCCGCGCCCGTCGGGTTGCCCCTGGCCGGTCCCGGTGGCGCCGCGCGCCAGGCGCCGTCCGGGGTGATCGCGATGATGCCGTCGGGGCCGAGCGAGGAGACGACCGCGTGGGCGCCGCGCCGCCGGGCGTCGTGCGTCGCGTGCACCGGCTCGCGGGAGCCGGTGAGCCGGGCGAGTTCGTCGGCGTTCGGCTTGACGAGGTCGGGGCGGGCGGCGACGCCCCGGCGCAGGGGTTCGCCGCTGGTGTCGAGGAGCGCCGGGACCCCGGCGGCGCGGGCCCGGCGGATCAGCTCGGCGTACGCGCCGACGTGGAGGCCCGGCGGCAGGCTGCCGCAGAGCGCCACGGCCTCGGCGCCGGTGCGCAGCAGCCGGTCGTAGTGGGAGAGGAAGCCGGTCCACTCGGCGGCGGAGACGACCGGACCCGGCTCGTTGAGCTGGGTGGTGTCGCCGGTCGAGGCGTCCACGACGGCGATGGTGCGGCGGGTGGCCCCGGCGATCGGCAGCAGCGCGTCGACCGGCCGCGCCGCGCGGGGCCGGCCGCTCCAGGCGGTGGGCCGGCCGCTGCCGCTCAGCAGCTCCCGCAGTACGTCGCCGGTCCGGCCGCCCGCGAACCCGGTGACCACGGCCTCGTGCCCCAGCGCGGTCAGCACGCGCGCGACGTTCACGCCCTTGCCGCCGGGGCGTTCGACGACCTCGCTGACGCGGTGGGTGGTGTGCGGGACGAGCGCGGGCGTGTGGTACGTGATGTCCAGCGCGGTGTTGAGCGTCACCGTGAGGATCATCCATCCCCCTGCCTGGGTACGCGGTCGCGTGATGGAGCGCCGAAGCGATCATGTCAAAAAGAGCGCCCTTGGCCCAGACCCCGGGCCGACCGCTTCGGGGATCCGCGTGCGCGGGTCAGCCGAGGCGCGGTCGCCCTTGGCCCAGATCCCGGGCCGACCGCTTCGGGGATCCGCGTGCGCGGGTCAGCCGAGGCGCGGGTCGACCACCCACTCCCCCTTGCGCAGCACGCCCTTGAGCCCGAACTCCGCGTCCAGCACCACCGCGTCGGCGTCCTTGCCGGGCTCCAGCGAGCCGATCCGGTCGTACGCGCCGAGCAGCCGCGCCGGGTTCGCGGAGATCGCCCGGACGATGTCCTCCACCGGCAGCCGGTCCACCGTCGCCGCCCGCCGGAACGCCGTGTCCTGCGTCAGCGTCGAGCCCGCGATCGAGCCGCCGTCCACCAGCCGCGCCACACCGTCCGTCACCTCGACGGCGAGCGGGCCGAGTTCGTAGCGCCCGTCGCCGAAGCCCGCCGCGTCCATCGCGTCCGTCACGAACGCGACCCGGTCGGCACCCGCGCGGTGGAAGGCCAGCTCCAGGGCGGCCGGGTGCAGATGCGTACCGTCGTTGATCAGCTCGACGGTGACCCGCCCGTCCTCCAGCAGCGCGGCGATCGGCCCAGGTGCCCGGTGGCCGAGCGGCGGCATCGCGTTGAAGAGGTGCGTGGCGACGGTCGCGCCCGCGTCGATGGCCTCGACGGTCTGCTCGTACGTGGCGTCCGTGTGCCCGATCGCGGCGATCACGCCGTGCTCCGCCAGCAGCCGTACGGACTCGATGCCGCCGGGGAGTTCGGTGGCGAGGGTGACCATCCTGGCCGTGCCGCGCGCCGCGTCGATCAGCTTGCGCACCTCGGCCGGGTCGGGGGCGCGCAGCAGTTCCTCGCTGTGGGCGCCCTTGCGGCAGGGGGAGATGAACGGTCCCTCGAAGTGGATTCCGGCGAGGTCGCCCTGCTCGACCAGTTCGGAGAGGAGCCCGGCGCGCTGGGCGAGGAAGTCCATCTCGCCGGTGACGGTGGAGGCGACGAGTGTGGTGGTGCCGTGCTCGCGGTGCGTCCGGATGCCCTTGAGCACGTCGTCCACGGAACCGGAGGTGAAGGAGGCGCCGCCGCCGCCGTGGTTGTGGAGGTCGACGAAGCCGGGGACGAGCCAGTGGCCCGTCAGGTCCAGTGTGGCGGCGTCCGCCGGGGCGTGGCCCGCGATCCGGCCGCCCTGGACGATCACCCGCCCGCCGTCCACGGTCCCGGTGGGCAGCACCACCCGGGCGCCGGTGAGGACGACGGGTTCGGCGCGTACGGCGGATGTGGCGCGAGCGGCCATCAGGCGGTTACCTCCGGGGCGAGTGGAAGCCCGACGGACGGCCCGTCGGGGTGGGAGGGAGCGGGGGAAGGCGCGGATGGGGAAGCGGGGGCGGACGAGGAGGCCGCCGGGGACGATGTGGATGAAGGGGCCGCCGGGGATGCCGGGGCCGCCGGGGACGACGCGGCCGCCGGGGACGACCGGGGCGGCGGGGGCGACGTGGACGACCCGGGCCGCGGGCCGCCGTCGAGCAGGTCCCAGGCGAGCAGCCCCGCCCCCAGGCACCCGGCCGTGTCCCCGAGCGCCGCCGGGACGATCTCGGGGAGCTTCTGGAACGTCACCCGCTCGGCCACCGCCCCGCGCAGCGGCGTGAACAGGGTGTCGCCCGCCTCCGCGAGGCCGCCGCCGATGATCAGGGTGCCCGGGTCCAGCAGCGTGACCGCGGTGACCAGGCCGGCGGCCAGGGCGTCGACCGCGTCGTGCCAGACCCGTACGGCAGCCGGGTCGCCGGAGTCGACGGCCCGGGCGCACTGCGCCGCGTCCGCCTCCGGGTCGCCGCTCGCCAGCCGCCACGCGCGGGTCACCGCGGCGGCGGACGCCAGGGTCTCCAGACAGCCGCGCTGCCCGCAGCCGCACACGGGCCCGTCCGGGCGGACCACGACATGGCCGATCTCGCCGGCCGAGCCGTGGGCGCCGGCCTCTATGGCGCCGCCGATGCCGATGGCCCCGGCGATGCCCGTGCCCAGCGGTACGAACAGGAACCGGTCCGCGCCCCGGCCCGCGCCGAGCCGCCCCTCGGCCAGGCCGCCGGTGCGTACGTCGTGACCCAGGGCCACCGGGGCGCCGTCCAGCCGCGCCGCGAGCAGGTCCCGCAGCGGCAGGTCGCTCCAGCCCAGGTTCGCGGCGTACACGGCGATGCCGCGCTCCGCGTCGATGATGCCGGGCACGGCGATCCCGGCGGCCACCGCGCCCGCGCCGTAGTGCTCGACGCCGTACGCGCGCAGCTCCGCCGCGAAGCCGAGGATGGTCTCGACGACGGCCTCGGGGCCGCGTTCCCTGCCGGTCGCGCGCCGCGCCTCGTACAGCAGCGTGCCGTCCGCGCCGACGAGGGCGGCCTTCATCCCGGTGCCGCCCACGTCCAGGGCGATGACGTGTCTGACGTGCCTGTCGGATCTCACGTGGACAGTCTCGCCTGCGGATCCTGAAAGGTCTAGTCCACTACGCCCGCCGCCTCCGGATTGTTGTCTGTGCATACAAAAGAACAGAACATTCACGCCGTGTGGACCCGGGAAATCAGACGTTGCGGAAGCGCAACCGCCGCCCCGTAGACCTCAAACTGCCCATGAGGGAAAATCACTTGCTCGATTGTCAGTACTCGGCAGTCCACAACAGTGCGTCATGGGGGACCGGTCAGGGCCTTACGCGCAGCGAAAGAACGACAAAGGCAGGGGAACAGACCTGTGCGACCTGTACGACAGCGCCATCACGGTTACCGGACAATGGCGGCGGTGGTGGCCGTATGTGGCCTGACGGCGGCGCTGGCGGGGTGCGGAGGGACACCGGCGGCCCGGGATGTCACGCTCAAGGTGGTCGCCGCGGAGTACGGCACCAACGCCGACGACAGCTCCAGGAATTACTGGGAGTCCTTGGCGAGTTCGTTCGAGGCCGACAATCCCGGAATCAAGATCCAGGTTTCCATCCGGCCGTGGAAGACGATCGACACCGATGTCGCGCGGATGGTCGAGGAGGGCAAGGCCCCCGACATCGCGCAGATCGGTTCGTACGCCCACTATGCCAAGGACGGCAGGCTCTACGCCGCCGATGATCTGCTCTCCATACCCACGCAGTCGAACTTTCTCGACCAGCTCTCGGAGGCCGGAGAGGTCAACCGTATTCAGTACGGGATGCCCTTCGTCGCCTCGACCCGGCTGCTCTTCTACAACAAGGACCTCTTCGAATCGGCCGGGGTGAGCGCCCCGAAGGACTGGGACGACATCAAGGCGGACGCCGAGGCGCTCAAGGCGGACGGTGTGACGACCCCGTTCGCGCTGCCGCTCGGCACGGAGGAGGCGCAGGGCGAGACCCTGATGTGGCTGCTGAGCGGCGGGGGCGGCTACACGGACAACGCGGACGGCTCGTACAGCATCGACTCGCCGACGAACGTCAAGACCTTCACCTGGCTCCAGAAGGACCTCGTCGGGGCGGGGCTGACCGGCCCGGTCCCGCCCAAGGAGCTGGACCGCGCCACCGCCTTCAAGGCGTTCACCAGCGGCCAGGTCGGGATGCTCAACGGCCATCCGACGCTGATGAAGGACGCGGCGAAGCGGGGCGTCAAGGTCGGCATGGTGCCGCTGCCCGGCGCGGACGGCAAGGCGGCACCGTCGGTCGGTGTCGCCGACTGGATCATGGGGTTCAAGCAGAACGGTCACCGCGAGGAGATCGGCAAGTTCCTGAACTTCTCGTACGAGGACAAGAACGTGCTGAGCTTCGCCGGCCAGTACGACCTGCTGCCGGTCACCTACAGCGCCAACGAGACGATGCTCGCGGACCCGGAGCACAAGGACCTGAGGACGTTCCTGACGGCGCTGCCCGACTCGGAGCTGTTCCCGTACGGCAAGGACTCGTGGTCGCGGGTGAGCGAGAGCTTCAAGAAGAACATCGGCAAAGCCGTCGAGCGCGGCGCCAGCCCGCAGGCGGTGCTGGGGCAGGTCGCCAGGGACGCGTCGGCGGCGGAGGCGTCCGAGTAGCGTGTCACCGACATGACCACGCCCGAGACCGAGCCCGGGACCGGGCCCGCTCCTGCCGCCGAGCCCGGGACCGGGCCCGCCCCTGCCGCCGAGCCCGCCCCGGGGCTCTCCGCGCGGGACCGGGCCGTACTCGCCATGGAGGGGCGCGGCTGGCCGGGCCCCGGCGCCAAGGAGCGGGAGATCCGTGAGCGACTGGGCCTCTCCCCGACGCGCTACTACCAGCTCCTGAACGCGCTGCTGGACGACCCGGCGGCGGCGGAGCACGACCCGGTGACGGTCAACCGGCTCCGCCGGGTCAGGGCGGCGCGCCGCGAACGCCGCTGACCGGGGCCGTACGGGCCGGGTTTCCGCCCGTACGGCCCGTACGGCGGCCGACGTGGATAAGGTCGGAGCATGGGCAGCCACTCGTACTCCCTGCCGCAGCCGACCACCCCCGCCGGCGCCGACGGCCTGGCCGCGCTCCTCGCCCGGCCCGGCGGAGCCGTCGTCGCGCTCGACTTCGACGGCACCCTCGCCGACATCGTCCCCGACCCCGAACAGGCCCGCGCCCACGAGCGCGCGCTCCCCGCCCTCGCCGCCCTCGCGCCGCGCGTCGCCTCCGTCGCGGTGGTCACCGGCCGCCCCGCCGAGGTCGCGGTACGGTACGGCGGCTTCGCCGGGGTGCCAGGGCTGGAACACCTCGTCGTCCTCGGCCACTACGGCGCCGAGCGCTGGGACGCCGTCTCCGGTACGGTCCACGCCCCCGCCCCGCACGAGGGCGTCGCGGCGGTACGCGCCGAACTCCCCGGCTTCCTCGAACAGTTCAGCGCCTGGCGCGGCACCTGGATCGAGGAGAAGGGCCGGGCGGTCGCCGTCCACACCCGCCGCGCCACCGACCCCCGGGCGGCCTTCGAGGCGCTGCGCGACCCCCTCGCCGAACTCGCCGCGCGCCACGGCCTGATCGTCGAACCGGGCCGCATGGTCCTGGAGCTGCGCCCGCCGGGCGTCGACAAGGGCGTGGCGCTGCTGGAGTACGTCCGCGAGGTCGGCGCCGAGACCGTCCTGTACGCGGGCGACGACCTGGGCGACCTGCCGGCCTACGCGGCCGTCGAGAAGCTCCGCTCGGAGGGCCACCCGGGCCTGCTGGTCGCCAGCGGCACCGAAGTCCCCGAACTGGCCGAACGGGCCGACCTCGTCCTCCCGGGCCCGGCCGCCCTGGCGGACTTCCTGGCCGCTCTGGTTCCGGCCATGGGCTGAGAGGGGCCTCAGGCCCGCAGCGCCTCCAGCTGGTCCAGGAACCAGCGCTGCGGCGGCAGTGCCGTCGCCGCCGCGGCCAGGCGCTTGGCGCGGTCCGCTCGGTCGGCGGCGGGCATGGTCAGGGCCTCGTGGAGGGCGTCGGCCGTCGCGCCGATGTCGTACGGGTTCACCACCAGCGCGTCCTCGCCCAGCTCCGCGCAGGCGCCCGCCTCCCGGGAGAGGACCAGCGCGCAGGCGCGCTCCGAGAGGACGGGGATCTCCTTCGCGACCAGGTTCATGCCGTCGCGGATGGGGTTGACCAGCGCCACGTCGGCCAGGCGGTACGCGGCCAGGGAGCGGGCGAAGTCGTCGAGGACGTGCAGCACGACCGGGGTCCAGCCGGGCGTGCCCAGCTCCGCGTTGACCGCGTCGGCGGTCCGCCGGACCTCCGCCGTGTAGTCGCGGTAGACCGCCAGGTCCTGCCGGGAGGGGTACGCGAAGGCGACGTGGACCACGCGCTCGCGCCATTCAGGGTGGTCGAGCAGGAACTGCCGGTAGGCGAGCAGGCCCCGGACGATGTTCTTGGACAGCTCCGTACGGTCCACCCGGACGATCGTCTTCCGGTCGGCCCCGTCCGCCGTCCTGCCGATCTGTTCGCGCAGGGTCACCATCCGCTCGGCCACGTCCGGGCGGTGCGCCCGCTCGCGCAGGAAGTCGCCGTCCGCGCCCAGGCCGTGGACCGCGAGGTAGGTCCGGCCGTCCGCCGGGCCGTCACCGGCGCGCGGGCAGGTGAGGTACGGCGGCCCGCCGTCCACGGCGCCGTCGTCCGGCCAGTGCGCCGTCAGCCCGCGCCCCGCCAGCACGGCGCGGGCGCACTCCTTGAACGCCCCCGCCCACCGCCGGGTGAGGAAGCCCAGCCGGTCGGCGCCGAGCAGGCCCAGCAGCAGCCGTTCCGCGATGTCGTCGGGCAGCAGCCGGAAGTACTCCGGCGGCGCCCACGGCGTGTGCGAGAAGTGCCCGATCCTGAGGTCGGGGCGGAGCGCCCGGAGCATCCCCGGGACCAGCGCCAGGTGGTAGTCCTGCACGAGGACCGCCGCGCCCTCTGCCGCCTCCTGCGCCAGCGCCTCGGCGAAGGCGCGGTTGTACGTCTCGTACGCCGCCCACCGCTCGCGGAACTCCGGGCCGAAGGACGGCTCCAGGGGGGTCTGGTAGAGCATGTGGTGGACGAACCAGAGCGTGGAGTTGGCGACGTCGTTGTACGCGGCGGCGTACACCTCGGGCTCGATGCCCAGCATCCGTACCCGCTGCCCGCCCGTGTCGGCCGGGTCGAGGCGGCCCTCCGTGCGCCGCACGGCCTCCCGGTCGCCCTCGCCGAGCGCCGCGCACACCCAGATGGCGTCGTCGTCCGAGCCGATGGCCGACAGCCCCGACACCAGTCCGCCGCCGCCGCGCCGGGCCTCCAGCGTCCCGTCGTCGTGCCGTGTGTACGAGACGGGGCCGCGGTTGGAGGCCACGAGGACACGGGCGGGCGCGGGGGTGCCGGTGGCGGCCGGCTCGGAGGGTCCGGAAGCTTCTGACGGCTCGGTAACCATGTCGCGAAACCTAGCCCGTCCCGGAAACGCTCAAACGTACGGCTCGTGTGACATCCCCGGCCCCGGGAGCCCCTTCCACCCGGAGGCCGCCCGGATGCCGACCGGAGACCGCTCGGAGGCTGCCCCTCCGGGGGGTTGTCCGGCGGGCTCTCTAGTCGCGCCGGCCGCGCGCGGCGGCCAGCGCGACCACCGCCGCGGCCGTCAGCGCGAACGTCATCCCGCCCAGCAGCCACAGCCGCTCGGCCGTGGTGCCGACCTGCGCCAGCACCACCCAGGTCAGTTCCGAAGCCCCCGAAAACGTGCGATTCATTTCCATGAGGGAGCAATCTAGGCAAATAGTGCGATGATCCGACGCTACGCCGCGCGTCCGGCCGTGTACTCCGCGATCTCCCGCATCGGCGGCCGCTCCTCCGTGTCCACCGGGTGTGTCCGCGGTACGAAGCCGTCCTCGCCCCGCTCGAACTGCGTCAGCCGCGGCCGTACGAGATGGCCCCGCTGGAGCCGCAGCTGCGCCGTGCGGTAGATCGCCGCGGCCATCCGCCCCAGCGCCCGGTCGTCCTGGTGGCGGTGGAGCCGTACACCCACGTCCACCTGGGCCAGCGCGTCGAGCCCCACCGTGTGCAGCGCGTCCACCAGCAGGCCCAGCTCCACGCCGTACCCCACCGGGAACGGCAGCCGCTCCAGCAGCGAGCGGCGCGCCGCGTACTCCCCGCCCAGCGGCTGGACGAAGCCCGCCAGCCGGGGCCAGTGCAGGTTGAGCAGCGGGCGCGCCACCAGCTCGGTCACCCGCCCGCCCTGGCCGGCCTCCGGCGCCGGCCCCTGGCGCAGCGGGCGGTCGTACATCGCCTTCACGAACTGCACCTCGGGCTCGGTGAGCAGCGGGCCCACGATCCCCGAGACGAAATCCGGCGAGAACTCCCGCAGATCGGCGTCGACGAAGCACACGATGTCACCGCGCGTCACCAGCAGCGACCGCCACAGCACCTCGCCCTTGCCGGGCAGCGCGGGCAGCCGCGGCAGGATCGTGTCCCGGTGGACGACCCGCGCGCCCGCCGCCGCGGCGACCTCGGCCGTACGGTCGGCGGAGCCGGAGTCGATCACCACCAGCTCGTCGACCAGCCGCACCCGCTCCATCAGCTCGCGCCGGATGACGGCGACTATCGCGCCGACCGTCTCCTGCTCGTCGAGCGCCGGCAGGACCACGCTCACCGTGGCGCCGCGCGCCGCCTTCGCCGCCAGGAGCCGGTCGAGCGTACGGTCCCCCGCCGACCAGGAACGCCTGGTCAGCCAGTGCTCCACCTCTTCCAGCACGTTCGGTACTCCCTGCGCGCGTTCTCGGTCAGGTACGTGATGTCTCATGGCTCGTACGTCGGCACGCACGTTGGCGCACATGCCGCAACGTGATCCATCTCGCGGTGCGGACGACTATCTCAACCCTCCGCCCCTTCGGTTACAGTCTTGAACAACGTGAATGACCACGGCATGCCGGGGTCAGGACGTGAACAAACGCACCGGACCAAGGCTCCGGCGCCATAGCGCTCATCCAGAGGGACTGAGGGAACGGCCCGTTGAAGTCCCGGCAACCCTCCCGCCGACCATGAGGTCACGGTGGGGAAGGTGCCAATTCCGTCTCGTGGCGAAGTACGTCGCGAGGAAGATGAGGAGAAAGGGCCTCGCCATCATGGCTGTGCAGACCGTCCGGAGCGGTACCGACGCGACCGTCGACCTCGGACCCGCCGCCGCACTCTCGTGCCGCGAATGCGGAGAGCGTTTCGACCTCGGCCCCATCTTCGCCTGCGCGAGCTGTTTCGGGCCGCTCGAAGTCGCGTACGACCTGCCGAGCGGCGGCCCCGAAGAGCTGAAGAAGCGCATCGCCGAGGGCCCGGACAACATCTGGCGGTACGCGCCGCTGCTGCCGGTCCCCGCGGACGTCGCCTCGAAGCCCAGCCTCAACCCCGGTTTCACCAAGCTGGTCAAGGCCGACAACCTCGCCCGTGAGCTGGGGATCACCGGCTCGCTCCACATCAAGGACGACTCCGGCAACCCGACGCACTCCTTCAAGGACCGCGTCGTCGCCATCGCCGTCGAGGCCGCGCGCGCCTTCGGCTTCACCACCCTCTCCTGCTCCTCCACCGGCAACCTCGCGGGCGCCGTCGGCGCCGCCGCGGCCCGCGCCGGTTTCCGCTCCTGCGTCTTCATCCCGCACGACCTGGAGCAGGGCAAGGTCGTCATGGCCGCGGTGTACGGCGGCGAGCTGGTCGGCATCGAGGGCAACTACGACGACGTCAACCGCTTCTGCTCCGAGCTCATCGGCGACCCGCTGGGCGAGGGCTGGGGCTTCGTCAACGTCAACCTGCGGCCGTACTACGGAGAGGGCTCCAAGACCCTCGCGTACGAGATCTGCGAGCAGCTCGGCTGGCGGCTGCCGGACCAGATCGTCATCCCGATCGCCTCGGGATCGCAGCTCACGAAGATCGACAAGGGGCTCCAGGAGCTGATCAGGCTGGGTCTCGTCGAGGACCGCCCCTACAAGATCTTCGGCGCCCAGGCCGAGGGCTGCTCGCCGGTCTCCACCGCCTTCAAGGCCGGCCACGACGTCGTACGGCCGCAGAAGCCGGACACCATCGCCAAGTCCCTGGCGATCGGCAACCCGGCCGACGGCCCGTACGTCCTGGACATCGCCCGGCGCACCGGCGGCGCGGTGGAGGACGTGAACGACGAGCAGATCGTCGACGCGATCAAGCTGCTGGCGCGCACCGAGGGCATCTTCGCCGAGACCGCGGGCGGGGTGACCGTCGGCGTGACGAAGAAGCTCATCGAGACCGGCGTCCTCGACCCGGCCCTCACCACGGTCGTCCTCAACACCGGTGACGGGCTCAAGACGCTGGACGCCGTGGCGCCGACGACCGGTCCGACGGCGACGATCCGCCCGAGTCTCGACGCGTTCCGCGAAGCCGGTCTTGCCGCGAGCTGATCACGCGGCCAAGCTGACCCCGCTGACGAACCGATGATCCGTCAGGCCGACCACCGACCACCGACTCCGACTTCGACTTCGCAGAAAGGTCCCATCATGAGCGTCAAGGTCCGTATCCCCACCATCCTCCGCACCTACACCGCCGGCCAGGCCGAAGTCCCCGCGGAGGGCGCGAACCTCTCCGAGGTCATCCAGTCCCTGGAGACGAGCCACCCGGGCATCGCCGCGCGTGTCCTGGACGACGACGGCAAGCTGCGCCGCTTCGTGAACGTGTACGTGAACGACGACGACGTCCGCTTCGAGCAGGGCCTGGAGACCGCCACCCCGGCGGGCGCGGGCATCTCCATCATCCCGGCGGTCGCCGGAGGCTGACGCCGCCGCGCTCCGTAAGGGAAACGGTCCTCTCCGCGACAGAAGCGGAGGGGACCGTTCTACATGGTTGAGCACGGTAGAGTGTGGGAACGCCCCGCCGTCGCCCGCTCCGAACGCGAGCGAGAACGCGACAACATGAGGGCAAAGTCCTGGCGCCGTATGTGGTGTACGTACCCTTTGCCCGGCCCGACTTGCCCCGGAACGCAGTGGATTCAGCACTATGCGTGTTCGGCCAGGCCCAGATTTCTCGTCCGATTGACCTGTTGCAGAGGGCAGTTGGGCAGATACATTCAGCCGCGGTCGACGCGTTCCGGCGCGAAGTGTGGCCCCGTCCAAGGGCCAGTAATAGGGGAGTTGGCATGGCTCAGGGCACCGTCAAGTGGTTCAACGCGGAGAAGGGCTACGGCTTCATCGCGGTCGACGGTGGTGCGGATGTATTCGTCCACTACAGCGCGATCCAGATGGACGGTTACCGCACCCTTGAAGAAGGTCAGCGAGTGGAGTTCGAGATCTCGCAGGGCCAGAAGGGTCCGCAGGCGGACATGGTCAAGCTCGCCGTCTGATCCCGGCGCGATCGGCCACCGACGCACTCACGTACGCGGTCAGTACGCACTCTGCACCCACTCACGCATGAGGGGCCCGCATCCCGCACCGGGATACGGGCCCCTCACGCGTGTCCGCTCGGCTCCGGGTGCGAAGTCCTCAGGTGCTCGCGCCCACCCGTCGCCCGGCCGCCACCCCACAACGACGCCCTGCGGGCGCTTGCACTCTCATGGGTCGAGTGCTAATTATTGGCGTTAGCACTCTGCGAGTGAGAGTGACAACTTAAGGACCGGGTCGGTGAGGCCCGAAGAGTCGGTGGGGCAAGGAACCAGCGGCTCTCAGGCCGTCCGTCGCGGGCGCCAGCGCGGTCCGGAGCAATCCTTCCCCAAGCTCTCAACTGCGTTCGAGCAGGGGAGACCCCATCCGTCCGGGAGGACCACTTCACATGGCCAAGATCATCGCGTTCGACGAGGAGGCACGGCGCGGTCTCGAGCGCGGGATGAACCAGCTCGCCGACGCCGTCAAGGTCACCCTTGGTCCCAAGGGCCGCAACGTCGTCCTCGAGAAGAAGTGGGGCGCCCCCACGATCACCAACGATGGTGTGTCCATCGCCAAGGAGATCGAGCTCGAGGACCCGTACGAGAAGATCGGCGCCGAGCTGGTCAAGGAAGTCGCCAAGAAGACGGACGACGTCGCCGGTGACGGTACGACCACCGCGACCGTCCTCGCCCAGGCGCTCGTCCGCGAGGGCCTGCGCAACGTGGCGGCCGGCGCCAACCCGATGGCCCTCAAGCGCGGCATCGAGAAGGCCGTCGAGGCCGTCTCCGGCGCCCTGCTGGAGCAGGCCAAGGACGTGGAGACCAAGGAGCAGATCGCTTCGACGGCCTCCATCTCCGCCGCCGACACGCAGATCGGCGAGCTCATCGCCGAGGCGATGGACAAGGTCGGCAAGGAAGGCGTCATCACCGTCGAGGAGTCGCAGACCTTCGGTCTGGAGCTTGAGCTCACCGAGGGCATGCGCTTCGACAAGGGCTACATCTCGGCGTACTTCGCCACGGACATGGAGCGTATGGAGGCGTCGCTCGACGACCCGTACATCCTGATCGCCAACTCCAAGATCGGCAGCGTGAAGGACCTCCTTCCCCTGCTGGAGAAGGTCATCCAGTCCGGCAAGCCGCTGCTGATCATCGCCGAGGACGTCGAGGGCGAGGCCCTGTCGACCCTGGTCGTCAACAAGCTCAAGGGCACCTTCAAGTCCGTCGCCGTCAAGGCCCCGGGCTTCGGTGACCGCCGCAAGGCGATGCTGAACGACATCGCCATCCTCACCGGCGGCACGGTCATCTCCGAGGAGGTCGGCCTCAAGCTGGAGAACGCCGGTCTCGACCTGCTCGGCCGCGCCCGCAACGTCGTCATCACCAAGGACGAGACGACCATCGTCGACGGTGGCGGCGACAGCGACCAGGTCGCGGGCCGCGTCAGCCAGATCCGCGCCGAGATCGAGAACAGCGACTCGGACTACGACCGCGAGAAGCTCCAGGAGCGCCTCGCGAAGCTGGCCGGCGGCGTGGCCGTCATCAAGGCCGGCGCCGCGACCGAGGTCGAGCTCAAGGAGCGCAAGCACCGCATCGAGGACGCGGTGCGCAACGCCAAGGCCGCCGTCGAGGAGGGCATCGTCGCCGGTGGTGGCGTGGCTCTGCTCCAGGCTTCCTCGGTCTTCGAGAAGCTTGAGCTGTCGGGTGACGAGGCGACCGGCGCGCAGGCCGTCAAGCTCGCGCTGGAGGCTCCGCTCAAGCAGATCGCCGTCAACGGTGGTCTTGAGGGCGGCGTCGTCGTGGAGAAGGTCCGCAACCTGACGGTCGGTCACGGCCTGAACGCGGCGACCGGCGAGTACGTCGACATGATCGCCGAGGGCATCATCGACCCGGCGAAGGTCACGCGCTCCGCGCTGCAGAACGCCGCGTCCATCGCCGCGCTGTTCCTCACCACCGAGGCCGTCATCGCCGACAAGCCGGAGAAGGCCGGTGCGGCCCCGGCCGGCGGCGGCATGCCGGGCGGTGACATGGACTTCTGATCCGCCGCAGGCAGCCGGACGCCCGCCGCGTCCGGTCGGCCGACCGGTTGATCGACCGTCCTGACCGAGGGCGGCACCTCTGGGACCCGACCGGGTCGAAGAGGTGCCGCCCTCGGGCTTTTCCGCTCTCGGGTTCTTCCGCGTCAGCTGACCGCGTCAGCTCACCGCGGCGGCGAACATGCCGACCTCGTACGAGCCGCCCCGCTGGTGCACGATCACGGCGAGCCGGTTGGCCGCGTTGATCAGGGCGACCAGGGCGACCAGCGCCGCGGTCTGGTCGTCGTCGTAGTGCTCGCGCACCCGCGCCCAGGTCTCGTCGGACACGCCCTGGTGGGCGTCGGCGAGCCGGGTGCCCTCCTCGGCGAGCGCCAGCGCGGCCTGCTCGGCCTCGGTGAACACGGTGGACTCGCGCCAGGCGGCGACCAGGCTGAGGCGGACCGCGGTCTCACCGGCCGCCGCGGCCTCCTTGGTGTGCATGTCGATGCAGTGCCCGCAGCCGTTGATCTGACTGGCACGCAGCGACACCAGTTCCTGCGTGGCGGCCGGCAGCGACGACTGGTGGATCACCAGGGCGGCGCCGGCGAACCGCTTGGCGAACGTGCCGGCGACCGGGTTCTCGAACAGATTGAATCGGGCGTCCATCACAGGATCCTCACTCGTGGTGTTGCACTGGATGAACACGAGATGCCGGCGGCCCGCTCCCTGTGACAGGGCGGCCGTGTGACGTACGCCACCGCTCACGGGTGTCACAGAGCCGCGGGGACCGGCGTCTTGTGCGCGGGGCACCCGTCCGGAGCGAACAGGCAGGAGCAGCCGGTGAGGAACGAGCACGGTCACGGCGAGCACGGCGAGCACGGCGGCCACGGTGAGCACGGTCGGCAGGGGGAGCACCACACGGAGGGGCCGCGCGCGGATCCCGCCACCGAGGCGTTCGTCGCCCATCGCAACCTGCTCTTCACCGTCGCCTACGAGATGCTCGGCTCCGCCGCCGACGCGGAGGACGTCCTCCAGGAGACCTGGCTGCGCTGGGCGGGCGTCGACCCCGGCACGGTGCGGGAGCCGCGCGCGTACCTGGTCCGGATCACCACCCGTCAGGCGCTGAGCCGGCTGCGTACGCTCGGCCGCCGCAAGGAGTCCTACGTCGGTACCTGGCTGCCCGAGCCGCTGCTCACCGCGCCCGACGTGGCCGAGGACGTCGAGCTGGCCGACAGCGTCTCGATGGCGATGCTGCTGGTGATGGAGACGCTCACGCCGACGGAGCGGGCGGTGTTCGTGCTGCGCGAGGTGTTCGACCTCGGATACGACGAGATCGCCGAGGCCGTCGGCAAGAGCCCGGCGGCGGTCCGTCAGATCGCGCACCGGGCCCGGGCCCATGTCGCGGCGCGCCGGCCGCGCGGGACCGTGTCCCAGGCCGAGACCCGGGACGCGCTCGACGCGTTCACGCGGGCGGTCGAGACGGGCGATCTGCAGGGCCTGGTCGACATCCTCGCGCCGGAGGTCGTCCTCCTCGGCGACGGTGGCGGCATCAAACAGGCCGTCCTGCGGCCCGTCGTGGGGGCCGACAAGGTGGCCCGCCTGCTCACGCACGGCCTCGGCAGGGTCACCGCGGCGTCGCTGCGGCCGGCCCAGGTCAACGGCTGCCCGGCGCTGATCGTCCAGCTCGACGGCGAGATGGACACGGTCGTGGCGGTGCGCGTCGACGACGGACTCATCACCGGGCTCTACGCCGTGCGCAACCCCGAGAAGCTGTCGCACATGCGGCGGGAGACCGCCCTGCGCCGCTGAGCCCCGGGCGGGGAAACCGCTCCCGATTCATGGGCCAGGGCCGTAAGGATGCGCCGGGGTCATGACATATAAGGGGTGTGGAGACCTTGAAGACCGGGAGCGACCGTGACCGCGCCGCGCGGTTCACGGCCTTGTATGTCCGTGACCACCCGCGTGTGTCCGCTTTCGTGCACCGGAGGTCGGGGGACCGAGCGGCGGCCGAGGAGCTGACCGCCGAGGTCTTCCGAACCGCCTGGGAACGCATGACGGACGGCCAGGAGGTGTCGACCGGCTGGCTGTTCGTCACCGCGCGGAACCTGCTGAACAACCACTACCGCTCGATGGAACGCCTGACGGAGCTGCACCGGCGGATCAGCCACGAGCTGGACCGTACGCCCGCCTCCGGCCCGGACGAAGCCGTCCTCGACGCGCTCGACCGGCTGCCGTCCCACCACCGCGAGGTGCTGCTGCTGAGCTACTGGGACGGGCTGAGCGCCGCCGAGGCCGGTGTGGTCCTCGGCTGCGCCGCGCCGGCGGTATGGGTCCGGCTGCACCGGGCCCGCAAAGCGTTCCGTGATGTCTACGATCTGCCTCAGGAGTCGGTGTGATGCGCGTGAAAACTCTGATCAAGAACGTCAATCCGGTGCCGCGCCCGGGGTCCGAGGGACTGTCGGCCCGCGCCACCGGCGAACTCGCCGCGCTGATCGGTTCCGTGGACGGCGCCGCGGACGGTGCCGCCGGGACCGTGGCCACGGGCGCCCGCCGGGCGCCCCGGCGCTCCTTCCTGATGGCCGCCGTCGCGTGCGGGGCCGCCGCCGTCATCGGCGGCGTCAGCCTCTTCCTGCTCCAGAGCGACCCGGCGGGCCCCGGCGGCGGCACGGGCGGCGGAACGCTCGCCGATGAGCCGTACTTCGAGACCACGGCCCAGCTGGAGGGGGTCGCGAACGTGATCGTACGGGCGAAGCTCGGCGCCGGCCGCGAGGAGAACGCCGACGACATCAGCACGACCGTCGCCACGGCGGAGGTGGTGGCGACCGCCAAGGGGACGACCCCGGGCGGCTCGATCGAGGTCGCGTACACCACCCCCGGCTCGGGCCCCGAGACCGCGGGGCTCACGGCCGGCAAGGAGTACGTCCTGCTGCTGGAGGAGAGCGACGGCGGGCGCTACATCCTGGTGAACACCACGCAGGGGTGGTACGGCGTGGGCGGCGACGGACGGCGGGCGGTCGCGGGGAGCGACAACGACGTGTCCCTGAGCCCCGGGGTCCTCAAGGCGCTGCGGCTCACGGAGTAGCCCATGACCGGACCCGCCGACGCCGCCGGCCCGCAAAAGGGGCGGGGTGTCACGGAGAACTTCCTCCGTGACACCCCGCCGGGTGCTGCCGCTACGCGCCCGCCCGGATCACCGGGCGCTGATCCGGTGCGTACGGTCGGCGAGCTGGCCGATCCGGCCCGCGTTGTTGAAACCGCCGCCCGACACGGCCTTGACCGCGCCGCCGGACCCGACGGTGTACAGCGCCTGCTCCGGGTTGAGCAGGTCGTACGGGTTCCTGGCGCCGTTGTCGGCGAGCATCAGCACGTACTCGGTGCCGCGCCCGGCGAGCGCGGTGGTGCTCCGCTCCTTGTACGTGACGCCCTTGTACGTGCCCCCGAGCTGGCTGACCTCGACGGTGTCCCCGACGGACACGTCTCCGGCGAGCACCTGGGAGACCTTCACCGTGGAGACGGTGACGACCACGGGGTCGGCCTCGGCCTCCGCCCGGGCCTCCGCGAGCTCCTCGGGCGAGAGCCCCGCCTGCGGGTTGGTGGCCGGGTCGCCGTCCGCCGAGGTCTCGGGCAGCATGCGCTCGACCCGGGAGTTGACGACGGTGCCCTTGACGACGAGGTCGGACTCCTCGATGACCGCGTCGAGCGAGTCGTAGGCGGGGTAGTCCGCGTGGTACGCCACGACGTCCCGCGCTGCCGAGGACCCGGACCGGTCGGCGGAGCCGCCGTCCGAGGAGCAGCCGACGACGCCGAACGCGGCGAGGGCCGCGGTGCCGGTGATGAGAAGGTGCCGTGTCGTGATCACGAGTAGATCCTCTTCACCTCGGAGATGTCGTACGACAGCGGCTTCTGCACCGTCGCGCGGTTACGGCTGTGCTTCATGAGCGACGCCTTGCTCGTATTCGGGTTGTCGTCGAGGCTCAGCGCGTGCCCGAGTTCGTGCGTGGTGGTGCTGCGGACCCATTGGTCGTACTTGGAACCGGCATCCCGGTCGAGGGTCCTCGCATTCACCTGGATCTTGAAGATCCGATTGATGTAGCGGGATCCGGAAGGCGAATACATTCCGTACCAGCTCGCGCTGTAGCGAGCGGCGGTGAAGGACGCCTTCGCGCTGGACTTACGCCCGATCTTCGCGCCGGCGCCCGCATTGTTCCAGTTCGAGCGGCCGGTGTCGAAATACTTGACCCATTGGTCGTTGATGCCGACGGTCTTGACATTGAACGACCGGCTCGGCATGCCCCCGCTGTAGTACGTGGCCTGCGCAGATGTCGCGCCGGCCAGGGTGCCGGCGAAGGCCAGCGCGGTGCAGGAGGTGAGGACGAGTGATGCGCGTGCGAATCTCCGACTCAAGTTTTTCCCCGTGAATTGGGCATGCGTCAGCGCAGCGCTGCGCATGCGCGATCGAGAATGAGGATGCGGATTTTTCACGCATCCTTGATGAGCTGAACTTCCCCCTTCGTGCCCCCGGTAGGTCCCCCGTCGGTCAGCTCACCCGACACATCAGACCCTATGGTCCGTCAGCTCTTTCGTCAAAGGATATTGACCAACGAATTCGCCGATCAAACAGGGGAGTTGGCTCCGTATGTAAAGAAGTTCCGGTCGGATTTCGGCGGCTCCTCGCCGGGGTGCGGTGCGGCGTCGCGGCCCGCGTCGCGTCATGTGACGGATGCGTCGGAAGTACGGGAATGTCGCCGTTGGTTCACCCTGCGGTGGTGGGCTGGGTGGCGTGGGTGCCGCAGGCGCCCTCTGCCGATCGCTTCAGGGAGAAACACCCATGCCCAGACCGCACCCCTCTCGCCGCCACCTCGTCGTCGGCGCCGCGCTGGTCGCCGCCGTGACCGCCGCGACCGTCACCACCACCGCCGGCGCGTGGGACACCAAGGACCAGGCCGCGCAGGCGATCAAGAGCGGGAAGGCGAAGAACGTCATCCTGCTGATCGGCGACGGCATGGGCGACTCGGAGATCACGCTCGCCCGTGACTACACGGTCGGCGCGAACGGCCGCCTGAACATGGACAAGTTCCCGCTGACCGGCGCCTACACGACGTACGCCGTGCACGCCGACGGGACCCCGGACTACGTGACCGAATCCGCCGCGAGCGGCACCGGCTGGGCGACCGGCGTCAAGACGGTCAACGGCCGGATCTCCAAGACGCCGGGCACGAACAAGGCCGTGCCGACGATCCTGGAACTGGCGCAGAAGGGCGGGTACGCGACCGGCAGCGTCAGCACGGCCGAACTGACCGACGCCACCCCGGCGGTGCTCGCCTCGCACGTCACCGACCGCTCCTGCCAGGGCCCGGCCGACATGGCCAAGTGCCCGGTCGACACGATCGCCGCGGGTGGCCCGGGGTCGATCGCCGAGCAGTCCGTCAACCGCAAGGTGGACGTGCTCCTCGGCGGCGGGAAGCAGCGGTTCGACCAGAAGGTGACCGACGGGAAGTACAAGGGCCGTACGGTGACCGAGCAGGCGCAGCAGCTCGGCTACCAGGTCGTCACCGACTCCGCCGGGCTGAAGAACGTACAGGCGGGCAAGCCCGTGCTCGGCCTGTTCGCCCCC
Organism: Streptomyces sp. NPDC088124; assembly: GCF_040685895.1. Lineage (NCBI taxonomy): Bacteria > Bacillati > Actinomycetota > Actinomycetes > Kitasatosporales > Streptomycetaceae > Streptomyces > Streptomyces sp. NPDC088124. The sequence continues at coordinate 42,221 of NZ_JBFBJB010000040.1, read as the reverse complement.
GGCAACGTGCCGGTGGAGTGGACGGGCAAGGCCGCGGCGGTCGGCGGCACGGCCCCGCAGCGCTGTGTGACCTCGAACGCGAACCGCCCGGCGGGCACGCCCGCCCTCGCCGACCAGGCGACCAAGGCGATCCAGCTCCTGGAGGCGAAGCAGAAGCAGCGCAAGAGCAAGCAGGGCTTCTTCCTGCAGATCGAGGGCGCCTCGATCGACAAGCAGGACCACGCGGCCGACCCGTGCGGCCAGATCGGCGAGACGGCCGCGTTCGACCGCGCGGTGAAGGTGGCCCGCGACTACGCGGCCAAGCACCCCGACACGCTCGTGGTGACCACCGCCGACCACGGCCACACCAGCCAGATCGTGCCGCTGGAGGCCACTCCGCCCGGCCTGTCCTCCACGCTCGTCACCGACGAGGGCCAGCAGCTGAAGGTCAACTACTCGACCAACACGCCGGGCCAGTCCCAGGAGCACACCGGCACGCAGGTGCGCATCGCCGCCCAGGGCCCGGAGGCGTACCGGGTCCTCGGAGTCAGCAACCAGACGGACCTGTTCACCACGGTCCGCGAGGCCCTGCGCCTGCGCTGATCAGCGCGGACGCGCCCGCCGGCCGGCCGTGTGTCAGGCCGGCCGTGCGGACGCGCCGGCCTTGACCCCGGTGACGAAGACCGACCACACCCGGGCCCGGAAGACCAGGCCCGGGACGTGGGGGGTCTTGGAGTCGCGGACCGGGACCGTGCCGCCGGGACCCTCGGCCACTTCCAGGCAGTTGCCACCGGTGCCGCCGCTGTACGTGGACTTCCGCCACGTCGCGGCGCTCAGTTCGTACCCCTGGCTCTGGCTGCTGCTCTTCATGCGTAGTCCTCCGCCACTGATTCGGCCACTTATTCGGCCACTGCCGAGGATGCTCTCGGTGACTGCGTGGTGGCCCCCGGTAGATCGTAGGGCAGTTCGGGCGCGTTGAGTTCGGCCAGCATCGTGCGCGTGAAGCCGAAGCAGTACGTGGCGACGAAGCCCGCGACGTACCCGGCCACCAGCCCGCTCCCGTACACCGCGACCGCCTCGCCGAGGCCCCGGCCGCCGGCCAGCAGGGGGAACAGCGCCCAGCCCGACGGGCCGAGCGCCGTCGCGCCGATCGCCGTGCCGAGCTGGTGGAAGAGGCCGACGACCCCGCCGCCGACCGCGCCGCCCACGCACGCCGTGACGAACGGGCGCCCCAGGGGGAGCGAGACGCCGTAGATCAGGGGCTCGCCCACGCCCAGGAGGCCCGCGGGGAGGGCCGACCGGATGGTGCGCCGCAGGGACGCGTTGTGCCGGAGGCGTACGTGGACCGCCGCGGCCGCGCCGACCTGGCCGGCACCGGCCATCGCGAGGAACGGGAGCAGCACGGTGTAGCCCTGCTGCGCGATGAGCGTGGTGTGGAGGGGGATCAGCGCCTGGTGCAGGCCCAGCATCACCAGCGGCAGGAACAGCCCGCCCAGCACCAGGCCCGCCACCGAACCGCCGGTGGCCAGCAGCCAGTTGGCGAAGTCGCCGATGGCGGTGGAGATTTCGCCGGCCACGTACATCAGGCCGTACAGCGTGGCCAGGCCGGGGAGGAGGACGGTCAGGGCCGGGGTGACGAGGATGTCCAGCGCCTCCGGCACCCACCGCCGGCACCACCGCTCGACGTGCGCCGCGAGGAGGGCCGCGGCGAGCGCGCCCAGCACCCCGCCCTGCCCCGGGGCGAGTTGGCGGCCGAAGACCTCGATCTGTGTGACGCCGGGGAAGACGACGACCGCGGCGACGGCGGCGCCCAGGACGGGGGTGCCGCCGAACTCCTTCGCCGTGTTGTGCCCGACGAGGACCGCGAGCAGGGACATGAAGCCGGACGCGAGCGCGGTGAGCGCGGGGGCGGTGGACGGGAGCCAGTGGAGGTTGGTGAGCAGGCCGTTGAGACCGGCGATGATGCCGCAGCCGACGAGGGCGGGGATCAGCGGGACGAAGATGCCGGCGATCCGGCGGAGGAGGAGCCTGACCGGGGTGGCGTTCCTGACCCCGCGCGCCGCCCTGATGGCCTCGCCGCGCGCGGACAGCTCGTCCGCGATGGTGGAGGCGGCGGAGGCAGTGGAGGCGGCGGTGGGTGCGGTGGAGGCGGCGGTGCGGGAGGACGCGCGGGCCGCCGCCACGAGCCCCTCGAACTCGGGCGTCACCCGCGCCGCCGCCCCCGGGCCGAGCACGATCTGGTACGCCGCCCCGTCCGCCACCACGCCGAGCACCGCGGGCAGCGCGCGCAGCTCCGCCTCGCGCACCAGGGACCGGTCGTGCAGGCCGAGACGGAGCCGCGTCATGCAGTGGGCCACGGAGGCGATGTTCGCGGCGCCGCCGAGGAGCGGGAGGAGCGCTTGCGCGGTGGCGCGGTACCCGCCGCCGTTGGTCTCTCTGCGCTGTTCCATGGGGGGTGCACCGTGCCTTGGTTCGGGGGCCCGAGGGCCTCAGGGGGTACGTGGGGGTGCCGCGGCCCGGAGCAGCGCCGCGCGCAGCCGGCCGTCGTTCTCGGTCAGGAGCCGGGCGGCCGTCGGGCCGTCGACCGCGCCGAGGATGAGCAGGATGGCGTTCTTGACCTCGCCGCCGGTGGCGGCGAGCGCGGACTCGATCTCGTCGTCCGGCGCGCCGGTGGCGAGGGAGACGATCCGGCGGGAGCGGGCGCGCAGCTTGTCGTTGGAGGCGCGGACGTCGACCATGAGGTTTCCGTACGTCTTGCCGCGCCGCATCATCGTGATCGTCGAGATCATGTTGAGGACGAGCTTCTGCGCCGTACCGGCCTTGAGCCGGGTGGAGCCCGCGAGGAGCTCGGGCCCCACGACGACCTCGATGCCGTGTTCGGCCGCCGCCGCGAGTGCGCTGTCCGCGTTGCAGGAGAGGCCGATGGTGAGCGCGCCGAGGGCGCGGGCGTGCTCGACGGCGCCGACCGCGTACGGGGTGCGGCCGGAGGCGGAGACGCCGACGACCGTGTCCGCCGCGGTCAGTTTTATGGCCGTCAGGTCGGCCGCCGCCAGCTCCTTGGAGTCCTCCGCCCCCTCGACCGAGGTGATCATCGCGCCGGGCCCGCCCGCGATCAGGCCGACGACCTCCTCCGGGTCGGTGTTGAACGTCGGCGGGCACTCGCTGGCGTCCAGCACGCCGAGCCGCCCCGCCGTACCGGCGCCCGCGTAGACCAGCCGGCCCCCGAGGGCCGCGCGTTCGGCGGTGGCGTCGATGGCGGCGGCGATACGGGGGAGCTGGGCGGCGACGGCGGCGGGGACGGTGGCGTCCTCGCCGTTCATGATCCGGGCGATGTCGAGCGTGGGGAGCGTGTCGATCTCGGCCAGTTCGGGGCGGAACGCCTCGGTGGTGAGGGTGTCGAGCTGGGCGCGGAGGTCACCGTACTGGCCGTGGTGCGTTGAGGACATGGGGAAGCGGCTCTTTCTTTCCGGGGGTGCGGGCGCCGGGCTCCGGGGGTGCGGGTGCCGGTGTGAAAGGGGGTGCGCGGGAGGACCGGTGCGTCAGCGAAGGCTGTTGCGTGGGCTGTGGCGGTGCGCGAGCGCTTCGTACGACGCGGCGAGCGCGGGCGCGGCCGTCTCGTACGTACGCTGCGCCACGCCTATGAACAGGCAGTCCACGACGAGGAGTTGACTCGTACGGCTGGACATGGCGGCCGGGCGCAGCTCGCTCTCGCGGGCGGTGGAGGTGGTCAGGACGTGGTCGGCGTACTGCGAGACCGGGCTGTCCGGGCGACCGGTGATGGCGACCGTCGTCGCGCCCCGGTCGAAGGCGACGCGGAGCGGTTCGATGGCGTCGCCGGTGGAGCCCGAGTGGGTGATGGCGATGGCCACGTCGCCGGACTGGAGCTGGACGGCGTTGGTGACGGCGAGGTGCGGGTCGCTGTGGGCGTGCGCGATGAGGCCGATGCGCAGCAGCTTCTGCGCGAGGTCCATGCCGACGAGGGCGGAGGCGCCGACGCCGTAGATGTCGATCCTGCGGGCGGCGACGGAGGCGGCGACGACCGCGCCGAGCTGGACGGTGTCGAGCCCGGCGGCGGTGTCGGCGAGGGTCTGCTGCTCGTCGTAGGCGAGCTTGGTGACGACGTCCCCGATGGGGTCGTCCACGGCGATGTCGGCGGTGACGGAGGGGGCGCGGCCGGACTGCTGCTGGGCGGCGAGCCCGGCGAGGGCGAGGCGCAGATCGCGGTAGCCGGGATAGCCGAGGAGCCGGGCGGTGCGGACGACGGTGGCCTCGCTGGTGCCGGTCAGCTCGGCGAGACCGGTGACGGTGAGGGCGGCGCAGCCGGCGGGGTCGCCGGCGACCGCTTCGGCGACGAGCTGCATGGAGCGGGTCATGGTCGGGGCGAGGGTGCGTACCTTGGCGGCGAGGGCGGCGGGGGCGGGTGGAGCGGCGCCGCTGAAACTTTCCTTCACGTCTTGGGTCACTCTTGAAAGATATTTTCGGGTTTTCGGACCGTCAACCCCTGCGTCGGGGGCCCGTCGCGGGGCGGGGTGACAATTGCGGGATGAGCGACGAGAACCCCAACCCGGACCCGGACCCGAACCCGGACGTGAACCCCGACGCAGACCCGGACGCCGGCCCGGACGCGCGTCCGCATGCCGAGGTCGACGCGCTGGAGCGGGCGCTGCACGCCGCCCGCGCGCTGGTCCTCGCAGACCTGGCCGCGGGCGATGTGGCGCGCCCCGAGGTGGTGTCGCTGGTCGAGGAGTCGGTGTCGCACCGCCGCTGGTGGGTCGCGCAGTGGCCGGAGGGGGTGGCGTACGTGGCGGGGCTGGTCGCCCAGGACGTCCAGGACGCGCTGATGGAGCGGTACGGGCGCTGGCCGCTCTGTCCGGTGTGCGATGCGGGGGCCGAGCCGCACGCGCTGGAGGTGGAGCCGGAGCTGGGGCCCGACCCGCACTGGGTGTGCGGGAAGGCGGGGGTGGCGGTCGCGGCGGTCGGCGCGCTGGGCGGGACGGGTGGTCCGGGTGGAGCCGGCGGTCCGGGTGGAGCCGGCGGCCCTGGGGGTCCTGGCGGGCCCGGCGGGGCGGGTGCGGCATGACGGTGTACATCGATCCGCCCACCTGGCCGGGGCACGGCCGGATGTGGTCGCACCTGGTCAGTGACGTCTCCTACGAGGAGCTGCACGCCTTCGCCACCTCGATCGGCTGCCCGCCGCGCGCCTTCGAGCGGGACCACTACGACGTGCCGTCGGAGCGTTACGGGGACGCCGTGCGGGCCGGTGCGGTGGAGATCGGCTCGAAGGAACTCGTCCGCCGGATCATGGCGGCGGGGCTGCGCCGCAGGAAGAACCGGCCCGACGGCTGAGCGGTGTGAGTGATAGCCTCTCACTTATTGTTGAAGGTATAGCTAATCCGGTGTGGAAAGGTGACGGACCATGACGGAAACGGAAACCGGACCGGGAGCGCGCGCCCGGACGGGCGCGAAGGCCGGGACCCCGCGCGAGCGTTACCGGGCCCAGGTGCGCGCCGAGGTCAAGGAGCGCGCGTGGGAGCAGATCGCCACGGCGGGCGCGTCCGCGCTCTCCCTCAACGCGATCGCCAAGCTCATGGGCATGAGCGGACCCGCGCTCTACCGCTACTTCGCCGGCCGCGACGAGCTGATCACCGAGCTGATCAGGGACGCCTACCGGAGCCTCGCGGACACCCTCCGCGCGGCCGCCGACTCCGGGGCCGACCTGACCGGGCTGGCACAGGCCCTGCGCGGCTGGGCGCTTGAGGACCCCCAGCGCTATCACCTCATCTACGGCACACCCGTCCCCGGCTATCACGCGCCCGACGACACCACCGTGATCTCCTCCGAGATCATGACGACGCTGCTCGACACCTGGCCCGAGCCGTCCCCGGACGCCCCCGTGTCACCGTTCGACATCCATCTCGACAGCCACCGGGAGTGGGCGGCCGGCCACCCCGCCCCGTCCGCCACCCTGCACCGGGCCCTGAGCTTCTGGACCCGGATGCATGGCACCCTGTCGCTGGAACTCGCCGGTCACTTCAACGGGATGGGGTTCGACCCCGCCCTGCTGTTCACGGCCGAGCTGGCCGACCTGGTCGATCCGCCGACCGCTCGCTGACCGGGGCCTCGGGCGGGGCGGTGGCTCAGCCGGCCGGTCCTTTCGCCGGACCGCGCCCTCCCCCGCGAACCGCCGCCCCCGCCCCGGGGGTGGGGGCGGGGGCGACGGAGCCATGCGTGCGCTGCTCGCGAGGAGGCCCGGAGAGCGTGCGCATCCGCGCGACCAGGTCCGGTGACTGTCCACCAGGTCACAGGACCGGGCCGCTCAGTCGACTATGACCCGGCCCGGTGTCCCGTGGCGTCGGCAAGAAGTACGTAGTCAACGGGCGACCGGCCGCTCGCCGGCCGGGGCGGGCCGTCCGCCGGCCGTGTCGATCACCGTGCCGCCGGGCCAGGGGCCGCGCGCCGGCTGTCGTGATCGGGCCGACGGGTGTACGGGCGCGACCCTCGCCGGAAGGGGGGCTCGGCGCCAACCCGGTTGACCGAAGCAGGCGTTGGCACTCATCGGCCACCGGGAACCCTTGAGTCGTCTTCCGCCCCGCGCCCACCCTGAGCACTGGCTTCCGCTCACCAGTCCGGAAGCGTTGTGCAGCGTTCAGGGGAGGAAGTCCACACATGCGAAGACTCCACGCCTTCTGGGCCGTGGCGGGAGCGGCGGGACTGCTCGCGGTCGGTGTCGCGCCGGCGGCGGCCGGTCCGCGGGCCCCGGTCACCGAGCCCGGGGCTCCGAACGCGCGGGGGGCCGCCCCGGCCGGCGCCCCGGACCCGCGGACCGTCACTCTCGTCACCGGCGACACCGTGTCGCTCACGTCCGGCCCGGACGGCAAGTACGCCGTGGACGTCCGGCGCGGCAAGGGCCGCGAGGCCGTCACGTTTCTGTCGAGCGAACGCGACGGCGAGGTCAGTGTCCTTCCCTCGGACGCGATCCCGCTGGTCCAGGCGGGCCGCCTCGATCCGGCGCTGTTCAACCTCACCCAGTTGGTGAAGCAGGGCTACACCGACTCCGAGACCGATACCACCCCGGTGATCGCGACATACGCCAAGGGCGGCGCCACCCCCGACGGCGCACGGCGCACGCTCGCGCTGCCCGGCATCGGCGGCGCGGCACTGAGCGCCGCGAAGTCCACCGTCTTCTGGGCGGACATCGCCCCCGCGATCGGCACCGAACCGACCTCGAAGGCGGCACGCCGGCTCGGTGCGGGCATCGAGAAGCTCTGGCTGGACGCCCAGGTGCAGGCGTCGCTCGACGTGAGCGTTCCGCAGATCGGGGCGCCCGAGGTGTGGAAGTCGGGCTTCGACGGCACGGGGGTGGAGGTCGCGGTCCTGGACACCGGTGTGGACAGCGGGCACCCGGACCTCGCCGGGAAGATCGCCGGGTCGAGGAGCTTCGTACCCGGCGAGACGGTACGGGACGGGCACGGACACGGCACCCATGTGGCGTCCACCGTCGTCGGCTCGGGCGCGGCCTCGGACGGCCGGCGCAAGGGTGTGGCGCCGGGCGCGAAGCTGCTGGTCGGCAAGGTTCTGGGCGACGACGGTCGCGGCCAGACCTCCTGGATCCTCGACGGCATGGAGTGGGCGGCGACATCCGGCGCCAGGATCGTTTCCATGTCCCTGGGCGGCACGGCCTCGGGTCCCTCGGACGTGCTGAGCGAGACCGTCGACGAGCTGTCCGCGTCCACGGGCACCCTGTTCGTGGTCGCGGCGGGCAACGCGGGACCGGGCGAGAAGACCGTGGGCACCCCGGGCATCGCCGACTCGGCGCTGACGGTGGGCGCGGTCGACCGCTCCGACGAACTGGCCTCGTTCTCCAGCCGAGGCCCCCGCCTCGGCGACTCCGCGGTCAAGCCGGAGATCACCGCGCCGGGCGTGGGCATCACTGCGGCCCGTGCCGCCGGTACCAGCATGCCCGGCGCCACACCCGTCGACGACAACTACACGTCCGCGAGCGGCACATCGATGGCGACCCCGCATGTGTCGGGGGCGGCGGCGCTGGTCGCGCAGGCGCACCCGGACTGGACGGGACAGCAGATCAAGCAGGCTCTCGCCAGCACCGCCAAGACCGGCCAGGACGCCTCGGTCTTCGACCAGGGCGACGGCCGGGTCGATGCCGTGCGCGCCGTCGGGCAGGGTGTCTTCGCGACACCGGCGCTCAGCTTCGGCACATACGAGGACGGCGACACCGGGACCGTCACCAAGGACATCACGTACACCAACACGACCGACGAAGCGGTGGAGTTGAAGCTCTCCTCGTCGCTCGCCGCGGCCGCCCCGGCCACGGACACCGTGACCGTCCCGGCGAACGGCACCGCCGCCGTCACGGTCGCGGTCGCCCCCGCCGACCAGGCCACCGGCCGGTACACCGGTCATGTCACGGCGAACGCCGGCGGTGTCCTGGTCACCACGGCCGTCGGCTTCGAGAAGCTTCCGAAGACCTACGACCTGAAGGTCTCGCTGGTCAACCGCGCCGGAAAGCCGTCCACCTCGGCGTCCATCTTCGTGTTGCAGGAGCTGAACGGCGCCTACCCGGACACCCACGGGTTCCTCGGCAGCGCGTACACCTTCAAGGTGCCGGCCGGCACGTACTCCCTGGCGAGCTGGATCCCGGAGCGGGACGCGGCCGGCCTGGAGGTGGCCACCTCGGTCGTCGGCGATCCGGAGATCAAGGTCGGCAAGGACACCGAGGTCGTCCTCGACGCCCGTAAAGCCGTCGAGATCGAACCGAGGACCAAGGAGGACTCCGAGTTCCAGGGTTTCACCACCAACTGGCACCGGGAGGGGCCGGGCACGGCCTTCGGGGTGACCTACGCGCAGAACTGGTGGACCGACCGGGTCTATGTCGCTCCGACCGAGAAGGTCACCGAGGGCACGTTCGAGTTCACCTCCAAGTTCCGTCTTGCCGCGAAGGAGCTGACGGCGAGCGTCATCAGCCCCGAGACGTACGCGCTGCCCCTCGACTACGTCCGCAGCGACGGGGAGAGGGCGCGGTTCAGCGGCGAGCGGAAGGTGCGGGCGGTGGCCGCCGGCGGCGGCACCGCGGAGGACTTCGAAGGCCTCGACGTCAAGGGCAAGGTGGCGGTCGTCCGCGTGCCGGCCGGAAAGACGGCGGACGAGGCGCTGGCCAACGCGAAGGCGGCCGGGGCCGGTTACGTGATCGCGTACCGCGAGACGCCCGGCTACTGGATCTCCTGGGTGGACAGCGCGACGATCCCGCTGATGATCGCCACCGGTGAGGACGGCGCGAAACTGGGAGAGCTGCTGGCGAGCGGGAAGAAGGTCACACTGAAGCTGGACGGCACCGCGGTCAGCCCGTACGTCTACAACGTGATGTTCCCGCAGACCGGCGCCGTCGCGAAGAACCAGACGTACCGCCTGAACAGCTCCAACACCGTGCGTCAGAAGGTCCGTTACCACGGAGCCAAGGCCGGACAGACCGGCAAGGACACCGTCTACCGGTACCGCCCCTGGCAGTCCGCCGCCATCGAGACCGGCAACCCCGTACCACTCGGCACGGAACGCACCGAGTACTACAACGTCGACCCCGACACCCGGATCTGGCACGCCGTCCAACCCGACCGGCAGACCAACGTGGCCCAGTGGAACACCCTGCGGACCTTCGACCGGGCGGGCCGGGCACCCGACGAGGACTGGCTGCGCCAGGTGGTGCGCCCCGCGTCCACCGGACAGTACGGCGTCTCCTCGCGCACCGGCGACGAACTCTCCCTCGCCATCCCGGAGTCGAGCGACTCCCAAGCGGGCCACTACGGGTCCGCGGACCAGGTCCAGGACACCGCGAAGGGCACCCTGTACGCGGACGGGGAGCCGGTCGGTGACTCCGCACGCGGCGGCTCCGGCACCTTCGAGGTCCCGTCGGCGAAGGCCGGGTACCGCTTCGTCCTCGACACCCGGCGCACGGCCGGCTGGGCGGCGTACTCCACGGGCACCCACACCGAGTGGTCCTTCGCCTCGGCGCGCACGGATCGGCGGACGGCGCTTCCGCTGCTCTCCGTCGACTACGACGTGAAGGGGCTCGACCTTCTGAACCGGGCTGATTCCAGAAGGAGTTCACAGCTCGGCCTCGCCGTCCGGGACCAGAGCGCGAGCATCACGACCGGTGAGCTGAAAGCCTGGGTCTCCTACGACGACGGCACCACCTGGAAGGCGCTGAAGGTCCGGGGCGCCACGGCGGAGCTCAGGCATCCGAAGGGCGCCGCGTCCGTGTCGCTGCGCGTACGGGCCGCCGACCGGAACGGCAACACGGTCGACCAGACCACCCTGCGGGCCTTCGGCCTGAAGTAGCTCCGGCGGCCCGGGTCCCCGGCGCACCGGCAGGAGCGGAGCCGGTCCGGTACACCGGCCTTAACAGAGATCGCCTACCGTGCCGTGACATGGCGAACACGGCATACGGCACGGCACGGCGGACCCCCGCCGCGAGCCCCTGGGCCGCGGTGGGGGTCTCCCCTTTCGAAGAGCTGGTGTACCAGGCGATCCTCCATCAGCCCGACGCCGGGGCGGCCGGCTGGGCGCTGCTGACCGGCGCCGCCTCACCGGCCCGGGTGCGCGAGGCATGCGACCGGCTGCTCTCGCTCGGGCTGCTTCAACCACCTGATTCCATGGGCGGGTTACGGGCGGTCGACCCGAGAGTGGCGATCCGCGCGCTGGTGCGGCGGCGCGAGACGGAGTCCGAACTGCTCGCCGCCACCGCCGAGGAGATGGCCACCGCGTACGAGGCGGGACTGCTCCGTGAGGAGCCGACCCGGCTGATCGAGGTCGCCTCCGGCGAGGGTGCCATCGCCGCACGCCTGGAGGAGCTGTACGCGCGCGCCGAGCACGAGGTGTGCCTCTTCGACACGCCCCCGTATCTGGCCCCGGCCGCTCCGCAGGCGCATTTCCAGGCGGATCTGCTGCGCCGCGGGATCGTCTCCCGCGGGATCTACGCGGCGACCGCCCTGGAGGATCCGAAGATCCTGTCCCGGGCCTTGCGGATGGCGGAACTCGGCGAGCAGGCCCGGGTGTCGCCCTCGGTGCCCCTCAAGTTGCTGGTGGTGGACGGGTGCCGGGCCATGCTCCCGCTGACCGCCTCCGCGACGGGAGGCTACTGCGCCGTCGTGGTGTGGCACTCGGCGGTGACCGAGGCCCTGCAACAGCTCTTCGAGCTGGCCTGGCAGCAGGCGTCCCCGCTCGGCCGGCCGGCCGGTGACGGTGAACTCCCCGAGGCGGAGCGGATGTTGATCCGGCTGCTGGCCGCCGGGATGAAGGACGAGGCGGTCGCCCGTCATCTGGGGGTGAGCCTCAGGACGCTGCGGCGCCGGGTGAGCGATCTCCAGGAGCGGCTCGGCGCGGCGAGCCGGTTCCAGCTCGGGGCACGGGCGGCCGAGCGCGGCTGGGTGTGAGCAGCCGTGCGGGCTGCGGTGTGACTCGCCGTGCGGGCCGTCGTGTGGGCCGTCGGACAGGCGGGCGCCGGATCCGGGCGGGGGCGCCCGGCGCACGCGTGACGCGCACGCGCCACGCCGCGGTGTCGGGCGCGGGGGCAGGCGCTGGGGTCAGGCGCTGGGGTCAGGCGCCGAGGCCGCGCAGCTCCGCCGCCATGTTCGCGCGGGCCCGCGCCTCCCATTCCCGCGCGCCGTACGGGGTACGGAACAGGGCCGGCAGCGCGAGCAGCTGCTCCAGCACGGCCGCCCGGCCCGCGCGGAACTCCGGGTCGGGGACGAAGCCGTACTCCTCCCGTACGGCCGTCGTGTACGCGGCGTACGCGTCCGGCGCCGAGGCCAGGACGGCGAGGTCGGCGTCGCACAGGACGGCGCCGTTCCGGTCGCCGGGCGCGGTGGCGTGCCCGGCGGTGAGCCGGACGAGCCGGGCGACCTCGGCCGTGCCGGCCGCGCTCAGCCCGGCCTCCGGCAGTGCCCGTTCGGCGAGCCGGGCGGAGCGCTCCTCGTTCTCGGAGCGGTCCGGGCGGTAGACCGCGTCGTGGAACCAGGCGGCGAGCCGTACGAGAGCGGGGTCGTCCGCGTACGCGGCGAGCGTGTCGACGCGGTCGAGGACGGCGGTCAGGTGCGCGGTGGTGTGGTAGCGGCGCTGCGGCTCGGCCCAGCGGGCGAGGAGGTCGTCGGCGTACCGGTACGGGTCCGGGGCGGGACCGGCGGCCCCGGACCCGTACGGGAGCAGCGGGCGGAGGGTCGTCGCGAAGCGGTCGCGGAGGGCGGGGGCGGCGGGAGCGGGCATGGCACGACGATAGGGCCGGGCCCGGAGGAGAACCCCTCCGGGCCCGGCCCTGTGGTCATGGCCCAGCCGTGCCGCCCCGTCGTCGGGCCCGGGGGCTCAGGACGCCTTGAAGCCCCGCAGCCGCTGGCTGTTGCCGACGACGAAGACCGACGAGAACGCCATGGCCGCGCCCGCGATCATCGGGTTGAGGAGCCCGGCGGCGGCGAGCGGCAGCGCGGCGACGTTGTAGGCGAAGGCCCAGAAGAGGTTCACCCGGATGGTGCCGAGTGTCCTGCGGGCCAGCCGGATCGCGTCGGCGGCGGTGCGCAGGTCGCCCCGTACGAGCGTGAGATCGCCCGCCTCGATCGCGGCGTCGGTGCCGGTGCCCATCGCGAGGCCCAGGTCGGCCTGGGCGAGGGCGGCGGCGTCGTTGACCCCGTCCCCGACCATGGCGACGGAGCGGCCCTCGGCCTGGAGCTTCTTGACCGTCTCGACCTTGTCCTCGGGCATGACCTCCGCGATCACCTGGTCGGCGGCGATCCCGACCTCGGCGGCCACGGACTCGGCGACGGCCCGGTTGTCACCGGTGAGGAGGACCGGCGTCAGGCCCAGCGCGCGCAGCCGCCGTACGGCCTCCGCGCTGGTGTCCTTCACGGCGTCGGCGACTTCGAGCACGGCCCGCGCCTCGCCGTCCCAGGCGACCGCGATGGCCGTACGGCCTGCCGCCTCGGCCGCCGCCCGGCGCCGCTCCAGCTCCTCCGGGAGGTGGATCTCCCACTCGGCGAGCAGCCTGACGCGGCCCACGAGGACGGCGTGGCCCTCGACCACGCCCTGGACGCCGAGCCCGGCGACGTTCACGAAGTCCTCGGGCGTGGGGAGCGCCCCGACGCGCTCGGCGGCGCCCTGTGCGACCGCGCGGGCGATGGGGTGCTCCGAGGCGTGTTCCAGGGCGCCCGCCAGCCGCAGCACCTCGTCGTCGGTGGTGCCCGGTGCGCTGTGTGTGGCCAGGAGGGTCATCTTCCCGGTGGTGACGGTGCCGGTCTTGTCGAGGACGATGGTGTCCACGCGCCGGGTCGTCTCCAGCACCTCGGGGCCCTTGATGAGGATGCCGAGCTGCGCGCCGCGGCCGGTGCCGACCATGAGGGCGGTCGGTGTGGCCAGGCCGAGGGCGCACGGGCAGGCGATGATCAGTACGGCGACGGCGGCCGTGAACGCGGCCGTGAGCCCGCTGCCCGCCAGCAGCCAGCCGCCGAGCGTGGCCAGCGCCAGCACGATCACGACGGGGACGAACACGGCGGAGATCCGGTCGGCGAGGCGCTGGACGGAGGCCTTGCCGTTCTGGGCGTCCTCGACCATGCGCGCCATCCGGGCGAGCTGGGTGTCGGAGCCGATACGGGTGGCCTCCACGACGATCCGGCCGCCCGCGTTGAGGGTGGCGCCGGTGACGCCGTCGCCCACGGCCACCTCGACCGGGACGGACTCGCCGGTCAGCATCGACGCGTCGACGGCGGAGGAGCCCTCCACGACGGTGCCGTCGGTGGCGATCTTCTCGCCGGGCCGTACCAGGAAGCGGTCGCCGACCTGGAGATCGGCCGTGGGGATCGTGGTCTCCCCGCCGTCGCGCAGGACGGTGACCTCCTTGGCGCCGAGTTCGAGGAGGGCGCGGAGGGCGGCGCCGGCCTTGCGCTTGGAGCGGGTCTCGAAGTAGCGGCCGGCGAGGATGAAGGCGGTGACCCCGGCGGCGGCTTCGAGGTAGATGTTCCCGGCGCCGTCGCTGCGGCTGATCGTCAGCTCGAAGGGGTGGGTCATGCCGTGCATGCCCGCTGTGCCGAAGAAGAGCGCCCAGAGCGACCAGAGGAACGCGGCCCAGGTGCCGACCGAGATGAGCGTGTCCATGGTGGCGGCGCCGTGCCGGGCGTTGGTCCAGGCGGCGCGGTGGAAGGGCCACCCCGCGTAGACGACGACGGGGGCGGCGAGGGTGAGGGAGAGCCACTGCCAGTTGTCGAACTGGAGCGGCGGGATCATGGCCATCGCGACGACCGGGACGGCGAGGAGGACGGCCGTGAGCAGTCGCTCGCGCAGGGACTTCAGCTCGGCGTCGTCCTCCTCTTCCTCCCCTGCCCCGCCCTCGGCACCGGAGCCGTCGCCGGACGGTGCGGTGCGGGGGCGTACGGGGGCGGGCTCCTGAGCCGTGTAGCCGGTGGCCTCGACGGTGGCGATCAGATCGCCGACCGAGAGCCCCTCGGCGTAGCTGACCTTCGCCTTCTCGGTGGCGTAGTTGACGGTGGCCTCGACCCCGTCCATCCGGTTGAGTTTCTTCTCGATGCGCGCCGCGCAGGAGGCGCACGTCATCCCGCCGATCATGAGTTCGACTTCGGCGGCGCGGCCCGGGGCGGCGCCGGTCGTGGTGCCGTCCGTGGTAGCGGTGGTCCGGGTGGTGCTCATGGTCGGCGGCTCCTTCGCTTCGGCCGATAGGTCCATCGTACCCCCTAGGGGTATAACGTCCTTCCTGTATACCCCCCACCCGTATCCAATGCAAGGGGTGGCCGTGATCGATCGGGTCCTTTAGGCTGGGATATTGGACTAGACCTATCTCTCTCCCCGCCCCCGATGAATGAGGTCCCCGCTCATGATCAAGCGTGCACTTCTGGAGGTGATCGCCCTCGATGCGGAGGACGCGATCGCCGCCCGGAACGGCGGTGCGGACCGCCTTGAGCTGGTCACCGACATGGCGGCCGACGGCCTGACCCCGGACACCGCGACCTTCGCGAGGATCCGCGCCGCCGTCCCGATCCCCCTGCGGGTCATGCTCCGGCTGACGGACGGCTTCGCCGCCGGCGGCCCCGACGGCGCGGCGGCGCTGGTCGCCGCGGGGCGCCGGCTGCGGGCCGAGGGCGCGGACGAGTTCGTCCTCGGCTTCCTCGACCCGGACGGCACGCCGGACCTGGTGACGGTCGAGCGGCTGATCGCCGAACTGGACGGCTGCCGCTGGACGTTCCACCGGGCGATCGACCACGCGGCCGACCGCGACGCGCTGCGCAAGCGCCTCGCGGACCTGCCGGGCCTGGACACGTACCTCACGGCGGGCTCCCCGGCAGGCGTGGCCGAGGGCCTGCCCACCCTCCTGGCGGAAGCGGCGGCCGGCGCGCGCGGCGAACCGGGTTACGGGGCACGCCTCATGGCCGGCGGCGGGCTGCGGCTCCCGCACGTTCCCGTCCTGCGCGCGGCGGGTGTCACGGCGTTCCACATCGGCGGCGCGGCCCGCCCCGCGGGGTGGGAAGGACCGGTTTCGGCGGCGGCGGTACGGGAGTGGCGCGCGGCGCTCGACGCGGTGACGGCCGGCGTGTAGCGCCGGGGCACCGCTCGGGCCTGCGCGCTGCTGGTGACGCGCGGGCCGGTCTCCGGGCCGCTCCGGACGACAGGCGCCGGAGACCGAGCCGCCCGGCGAGGCGGGTGAGGCGCCCTCACCCGCCTCGGCAGGCGCGGGCGCAAGGGAAGGGGAGGGCGCGGGCCCGGAGGGCGTCCTCCCGCGTCAGGAACGGGCGAGCTGCTCCGGCAGGGCCGCCGCGTGCACCACCACCAGCCCCGACACCGCACGCGTCAGCGCCACGTACAGCCGCCGCAGCCCCGTCCGTTCGTCCGGTTCGCCGTCGACCACCGCCGCCGGCTCGTCCAGCACCACGTAGTCGTACTCCAGCCCCTTCGCCAGCGACGCCGGTACGAGCGTCAGCCGCGCCTCCGCCCTCGCCTCCTCGCCCGGCGCGAGATACCCGAGCCCCGCCGCCGTCAGCGCCCGCGCCAGCGCCGGGATCCGGGCGTCCGCCGCGATCAGGCCGATCGACCCCTCGTGCGCCAGCGACTCCCGGCACGCCGCGACCGTCCCCGCGTCCAGCTCCGCGACGTCCGGAACCGCCCGTACCGCCAGCGAGCCGGGCGACTCCCGTACGGAGGCCACCGGCGCCAGCCCCGGCGAGATCGCGGGCAGCAGCCGGGACGCGTACGCGATCACCTCGCGGGGTACGCGGAAGCCGGCCGTCAACTCCTCGACCAGCGCCTCCGGTTTGCCGAGGTGGTGCAGCGCGTCCGCCCAACTCGCCGTCGCCCACGGCGTCGTGCCCTGCGCGAGATCGCCCAGCACCGTCGCCGAACCGGTCGAGCAGCGCCGGCCCACCGCGCGGTACTGCATGGGGGAAAGATCCTGCGCCTCGTCGAGCACGACATGGCCGAGCGAGTGGGTACGGGAGATCAGGTCGCCCGCCTCGTCGATCAGCACGGCGTCGGCCGGGGACCACTTCGCCGACCGTACGCTCCGCGCCGGCTTCGTCCACAGGATCGTCTTCTGCTCGTCGGCGCTCAGCACCCCGTCCGCGTGGGCGGCCAGGAACTCCGCGTCGGAGAGCAGCCGCAGCACCAGTTTCGCCGGATCCACCTGCGGCCAGACGGCCTTGACGGCCGCCTTCACCGCCGGATTGCGCGCCACCGCGTTCTGCACGCGGTCGTCGGGCGCCTCGCCCGCCTCCTCCATCCGTACGAGCACGGCGTGCGCGATGCGCTGCGGCAGGGCCTCGTGCGCCGCGCCGTACCGCATGTCGCGGGCGAGCAACTGCTCGACGATCTCGACGAGTTCGTACACCGGCACCCGCCAGCGGCGCGAACCGCGCACCACCACGACCGGCTCGGTCGGCAGCGTGACATGCGACCGCACGGCCCGCCGCAGCACCTCGGCCATCCGGGCGTCGCCCTTGATGACGGCCGCGTCGGCCGGATCCGTACCGCGCACCTCCGTCCCGGCGGCGACCAGATCCGCGACCGTCGCCTGCTTCACCTCCAACTCGCCCAGCGTGGGCAGCACCTGCTCGATGTAGTGGAGGAAGGAGGCGTTCGGCCCGATGACCAGCGTGCCGGTACGCGCCAGCCGCTCGCGGTGCGCGTACAGCAGATACGCGACCCGGTGCAGACCGACGGCCGTCTTCCCGGTGCCGGGACCGCCCTGCACACACACCGTGCCGCCCAGCTCACTGCGGACGATCTCGTCCTGCTCGGGCTGGATCGTCGCGACGATGTCCCGCATGGGGCCCACGCGCGGCCGCTCGATCTCGGCCTGGAGCAGCTTGCTGGAGGTGGCGGTCTCCGTCGGGTCGGAGAGGTGCTCGTCCTCGTAGGCGGTCAGCTCACCCGCCGTGTAACCGAAGCGGCGGCGCAGCGCGACATCCAGCGGCTTCTGCCGGGACGCCTGGTAGAAGGGCTGCGAGACGGGGGCACGCCAGTCGATCACCATGGGGTCGCCGTCGGTGTCGTGGACGTGCCGCCGCCCGATGTAGAAGGACTCGCCCGCCGCCCCCTCGGCCTCCTCCGCCCCGACGGCGTGCAGATAGTCGAGCCGCCCGAAGAAGAGCGGGGTGTGGGCGAGATCGGCGAGCGCCTTGACGCGCTCCTCGATCTGGGACTCCAGCACGGCGGCGTTGACCCAGTTCGCGGTGACGTCGCGGATGTCGAGCGCCTGCACGTCCTCGCGCATGGCGCGCAGGGCGGAGCGGGAGGCGCTGAGGTGGGCGCGCTCGCGCCCGAGGAGATCGGGCGAGTCGGGCGCGTCGGGCGCGTCGGGCGCGTCGGAGAGGTCAGGGGCGGGCGCGGGCACGGTGTTGCCTCCGGGGCTGTACGCACGCCGACGGGCCGCGCTCCGCCGGCTCCGTACGAGCAGAGGCGTACGGCAGCGGCGGGCGGGCTCCGGTCCGGCGTGGATCACGTCATGGCGGTCGGCCGTCCGGTTTCCGTCCGGACGACGGCGCTCCCGTACGGCGGGAGGCGGGCAAGGTGCAGGATTGTAGCCACCCGACGACGGCCGGGCGAATGCTTTTATGCGCGCGGGAGGCGGCGGGGGGACGCGGCGCACGCGCCGGGGGATCTCCCCTCCCTCCCCGGTAGGGCCCGGGTCCATCCCGTAGGGGACCTGTCCGGCCTGAAGTCGTACGCCGGTTCACAAACGGTTCAAACCCTGGGGCGATGTGGTCCACAGGCCATGGAGTCACCATGGATACATGAGCACAGCAACTTTCACCCCGGCCCACGCCCCTCAGGGTCCACCGGTTCCCGGCGCGACCGCGACGGGCTCCGTCCACCACCCCGGCCACCCGGTCGGCAACGCGCTCCGCGCGGCCAAGGTCTTCCTCACCGCGGCGTTCAACGTGGCCGTGCTGGGGGAGTATGCGGAGGAGGCGGGCATCAGACGCCACCGCTGACCCCTATCCACTAGGGTCGCGGCCGTGACCTACCGGACCGTGACTCCTCGCTCACTCATCGCAGTGGGCGCGCTCGTCCTCTCGCTGGCCGCGTTCGCCACCCTCTGCGTCACCCGGCCCGTCCCGCTGGCCGACACACTCGTCTACCGCGCCGAAGGCGCCGCCGTCCTCGGCGGGGGCGACCCCTACGGGATCGACCTGTACGGGGCCGGGGTCTCCGGCTCCGGGGCCTACGGGTCCGGGATCTACAGCTCCGGGATCTACGGGACCGGCACCTACGGAACCGCCTACCCGCCCTTCGCCGCGATCCTCTTCGTCCCGACCACCTGGCTGCCCGTCGGCGCCCTCAAGGTGGTCTTCGTCCTCGGCAACATCGCGCTGCTCGCGCTGTTCGTACGGCTCTCCCTGCGGCTCGTGGGCCGTTCCGGCGCCGTCCTCGCCGTCGCCGCCGTGGCGGCCGGACTCTGGCTCGAACCCGTCACCCGCACCATCCTCCTGGGTGACATCGCCCTCGCCCTCGCCTGTCTCGTCCTGTGGGACCTGACCCGCCCCGACCACGCCCTCGCCAAGGGCTTCGCCCTCGGCATCGCGGCGGGGGTCACCCTCACCCCCGCCGTCTTCGTCGCGTACCTGCTGCTCACCTCCCGCGTACGGCAGGGGCTCACCGCCCTCGCCGCGCTCGCCGGGACGGTACTGCTCGGGATGCTCGTACTCCCGTACGCCAGCGGGGAGTTCTGGACGAGCCAGGTCTTCGAGACCGACCGCACCGGCGCCGCGTGGACCGCGGGCAACCAGTCCCTGCACGGTCTGCTGGCCCGCCTGCTGCACACCCCCGAGCCGGCCGCCGTCTGGGCGGTCGCGGCGCTGCTCACGGCCGTCTGCGGACTGTGGGCCGCCCGCCGCGCCGCCGTCCGGGCCGGGTCGGAGAGCTGGGGCATCCTGCTCACCGCCGCGACCGCGCTGCTGGTCACGCCGGTGAGCTGGTCGCACGAGTGGGTGTGGTGCGTGCCCCTGCTGGCCGCCCTGCTCGCCGAGCGCCGTTTCCGCGCGGCGGCGCTGGCCGGGGCGGTCTGGACGGCGCGGAGCTTCTGGGCCGTACCGTACGAGGGCGAGCCGGCCCTGCGGCTGGCGTGGTGGCAGCAGCCCCTGATCTCCCCGTACGCGCTGTGCGCCCTCGCCCTCCTGACCCTCACCGCCTGGCACCTCCGGGCCCACCGGAAC
Source organism: Streptomyces sp. NPDC088124 (assembly GCF_040685895.1). NCBI lineage: Bacteria > Bacillati > Actinomycetota > Actinomycetes > Kitasatosporales > Streptomycetaceae > Streptomyces > Streptomyces sp. NPDC088124. The sequence continues at coordinate 22,530 of NZ_JBFBJB010000040.1, read as the reverse complement.
GACGCGCCCGGCGTCACCGGGCCGCCGTCCCGCCTGCCGGGTCCCCGTGGTGGCGCCGGACCGGGCCGCTCAGCAGCCGGGCGGCAGGACGCCGGCGTCGCCGGCTACGCCGAGAACCACGAGTAGCGGGCGCCCGGTCCGGCGACGGCCTCACCCCTCGGCGAGCAGTTCGTCCGCGTCGACGATCCGGTACGCGTACCCCTGCTCCGCCAGGAACCGCTGCCGGTGCGCCGCGAAGTCCTGGTCGATCGTGTCGCGCGCGACCACCGAGTAGAACCGCGCCTCGTGGCCGTCCGCCTTCGGGCGCAGCACCCGGCCGAGCCGCTGGGCCTCCTCCTGGCGGGAGCCGAACGTGCCGGAGACCTGGATCGCGACCGTCGCCTCCGGCAGGTCGATCGAGAAGTTCGCGACCTTCGACACCACCAGCACCGAGATCTCGCCCTGCCGGAACGCGTCGAAGAGCTTCTCGCGCTGCGCGTTGCTCGTCTCCCCCTTGATGACGGGCGCGTCCAGATGCTCGCCGAGTTCGTCGAGCTGGTCGATGTACTGCCCGATCACCAGGGTCTGCTCGCCCCGGTGCTTGCGCACCAGCGCCTCCGTCACCTTCCGCTTCGTCGCCGTCGTCGCGCAGAAGCGGTACTTCTCCTCCGTCTCGGCGGTCGCGTACGCGAGCCGCTCGCGGTCGGTGAGATTGACCCGTACCTCGACGCAGTCCGCCGGGGCGATGTATCCCTGCGCCTCGATCTCCTTCCACGGCGCGTCGAACCGCTTCGGCCCGATGAGCGAGAAGACGTCCGACTCGCGGCCGTCCTCCCGTACGAGCGTCGCGGTCAGCCCGAGCCGCCGCCGGGCCTGGAGATCGGCGGTGAACTTGAAGACGGGCGCGGGCAGCAGATGCACCTCGTCGTAGACGATCAGCCCCCAGTCGCGCGAGTCGAACAGCTCCAGATGCGGGTAGATGCCCTTGCGGCGCGTCGTCAGCACCTGGTACGTGGCGATCGTGACCGGCCGGATCTCCTTCTTCGTACCGCTGTACTCGCCGATCTCGTCCTCGTTCAGCGAGGTGCGCCGCACCAGCTCGTGCTTCCACTGGCGGGCCGAGACGGTGTTGGTCACCAGGATCAGCGTCGTCGCCTTGGCCTGGGCCATCGCCCCCGCCCCGACCAGCGTCTTCCCGGCGCCGCAGGGCAGCACGACCACCCCCGAGCCGCCGTGCCAGAACCCCTCGACGGCCTGCTTCTGGTACGGGCGCAGCGCCCAGCCCGACTCGTCGAGCTCGATCGCGTGCGCCTCGCCGTCCACGTAACCGGCGAGGTCCTCGGCCGGCCAGCCCAGCTTGAGCAGCGTCTGCTTGATCTGACCGCGCTCGGAGGGGTGCACGGCGACGGTGTCCGGGTCGATCCGGCTGCCCACCAGCGGCTGGACCTTCTTGGAGCGGAGGATCTCCTCCAGCACGGGACGGTCGGTGGAGGTCAGGACCAGCCCGTGGGTGGGGTGCTTGGTGAGGGTGAGCCGCCCGTAGCGGGCCATCGTCTCGGCGACGTCCACGAGGAGGGCGTGCGGCACGGGGTAGCGGGAGAACTCCACCAGCGCGTCGACCACCTGCTCGGCGTCGTGTCCGGCGGCGCGGGCGTTCCACAGGCCCAGTGGCGTCAGCCGGTAGGTGTGGATGTGCTCGGGCGCGCGCTCCAGTTCGGCGAAGGGCGCGATGGCACGACGGCAGGCGTCCGCCTGGTCGTGATCGACTTCGAGCAGCAACGTCTTGTCGCTCTGGACGATGAGCGGTCCGTTCACAGTTGCGCCCTTTCCCTCGTTCAGTCATGGCGTCATCCGCCGGGCATCCGGATGCCAAACGACCAGTGTCGCGCATCGCGCGCCGATCCGGACCCCCTACCGGCCCGGACCCCTTCCGGTACGGGCGTATCCCCCGGGGGCGGGGGCATCAGGGGGCTATGACCGCTGAGACGGAAAGGACCGGGCCGGCGAGTGCCGCCCCGGGGGGTGTGTCGCGGGTGCCGTGGGTGTCGTGGGGGCGGACCGTACTGCGGGTGGTGATCATGGGGGTCGCCTTCGTCTGCCTGGTGGGGTTCGCGGCCGTGCTGGCCGAGCTGACGCTGACGCCGTCCCCGGTGTCCGCCGGCATGGCGGGGTCCAACCTCCGCCCCGGGCACTCGCTGCGGCAGTACGCGGAGGACTACACGTTCCTCGCCGCGTGCAAGCAGATCGGTGGAAACCTGCTGATGGGGGCGCCCTTCGGGGTGATCCTTCCGCTGCTCATGCCGCCCAGGCACCGGATGGTGCGGGTGGTGCTGCTGACGGCGGTGGTGATGACGCTGGTGGAGCTGGCGCAGGGCGCGATGGTCGAGGGGCGTGCCTTCGACGTGGACGACGTGATTCTGAACACGAGCGGCGCGCTGATCGCGTATCTGCTGCTGGGACGGCGGGTCTCGCGCCGGTTCCACATGCTGAGCGCGCCGTCCCCGAGGGGCGCGAAGCCGGAGCCGGAGCCGAAGAAGAAGCCGGAGCCCGGGCCGGGGCCGAAGGCGGCGCGGAAGGCCGTGAAGCCGAAGCCGAAGGCGGCGCGGAAGGCCGTGAAGCCGGCCGGGCGGTTGTCCGCCCGGCTCCGGCTCTCCGGGCGGACAGCCGCACGGCGGCTCCGGCGGCTCAGGCCGGGTCGTCGGCCAGCTCCGCCACTCCCGTGATGCGGTGCAGCGGGTACGTACGGACCTCGTCGGCCGTGTGGTCGTACGCCGTCACGAAGCCGCCCTCCACCCGGACCGGCGCGATGACACGCTGGCTGGCCGCGCCGTCCGCGTTGACATAGCCGATCCAGACCGCCGAGCCCGTCATGGCGGCGGCCTGGACGGTCGCGAGGGTCTCGGCCGATGTCGTACGGGGGAGCGACCCGTTCGACGAGGGCGGTACGGAGGTGCCGCCGGACATCGCGGCCGCCGCCGAGAGCGTGGCCGAGCCGGACGCCATCGGTTCCGGCACCGGCCTGCGGACCACGGTCGCGGCCATGTCCCCGGCCCGGATCGCCCGTACCGCCGCGCTCAGCAGCGTCCCGTCCGGCGTGGGCGGCCCGTCGGGGACCGGCGCCGGGGCGGCGCGGGGCGGGGTGCGATGGGCATGGGCGCGCGTGATCATGACATCGCCGTCCGGGGACTCGGCGGCGGGCGCGAACCCCATGGCGCGCAGCCCTTCGAGCAGCGTCGCCGCGTCCGCGTGGGCGGCGAGGACGGTCGGGGCGAGGCGGCGCAGCCGCAGGCTCTGGGAGCGCTTGTCGGCCAGGATCTCGTCGAGCACGGCCTCGTCGTCGCACCGTACGTACGCGGAGGCCACGCCGACCCGCAGATGCCCGTGCTTCCGCGCGACATCGTCGATCAGATAGGCGAGGGGCTGCGGTACGGGCGTACGGCTGTGGTTCTTGAGGAATTCGTGCAGGTCGGAGGCGGACTGTCCGGCGTCCAGGGCACGGCGTACGGAGCCGGGCGTGAAGCGGTAGACCGTCGCGCCGCCCTTCGACTCGACGTCGGCCGCGACGGAGAGCAGCTCGGCGAGGTGGCGCAGGAGCGGGCCCGGGGCCACGGCGGTGAGGTCGGCCTGGAGGAGTACGTGGTCGAGGGGCTCGGGCAGCAGCGGCGCGAGGGCGTGGGCGGCGCGGAGCCCGGCCGGGGAGAGGCCGCCGGTACCGCTCGTGGGGAGGCCGCCGGTACCGGTCGTGCCCGTGGCCCCGGCCCTCTCGCTGGTCCCGCTGGTCCCGCTCGTCCCGTCCGGGGTCAGCAGCGCGCGGGCGTGGGACGACAGCGCGCCCCGGCCGGTGATCCCCAGCAGCTCCGCCTCGTTCAGCGTCCACGCCGCGAGGCGCCCGCGCAGGTCGTCCGGGCGCCCGGTGGCCGACGTGCCGCGCAGGGGGCGCTCCCAGCGCAGCCGGGTGAGCAGCGACTCGGGGTCGGGGGCGGTGCCCTCGGGGAGCGTGGCGAGGAGTTCGAGGACCCGGCGGCGCACCTCCGGCGCGGGGCCCCGGTCCAGGTCGGGGCCGAGCGCCGCGAGCGTACGGCCCTTGGAGTCCTGGCTGCCGACCAGCCCCGCCGTGCGCGTCGCCGTCAGCCAGGCGGTGGCGAGCCGGGCCCAGCGCTCGGGGGCGGGCAGCTCCTGCCAGTCGTCGTAGCCGGGGGTCGGCGCGTACCGTTCGTCCGTCTCGCCGTCCGCCGCCAACAGCCCGGCGGCGTACGCGAGTTCGACCCAGAAGGCGGCCACGGGCTCGGTGGTGTCGAGGGCGCCGGCGGTGCGCTTGAGATCGCGTACGGAGAGCCCGCCGGCCCGCAGGACGTTCGGGCCGCCCTCGTTCCAGTCCTTGGCCAGCTCCTCGACGGTGGCGAGCGCCGTGTACGCCTGGCCTGCGGCCGTGCTGTCCACAACCTGTGGACGGGCGGCGGCCTGCGGACGCCCGTCCTCGGGGCGCCCGCTCTCCGGCCGGACGGCCTGAACGCGCGCCGCCGACCCGGCACCCGCCCCCTCGGCGCGGGGCGCGACCGCGGGCGCCACGGGCTCCGGCCTGCGGTGCGCGCGCCCGGCGCGCAGATGGAGCGCGGCCTCACGGGGCAGCACGACCGTCCGCGTGGTCGCGGGCAGCAGCAGCCCCCGGTCGCGCAGCCACCGCACGGGCGGGGTCGGGCTGGACGTGACCTCGCCGTACGGCGGCCCCCACACCAGCCGGTCCAGCACCGACAGCGCGTCCATGGGGGCGGTGTCGAGCAGCGCCGCCATCCGCGTCCGGTCGGTGAAGAGCGCGGTGAGCGCGGCCACGGCGGAGACCGGGTCGTGGGTGGAGGGCAGCCCCGTCGCGGTCAGGATCTCCTGGAGCCGGCCCGGCGACATCCCGGCGGTGGCCTCGGTGACCGTCGGGCCGAGCCCGGTCGGCGACGGGTGCGTGGCGGACGGTGCCAGCAGCTCGCGGGCGGTACGGACGAGGCGCAGCCGGTCGTCACCGCCCCAGAGCAGCGCCTGGTCCCGCAGGGCCGCCACGGCGGCGGGCAGCGCCGCCTCGATGCGTTCGTCGCCCTCGTCGCCGGTCAGCAGCGCGCGCAGCGTGTCGTACGGCGCGGGCTCGGGCGCGACGGCGAGCGCCTCCGCGGTCTGGAGCGTGAACCGGTCGAGCCGTTCCAGCGCCCGTACGACGGACGCGCGGGTGCCGGCGCGGGTCGCGAGCTGGGTGAGGTCGCCCGGCACGGGGTTGAGCAGATCGGGCCTGGCACGCAGCAGGGCGGCGAGGGCGTCGTCCCCCCGGGTGCGCAGGGCCTCCGCGAGCGTGCGCGGGGGCGTACCGCCCGGCCCTGGCGTACCGCCGGTTCCTTCGGACACGTTCGCCTCCTGCTCAGCCTTCGCGGGTCCCCATTCGTTCCACGTTAGCCCGTGAAGGCCCTTTCACTCGCGTCTCAGCGCGTGGGGGCGGGCCGCGGGTTTTCCGGGACGCGGTTGTTTCCGGCGTTCTTCCTGTCGGATGTTCGTACTGGATGTACGGGGTGGACGCACGCGGGGGAGTTCGACACCATCGCGCTGTGGCCGCCGTGGTGGAGGCGGCCGTGCCTGCCCGGGGTGTGCGGTGCGTGTGCGCGTGTGCGGAGGACAGTGTGGGGATCGAGAGCGATCAGCTCGTCTACGACTACCTGAGTCGCGTCGGGGACGCGGCCCAGCAGCAGCACCTGCCCTCGGGGGACAGAATGCGGCTGGTCTCCACGCTCCGGAACGAGATCGACAAGCAGCGCGGGAAGTTCGGCACCGACAGCCCCGCCTCCGTCCGCCGGATCCTGGGGCGGCTGGGCGAACCGCACGCGGTGGTACGGGCGGCCGCGCGGGACGCGGGTATGGGCGCGGCGCGTACCCCGGAGGCCCCGGAGGCCCCGGAGGTCGCCGTACCGGCGCAGCGGACGGGGCTGGCGAAGTCGCTGGGCCTGCTGGGGCCCAAGGAGCCGAAGGGGGACAACGGGGCCAGCGGTTCCGGCGGGGCCAACGGGTTCGGGGGGCGGAAGACGGAGCCGGCGCCGCCCCCCTCGTCCGCGCCCCCCGAGCCGCCCCGGACGTCCCAGCCGTCCCGGTCGTCCCAGGCGTCCTCGCCGTCCGAGGCACGCTCGGCGCCTCCGGAGCCTTCGGCCGCGGGGGAGGCGGAAGCGCCGTTCGCCGTCCCGCCCGTCATGCCGCTGCCCGCCGCCCCGCCGCCCGCCGCCCCGCCTCGGGCCCCGACGGGCGAGAGGCCGGGGAACGGGCCGGGGAACGGGCCCGAGGACGCCGCCGGGCCCCGGATCCCCGCGCAGGCGTCGGAGTCCCCCTCGGCCTCGGCGTCGCCGACGCTGCGGAAGCCGCCCCGCCCGGCCGGTGGGCAGCCCGACTGGTGGCGGATAGAGCCCGGCCCCTCGGGGCTGACGGGTATGTCGATGGAGTCGACGCACGGGTTCGTCGGCGGGGTCGAGATCCCCGACATGCTCAAGCCGCCGAAGCCGAAGGAGGAGCCCGCCGCGGACGACACGGGCGCGGCGGCCGACGACGACCCCGGGGCCCCGGAGGAGACGGCGGAGGCCGCCCCGCGCCGGCGCCGGAGGCTCCGGCTCCGCCCCGGGGCCCGGAAGACCGGGGGCGGCGGCGGACTGTCCCACCCGTTCCTGCTGCTCGCGGCGGCCCTGCTGGTCGCGAGCGTCATCATCGACCCCCGGCTGGCCCTCGGCGGCTGGCTGCTCGCGTACGCCTCCCGGACCCTCTCCCGCGCCGAGGCGAAGTGGGTGGTCTTCGGACTCCCGGGTGTGTCGGCGGCCGGTGGCGTGGTCTGGCTCTGGGGCCGGATGAACGACCGCTGGGGCGACGAGATCCCGCCGGACGGGCTGGCCGACGCGCTGGCCGGGGTCTGGCCGGTGGTGCTCCGTACGGCGGCGGTGTCCTCCGCCCTGTACCTGGTGTGGCGGGCGCGGCGGAAACCGGCGCGGTAGCGGGGCGGAGGAGGACCCCGGGGAGGCGGCGGAAAGGCGGAGGGAGTCTCGGGGCCGGGTTCGGGGCCGGGCTCCGGGCCCGGGTTATCCGTGGGGCAGCCGGTCGAGGACCCAGCGGCCCAGCTCCTCCGACATCTGGGCGTGCGGTGTGTTCGTCGCGGAGAACTTGAAGTCGTCGAAGTCGCTCTCCTCCGGCGGGATGCCGTCGATGTCGGCGTACAGATCCTCGCGCCGGTCGAGATCGCGGAGGGAGAGCGCGCTGATCGTGGGGACGAAGTTGACGCTGCGGTACGCCACTTCGGTCCGGCCGGTCAGCTTCAGCCGGTCGCCCGCGATACCGAACGTCTCCAGTGTGCCGCCGGGCGCGCCGTCGAGGTCGGGCAGGCCGTCGGTCGTCGCCGTCTTCTTCCGCAACAGCCCCTGCAGATGCGCCACTTGCTCGGCGGCGCCGAGGGACTGGGTGCGCAGCGCCGTGTGGGCGAACCAGCCGCTGGTCACCTTCAGCGCCTCCTCGCCGGCCGGTACGCCGTTGCCCGTACCGTCGCCGCGGCCATTGGCGACGCCGAGCTTCCGGGGGCGCATCGGCCAGCCGCCCACCCGCTCCAGCTCCGCGAGGAACTCGGTGCGCAGCGGGTCCTGCGACGGGGTGTCCGCCACGGCGGAGATGTGGCGCCACAGCAACTGGCGCGCGGCGGGGCTGTTGATCTGCCGCGAGAGGGCCGGGGTCGCCGTGAGGAAGTGGGCCAGCGCCTGGAGGCCGATCGGGACCCACGCGCCCCGGTGGGGCGCGTCGAACGAGAGATAGACTCCCGTCTGGTGGTCGATGCCCTCGTGCTCCAACCTGGCCAGGGCGTAACGGGTGATGAGGCCGCCCATGCTGAACCCGCCGACGAGCAGCGGCGCGTTTCCCGTCCGCTCGTCGACGGCTCGCAGGACGGCGCGGGTCGCCACCTCGGCGTTGCGGAGGAGGGAGGCGCTGCGGTCCTCGTACCCGATGAGGACGAGATCCCGGCGCTGGCGGCGCAGTTCGCCGATGAACGCGAAGTCCTTGCGCTCCAGGCCCTCCCAGAGCGCGTCCGGACTGCTGGGTCCGGTCTCGAAGCCGTCGGAGAGGAGGACGGGGCGGGTCAGCGAGCTGTTGCCGTCGCCGTGGTAGACCCAGGCCCAGCCACCGTTCAGCTCCCAGGTCTCGTCGGGCGTGGGCGCGGGGGCGATCCCGGGGCCGGTGGGCGGGGCGAGGAAGCCGAAGGGCTCGATGGTGGGTTCGGTCTGATCGCTCATGCGGATCCTCGGTGTTCTTGTCGTGTCCCGTCGTGCGCGGCGGCCTGTTCGCGGCGCGGCGGCCGAAGCGTCCCGTCCCGCGCCGAACCAGGGATCACTTTGACTCCTGAAGATCCAAAACAGTGGTGCACCAGGAAGATGTCACTCGATCGAGTGGCAGGTGCTCCGTCGGGCACGCTCGCCGCCGACGTCGGGCGCACTCTGTGACAAAAGTGTGGCGCAAAGCCACCGGGTGCTCTATGTTCAACGTCCTCATAACTGTCGATTCGCCGCAACTCGCGGTGGTAAAGACGAATTGGGGCAACATGGCCGTCCCCGCTCAGCCGAACCCGTCCTCGGGCCCACCGCCCGCCGGTACCCCCGCGCAACGGTCCCCGAACCGGTACTCGCACACCGGGACCACCCGCCTGCTCTGTGCCGGCCCGTATCTCCAGGCGCGGTTCCGGCGCCGGGTGGTGGAGGAACTGGTCGAGCACGACAGGAGGGCGGTGGCGCCCTCGGCCGGCGTCGATGTCGTCCCGGTGCTGGCCCACGCGTTACGGGCCCGCCGGCTCGAACTGCGGGCCGGAGCCTGGATCGCGCTCCTGTGGACGCTCTTCTGGCTGGCGGACTTCTACGGGGACGGCTTCGGCTGGATGACCTCGTGGAGCCTGGCCGACGCGTACGGCCAGAGTTACACGGAGCGGCGCTTCTTCCTCCTCACCGACATGGTCGACGTCCCGGGCCTCGGAGCGCGTTACCCGGGATCCGGCGCCTGGGTGCTGAACTACGCGCTCGTGTGCGGACTGCTGTGGCTGGTACGGAACATCTCGGGGCGCGGCACCAGCGTCTATTCGCTGGACGGTCTCCTCCCGGGAAGCCAAGGCCGGACCCGACTGGTCGCTCTCGTACCCCGGTTGCTGATGGCCCTGTACTGGGCGGCGGCGCTCGCCGCCCTGTGGAACGCCTCGGCCAACTGGATGGCGGTGGTCTTTCCGCTGCTGATGGTGATCCCCGTGTGGCGGCACCGCAGCGCGGTGGAGGAGGTGATGTGCGACCGGCTCAGCACCGAGTCCTTCGGCCGGCGGCCCCGGGAGGAGCTGTCCGGCCCCGAGTGGCTGCGGAAGATCGGCCGGGCCATCGACCGGGAACAGAACTCGGGGCTTGTCCTGTACGAGCCGGACCGGCCGTTCGTCGGATCGGGGCGGGCCCTGAAGTCCTGGTCGCTCGTGATGGACCTGCGCCGCAGGCCCGGGACGGAGACCGAGCCGCTCACCGCCGCCGGGGTGCTGAACCGGGTACGGGACCGGCTGGCGGACCTCGGCCGGCTGCCGGAGCCCCCGACCGGCCTCGACCGCCTCAAGGCCGTGGAGATCGACGAGTTGGTCTATCTGCCGTCGGGACCGTCGAGGAACGAGGTCGATCGCGGCGAGACCGCGACGGCGCTGCACCGGCTCACGTCGGTCGGCGAGGGAGGCGAGGCGCGGCGGCATTTTCTGCGGGTCCGGGTCGCCGCCTGGGAACACCAGGTGGTGATCTCCGTACTGGTACGGGTGCACACCCAGGGCGAGTTGCTGGTGCTGGAGGTCGTGCCGCACGTACTGGACCCGCTCAAGCCGGAGTTCGGGCTCGTCGACGACATCGTGGCGCGGGGCAGGGACTACCCGGCGATCGCGGTGGCCCGGGCCCTGCTGACCGCACCGGCGGCCGGGGTGGCGGCGGCCTTCTCCGCCGCGCGTTCGCTGGAGGGCGTGGCGGGCGGCGCGTCGCGAGGGCGCGGGTACGGGGGCGTCCGGGAGACCTCGGCCGAGGGAGCGGCGGCGTCGGTACGGGAACTGGCCTCCGTCAGCGGGCAGTCGCCGTTCCAGCGGATGGATGTCAGCCGCTACCTCAAGACGATCCAGGAGCGCATCGGTACGGGGGCGCTCCAGGCGCTGCAGGAGAAGGGCCATGACACGGGGCAACTGGAGCAGCAGATCGTGCAGGTGAGCAACGGCGGGGTCTTCATCGGGACGATGAGCGGGGGTGCGGTGGCCTCGGGCCGCGGCGCCATGGCGCGGGCCGGTGAGGCGCTGCAGCAGATGAACGGCTGAGGCGGCGGCGACCGAGCCGCCGGACACCGGGAACGACAACGCCGGACACCGGGAACGACAACAGGGGGAGCGAAGACATGAGCGGACACGGAAGCGGACGCGACGGCGCGGAGAACGCGGGGCCGGAGCCGGATTCCGGCGACGAGCCGACCCGTGGCACCGAGGAGTCGTCCCGTACCGGCGGGTCGGCCGGTACGGAGCCGCCGGGCGGGATCGTCGTGGGCGAGTTCGGCGGGGGAGCGGTCGCCGCCGGGAAGGGCGCCGAGGCGGAGGACGTCAGCAGGAGGATCGGCCGGCCGCAGGACATGGGCGGACCGCCGCCTGTCGTGGCGCCGGTTCCCGGCGGCATCGCGATCGGACGGATGACCGGGGGCGCGGCGGCCTCGGGCCCGGACGCGCGGGCCACCGACCGGTCGGACCAGTTCATCGCGGCGACGCCTCAACTGATCGACGCGCTGCGGCTGTTACGGGGAGAGGCGAGTGAGGTACGGGAGGCGGCGGCCGAGGCCGAGCTGGAGATCCGGAACACCGGCGGAGTGACGAGGAGCCGTCTGCGGCGGCTGCTCGCGCTGGTGGGCCGGGCGGCCGGATCGGTCGGCGGCCAGACGGCGGCCGGAGTCGCCACCGGAGTGATCACGGGGATGCTGACGTGACCGGGTGGGACCCGGAGAGACAGCGCTGGGAGCACCGACCGGGTCCGGACACCGGCCGGTCGGCGCTGGAAGCGGGCTTACGGATCGCGGCCGCCGCACTGACGGTGGCGGTGCTGGCCACGGTCGGCGTCGGCGGCGGACGACTGCTGTTCCGCGAGGATCCCCAGCAGGCCGGGGCAGCGGCGGAGGCCACCCCCGGGGAGACGGCCACCACGGGAACGACCGCCGGAACGGACTCCGATACCGCCGGGACCGACACCGCCTCTCCCGGAAGCGGGATGGCCTCCGCCACCGCCGGCGAGCCGCCGCCGGGATTCGTCGTCCGGGAGGACGCCGAGGGCTTCACCGTGCAGGTCAGGGAGGACTGGCAGCGCAGGGCGGAACAACGGGACGAGGGAGTCGTCGTCTACTACGAGACGTCCGACAAGGCCGGACTGCTGCAGATCTACCAGATCTCGGAACCGGACTACACGCCGTACGACGCGCTGGTGGAGACGGATCGGCTCCAGTCCGCGAACGACGGCTACGAGCGCCTCAGCCTGGAGCGGGAGAACGTCTCCGACGGCTCGGCCGCCGCCGAGCTGTCGTACCGCCTGCCACGCAGGGACGGAACGGTGCGCCGCTCCCTGCTCAGGGCGTTCGTCGCCGACGACGGGGTGAGGTGGGTGGTCCTCGTCGCCGGACCCGAAAACGAGTGGGACACCACCTACGCGGAGTCGGCCGGGGTGGCGGCGGCCTCGTTCTGCCCTCTGGGCTACTGCCCGCCCACGCCCTGAGCCGCCCACGCCGTGCGGGCGCCCGACCGGTGGGCGCCCGCACGCGGCGGTGTCGTCCGGCGGCCCGGGCGGGGGCTATCGCAGGGTGATCGCCTGTACCGGGCAGGTCGCCGCGGCCTCGCGGACCGCGGGGCCGTTCTCGGCGCCCTCGCCCCGTTCCTCCTCCGGCAGCACGTCGGCCACTCCCTCGTCGTTCTGGGTGAACACGGCGGGCGCGTGCAGTACGCACATCGCCGCGCCGATGCACCGGTCGGTGTCGATCTCGATACGGGTACCGATGTCCATGGCGCCGGCGCTACCAGGCGATCGGCAGCTCGACCACGCCGCCCAGCAGCGCGTGCGGGACGCTGCCCCGTACCTGTTCCGGAGGGACGGCCAGCCGGAGCGCGGGGACGCGGCGCAGCAGGGTGTTGAGGGCGATCTCCATCTCGGCGCGGGCCAGGTTCTGCCCGACGCACTGGTGGATGCCGTAGCCGAAGGCGACATGGCGGCCCGCCTTGCGGCGGATGTCGAGGACGTGCGGGTCGTCCCAGGCGCTCGGGTCCCGGTTCATCAGCATCGTCGAGATGATCACGCCGTCGCCCGCCCGGATGGTGCGTCCGGCGATCTCGATGTCCGCGACCGCCACCCGCTGCAGTCCGTCCGTGACCGAGATGAGCCGGGTCAGCTCCTCGACCGCGCCCGCGGTCAGGGACGGATCGTTCCGCAACTCGGCGAGCTGGCCGGGGTGTTCGAGCAGGGCCAGGACGGAGGTGGCGATCGTGCTGGAGGTGCTCTCGTTGCCCCCGACCATCAGGACCGTACAGATCGTGACCAGTTTCTCCCGGTCCACACCGCCTTGGGCACTCCTGATCATGTCGTCGATCAGCCCGTCTCCCGGCACCCGCTCCCGCCGCGCGATCAGGTCACGCAGATAGCCGAGGATTTCCTGGAACGCCTGCGCGGGTGCGCCCGCCTCCTCCCCGTCGGCCGGGGCGAGCGCGCGCCGGGAGCACGCGTCGAGCCGTGGCCGGTCCTCCTCCGGCACCCCCAGCAGCGCGAAGGTCGAGTCGGAGGCCAGGGGGAACGTGTAGGCGCGGACCAGGTCGGCGTGTTCGCCCCCGGCGAGCATCCGGTCGAGCAGCGCCCCGGCGGTCCGCTCGATGTGCGGGCGCAGGGCGGCGATCCGGCGAATACCGAAGCCCGAGGTCAACAGCTTGCGCTGACCCGCGTGTTCGGGGTCGTCCGTGCCGATGAGGGGGAGCGCGTCGAAGCGCTGGGAGCCGAGGCGCTCCGTCAGGAACGGGAAGTCCGGGTGGTCGGTGTTGGACGAGAGCCTCGGGTCGGGCAGCAGCGCGCGGCCCTCGGCGTTTCCGGAGACCAGCCAGACCCGCCGGCCGTCGTACAGGGTCACCTGCGACAGCGGCCCGTCCTCGCGCAGCCGGTCGTAGCCCGAGGGCATCTGATACGGACAGGCGCGCTCCATCGGATAGCCGGGAGCCTCGTCCGCCGGAGCCGTCCGGTCCGCCGGTTCCGCGGTTGGTGCCGGTGCCGCGGTTGGTGCCGATGCCGCGATCGGTGCCGATGCCGTGGTCGGTGCCGATGTCGATGGGATGTCGGCTGGGGTGTCGGCTGGGGTGCCGGCGGTAGCTGTCACGGTCGTCCTCGCCATCCTCGGGTTCCGCGGTCGCCCGGTAACACCCTGCCGACCAGGGGCGGTCGGCGCCGCAAGAAGCGCGCGGGTTCATCCGTACGTGGCTGCGCCTGTTCACGTGTACGCGGGTGGCCCGGGCGGCCGGGACCGTTTCTCCCGGAAGCTCCGCGTCGTTGTCCCCGGTGTACCGCGGACGGCCGGGCCCGGCCGTCCGGCAGCGCGCCGCGCCCCTGCGACAGCGGTGGCCGCGGCCGGCCTCATGCGAAGGCGGCACACTATGAGCAACGAACTGGTTCACGACAGGACAGCGGGCAACGGGCGCGTCCACCAGGACGGGGACCTCAGGGGCGGGGACCCCAGGGACTCCCTGCGCCTCATGGAGATCGCGGCGGGCGGCTGCGCCTCGCGTGTGCTGGCGGTGGCGGCCCGGCTGCGTATCGCCGACGTCCTGGACGGCGGGTTCCTGTCCGCCGACGAGATCGCCGATCGCACCGGGGCCGACCGTGACGTACTCCCGCTCCTCCTCCACGTGCTCGTCTCGTCCGGGGTCTTCGAGCGCGACGGGAAGGGGGCCTTCGGACTGGCGCCGGGCTCCGTGGCCCTGCGGAGCGATCACCCGGGATCCCTGCGGAACTTCCTCATCCTGCTGGCCGAGACGTACGACGACGCCTTCGGCGGGCTGCTCGGTACCGCCCTCACGGGACGGTCCGGGTTCGAGCAGGTCTTCGGCGTCCCGTTCTACGAGTACCTGGGACGCAACCCGGACGCGGAAGGCGTCTTCGACGCGGCCATGGCGGAGCTGGCGGTTCCGGCGGCGGCCGCGCTCGTGGAGCGGTTCGACTTCTCCGGGGTGCGACGGGTGGTGGACGTCGGCGGCGGCGACGGCACGATGATCACCTCGATCCTGGCCGGGAACCCGCACCTGGAGGGCGTCTGCGTCGACCGGCCCAGCGTCTGCGAACGGGCGGGCGCCAGGCTGGCCGCCACCGCCGGGTACCCGCTCGCCGGCCGGCTCAGCTTCCGCCCCTCGGACATCTTCCGGGAGGTGTCCGAGGGCGGTGACCTGTATCTGCTCAAGAACGTTCTGCACGACTGGTCCCACGAGAGCGGCGTACGCATCCTCACGGCGGTACGCCGGGCGATGACCCGCACCGCGCGGACGCTCGCCCCGGGGCTGCCGAGGCCCCGGCTGATCGTGCTGGAGCCGCTCCTCGGGGCGGAGTCCGACGCGGCCCACTCCCTCTTCCGTACGGTGATCTGCGGCAAGGGGACCGGCGGCTTCGAGCGCCACGACGACCTGCGCGCGCTGCTGGGCGCGGCGGAGTTCGGCGTGCTCTCCGTCGAGCGGCTGTCCAGCGGGCATCACGCCTTCGAGTGCTCACCCAACTGAACGGAGCGCGCGGAACCCTCCAGCAGGCTCATCGCCAGCGGTGTCGCGCTGTGATGGACGCTCTGCCGGTGGCGGAGGGTCACGATCAGGCCCGCCTCCCGCAGGATCGCGGTGTGCTGGGAGATCGCCGGCGCCGATACGGAGAGCCGCCGGGCGAGTTCGCCGGTGGTGGCGGCGCTCCGGGCGATGGCGGTCAGCACCTGTGCGCGGGTGCTGCCCAGGAGGATGTGGAGCGGGCTGCGTTCGGCGCAGCTGGTCAGCAGACGGGCGTGCGGCAGACCGTGCGGCAGACCGGGTTCGTGGGTGACGGGATAGACGATGACCGGCGGGAGCTCGGGATCGCGCAGGGTGATGGGCGCCCGCCGGCAGAAGAAGGACGGCAGCAGCGTGATGCCCCGTCCGTACAGGTGGATGTCCCGGTCGTACCGGCTCTCGACGGTGAGGACGGGCGCCTGCCAGCGAATGGCGGGATGCGCGGTGGCCAGCAGGCACTCACTGCCCCCGTCGAGCACGGAGCGTGCGCGCAGGGCGCGTTCGGCCTCGAACGAGGCCTGCACGGCGCTCCAGTGCGGGCCCAGGGCGATGTCGAAGTACCGCTGCAGCAACGCGCCCAGCCGCGCCAGCTCACGTGGGTCGCCGTCGGCCAGCCGCCTGATCCCGGAGGTGCCCGACTGATGGACGGTGAGCCGTCCGAGGTCCTGGCGGAGGGTCCGGCGGGGGGTGGAGAGCACCAGGTCGATGCCCTCCTGCGGGGTGGCCACGGAGCGCGCCGGGGTGAGGAAGTCGGGTGAGTAACCCGTCGGCGGGGCGAGGCTGAGAAGAGCGTGCATGGGGGCGTCGAGCTGGGTGTGCACCCGCTGCTTCCACGCTCCGAAGGCGGTCACGCCGGCCTGCTGCCGCAGGAGGTGCAGGCTGAGCAGGATCTCCCACATCGGATCGGGGGCGGTGGCCAGTCGGATGCGCGCCAGATCCGCGCTCGTGAAATGGAATCTCAGCACGGGCCGGCCCCGTTCCCTTGCCTCGTACGACTGCTTGTCACCGGTACGACGCGGGGGTATGCACGTACGGTTGGTGTGATTTTCAGCCGAAAGCGGACGAACCACGGCCGTGGAACGGCGGCTGACGCCGCTCCACGGCCGTGGTGTGTGCGAGGAGGACCTGCGTTCGCGGTGGTTCCGCGGGGGATCAGCAGGCCGCGTTCGCCCACTTGTGGGAGGAGATGTTGTCGTTCATGTTCTGCCCGCCGCCGGTCCCGGTGTTGGGGAAGTTGTAGCTGGTCAGCGGGTTGTAGCTGCGGCCGTTGGGGATGCAGGCGTAGGCGCCGGTGTAGTTGAGGCCCCAGTAGACGAGGACATCGTCGTAGGAGCCGGCGTATCCGTTGTTCCAGATGTCGGAGGCCTGGTTGCGCATGTTCCCGCCGGGGGAACAGGTGCTCCAGTCGCTGTCGTTGCCGCTCCAGGCGCAGTTGCCGCCCCCGCCGTTGATGTCGCGCCAGGCGTAGAAGTTCCCGTCCGCGGCGACGACGGACGCGGAGGCTCCGGAAGCCGGGCCCACGGGGGTCTCCGCGGCCTGCGCCGTCGCGGGGACGGCGAGCGCGGTGACGGTGCCGAGAGCCATGACGGCCAGGACGGAGTGCAGCCTTCTGATGTGCATGATTGTCCCCTTGCTTTCGCTCGATACATGGACGGGTCGTGCACCGGCCGGTGGTTCGGTGGCCGGCTGGTTCGGCGGCCGGTCGGTCCACCGGCCGGGTCTTCACCGGTGGTCGGTTCAGCGGGTCGTCTCGCGGGCTCTGGGGAGCGCGGCGTGCTCCAGCCGCAGCCGGCTCCGCACCGCGCTCCGGTATTTCACGCGCAGTGCCGCTCCGTACTTCCGTTCAAGACGGTCCGCCGTGGCGGACAGTCCGCTGTCGTCCGCGCACGCGGCCTCGTCGACGGCGGAACGGATTTCCCGATTCCGTGAGGTGTCCCCGGATTTCTTCTCCGTGCTCAGGAATTGGGCCCGGGAATCGTCCGGATTCTTGTAGGCGTATCCGCGCTCGCGCATGCACGCCGCCCACGCACCCACGGATTTCCGGTACGCGGGATCGGCGCGTACCTGGTTCTGTGCCATCGCGGGCAGTTGCCCCGTCACCACGTCGGCCTCGAACCAGGCCGCGAGATCGGTGTACAGCGCGCTCTGCGCCCACGCGGTGCAGCCCTCGGTGCTGGCCGTCACCTCGCCGCCGCCCGGCAGCCGCGCGCTCAGCCCGTCCGGGCTCGTGCCGTTGAGGGCCGCGGTGGCCGCCTTCCGCCGCTCCGGCGGGAGGTTCGCGTAGTAGAGCCGGTTGGGGTCGGTCGCGCGGAGCTTCTCGACCCGCCGCTGGATGTCGCTGCCGTACCCGTGCTTCGCGGCCCAGCCGGCGTCGTCCACCGCGTACGGGAAGCGGCGGTCGTCGGCGATGGGCTGCCGCGGGACCGGCCAGACCCGGAAACCGCGCTCCCGCATGCACTGTTGTACGAGTGTCTGCTCGGCGTCGTACAGCAAGGTCCGCTCGGCGCCGCTCAGTTCACGTGCTTCACGTGCTTCGCGTGCTTCGGATGCCGCGCGCGCTTCACGTGTTCCGTGTGCGTCGCGTGCGCCGGAGCACGCCACGGCCGTGACCCACGTGACACAGAGGAGCGCTACGACGAATACACGGGACGATCCGCCGGAATGACGTACGGCAGTGCCGATTCGGAGCATGGCAGGATATCCATCCTGAAGGGTGGCGAAATGCGGTGTGCGGAAACCAGCTTCGTCCGCACCGAGTCCTTTTGCCACGCCTTTAGACGCCTGCTTAAAAGCCGAGATGAGGGCGGTTCCGGTGCCCGGCGGCAGGCGCTTTATCTACGGAATACCCGTCGCTGATTACTGATTCTTACCGGAACGGAGAATTCTGGAACCCGCGGATCCGGAAGCGCCCGAGCCCTCCGGGCGGTACGGCGCGCCCGGCACCACCAGCGGTGACCCGGTCACCGGGTCCGGGACCACGACCGAGTCCAGACCGAAGACCTCGCGCACCAGCTCCGCCGTCACGATCTCGCCCGGCGCGCCCTCCGCCACGATGCGGCCCGCCTTCATGGCGACCAGGTGGTCCGCGTACCGCGCCGCCTGGTTGAGGTCGTGGAGCACGATCACCACCGTGCGGCCCTGCTCATGGTTGAGGCGGCGGACCAGGTCGAGGACCTCCACCTGGTGCGCGATGTCCAGGAAGGTCGTCGGCTCGTCCAGGAGCAGCAGCTCCGTCTCCTGGGCCAGTGCCATGGCGATCCAGACGCGCTGGCGCTGACCGCCCGACAGCTCGTCCACCGACCGGTCGGCGAGAGCGGTCACGTCCGTACGGGCCATCGCGTCCGTCACCGCGCGCTCGTCCTCGTCCGACCACTGCTGCCACCAGTGCTGGTGCGGCTGCCGGCCGCGCGAGACCAGGTCCGCGACGGTGATCGCCTCGGGGGCGGCCGGTGACTGCGGCAGCAGGCCGATCGACCGCGCGATCCGCCGGGTCGGGATGCGCGCCAGCTCCGTACCGTCCAGCAGTACGGAACCGCCCTTCGGGCGCAGCAGCCGGCCCAGCGCGCGCAGGGTGGTCGACTTGCCGCAGGCGTTCGGGCCGACGATGACGGTGACCCGCCCGTCGGGGACGGCCAGGTCCAGTCCGTGGACGACCGTACGGTCCTCGTAGGCGAGCGTCAGCTCGCGCGCGACGAGCTTGCTCATCCCTTGCCTCCCGTGCCGGTTCCCGCGGTGCGGCCGCGGACGATCAGCCAGATCAGATACGGGGCGCCCACCGCCGCCGTCAGCACACCCACCGGCAGTTCGGTCGGCGACAGCAGCCGGCGCGCCAGCAGATCGGCCAGTACGACGATGACCGCGCCCATCAGCGCCGAGCACACCAGCGGGATCTGCGCCGTACGTGTCATGCGCCGGGCGATCTGCGGCGCCAGCAGCGCCACGAAGTCGACCGGGCCGGCCGCGCCCGTCGCCACCGAGGCCAGCACCACGCCGAGCAGCACCAGACCGAGCCGGACGCGCCCGAGCCGGACGCCCAGCGCGGTGGCGGTGTCGTCGTCCATCGACACCGTGCGCTGCGCGTACGCCGCCCACGCCACCGCGGGGAGGGCCGCCAGCAGCACCCAGCCGAGCGGGGCGGCCGCGTCCCAGCCGCGGCCGTTGAGCGAGCCCGTCATCCAGACCTGGGCCTGCTGGGCGACCAGATAGTCGCCCTTGGTCAGGAAGAGCGTGGTGATCGAGCGCAGCGCGATCGCGAAGCCGATGCCGATGAGGACGAAGCGCGTGGCGTGCAGCCCGCCGCGCCACGCGAAGACGTACACCAGCGCCGCCGCCACGATGCCGCCGGTGACGGAGAGGTAGGGGAGTACGGAGTAGGACGTCACCCCGTATGTCATCGCGCCGACCGTGAGCGCGCTCGCGCCCTGGCTCACGCCGATGATGTCGGGGCTGGCGAGCGGGTTGCGGGCCACGGTCTGGATCAGCGCGCCCGCGACGCCGAACGCGAGCCCGACGAGCAGCCCGACCACCATGCGCGGCAGCCGCAGCGTCCCGACGACGAGTTCCTGCGCGGACGGCTGCCCGGTGAGGACCTTCAGCACCTCGGCCGGGGACACGAAGCTCTCGCCCACACTCAGGTACGCGACACAGACCGCGCCGAGGAGGACGGCCAGCCCGGCGGCGACGGCGGCCGAGCGCCGGTGCAGCAGGAACGATCCGCGTGCGGCCCGTACCCGCGTGTACCCGGCGGGCCGTATACCGCGCCGGGGCGCGGGGACCTCCGGAGCCTCCGGGGCCTCTGCCGTGACGGTCACGCGGGCACCGCCTTCCGTCGTACGAGCGTGACCAGGAACGGCACCCCGATCAGCGCCGTCATCACCCCCGCGGGAACCTCGCCCGGCGGGAAGACGATCCGGCCGATCACATCGGAGACGAGCAGCATGACGGGCCCGATCAGCGCGGCCATCGGGAGCACCCAGCGGTGGTCGGTGCCGACCAGCGCGCGGGCGATGTGCGGAACGGCCAGCCCGATGAAGGCGATCGGCCCCGCCGCGGCGACCCCGACGCCCGTCAGGACGGTCGCGCCGACGCCGCCCAGGATCCGTACGGCCGCGACGTTCTGGCCCAGCCCCTTCGCGACGTCCTCGCCGAGCGCCAGCGCGTCCAGTCCGCGCGCCACGGCGACCACCAGGACCGTGCCGACGAGCAGGAACGGCCAGACCTGACCGGCCACTTCGGCGTCCCGGCCGGCCAGCGCCCCCACCTGCCAGAAGCGGAACTCGTCCAGTGTCGCCGCGCTCGTCGTCAGCACCCCCATCGTCACCGACACCAGCAGCGCGTTGATCGCCGCGCCGCCGAGGGCGAGCTTGACGGGGGTCGCGCCGCCGCGCCCGCTGGAGGCGATCGCGTACACCGCGACCGACGCGACACCGGCGCCCGCGAACGCGAACCACACGTAGCCGGCGAGGGTGTGCACCCCGGCGAGGGCGATGGCCAGCACGACGCCCACCGAGGCGCCCTGGCTGATGCCGAGGATGCCGGGGTCGGCGATGGGGTTACGGGTGATGCCCTGGAGCGCCGTACCGGCGAGGGCGAGCGCCGCGCCGACCATCAGCCCGATCAGGGTGCGCGGCACGCGCAGTTGGCGGATGACCTCGGCGTCGTCACCGCGCCCAGCGCCCAGCAGGGCGTCCACGACGGTGGAGGGCGGGACGGCCCGCGCCCCGACGGCGAGACTCAGCAGCACCGCGAGCAGGACGGCCGCGACGCCGGCCGCCGTCCAGCCGAGGCGCCGGACGACGAGCCCGCCCCTGGCGGTGCGGGGCGGGGTCGTCGGGACGACGGCGGCTGGCATCGGAACCCATCGGAGACGGAGACGGCGGTGAGGTCGGGGACGGAGACGGCGGGCGGAGACAGGGACGGCGGAGACGCGGACAGCGGAGACAGGGACGGCGGAGCAGTTGGTAAGGCTTGGCTAAGTCTAAGCGCCCGGATCAAGCCATCCCACGGGGCCGACCGGTGGCCGGGCCGCCCGGGCAGAATGGCGCGCATGGCACCCACCACGACATCGACGACAACGACGGCATCCACGGCATCGACGGCACCGCGCACGGACCGGCCGGGGCCGGTGGTCGGCTTCGACCTCGATATGACCCTCATCGACTCCCGGCCCGGGATCCACGCCGTCTACCAGGCGCTTTCCGCCGAGACCGGGGTGCACATCGACGCCGACCTCGCGGTCACCCGGCTCGGCCCGCCGCTCGACCAGGAACTGGCGCACTGGTTCCCGGCGGAGCGGATCCCGGAGATGGGCGACCGGTACAGGGAGATCTATCCCACATTCGCGATCGCCCCGACCCCCGCGCTGCCCGGCGCCCGCGAGGCGATAGCCGCCGTCCAGGCGCTCGGCGGGCGGGCGATCGTCGTCACCGCGAAGCACGAGCCGAACGCCAGGCTCCACCTCGGCCACCTCGGCATCGAGCCGGACGAGGTCATCGGCTGGCTGTGGGCGGAGGCCAAGGGCGAGGCGCTGCGCGAGCACGGGGCGTCGGGGTACGTCGGGGACCACACCGGCGATGTGCGCGGGGCCCGTACGGCGGGGGCGCTCTCCGTGGCCGTACCGACGGGGCCGTGCGGCGAGGAGGAACTCCGTACGGCGGGCGCGGATGTCGTCCTGACGGACCTGACGGCGTTTCCGGCCTGGCTGGAGACGTACGCGAGCACCCTCGGCCGCTGACCGTGACGGTGTACGTGACCGTCAGCCGGTGACGGCAACGGCGCCGGTGTCCGTGACCGTCAGGCCCGGTCCCGGCTGCGCTGCGCGGCGACCGACCGCAGCACGCCCGCGCCGGCGACGGCGAACCCCACTCCCATCAGCATGGAGACGGCGTAGGCGATCGTCGGGAACGGATCCGAGCCGAGGAACAGCGGCGCGACCGTGACCAGCGTGGCCACGGCACCGACGATGAAGACGATCGCGCCGGCCCGCACCAGCCCGTCACCGGGCCCGGCTTCGTCGTTCGCGGACGCCGGGCGGTCTGTCGATCGGTCCACTGATCGGGGTACAGGAGTAGCAGTCACCTCACCAGGGTAGTTCCCTGCGGAAGGCAGCGGACAGGAACCGTCCGGCAACGTCTTGTCACCAGCCCCTGGGCCATTAGCCTTGGGTGTGGCGGGTCGACGACCCGCTGTAGTGCTATCCAGAGCCGTTTCGCGCGCGCCAGCGCCCCAACGAGTACAAGGACGAGGACAGACGTGCCTACCGGCAAGGTCAAGTGGTTCAACAGCGAGAAGGGCTTCGGCTTTCTCTCCCGCGACGACGGCGGCGACGTCTTCGTGCACTCATCGGTCCTCCCCGACGGCGTCGACGCCCTCAAGCCGGGCCAGCGCGTGGAGTTCGGGGTCGTCGCGGGTCAACGCGGTGACCAGGCGCTCTCCGTGAAGGTCCTCGACCCGGCGCCCTCGGTGGCGGCGGCGCAGCGCCGCAAGCCGGACGAACTGGCCTCGATCGTGCAGGATCTGACGACGCTGCTGGAGAACATCACCCCGATGCTGGAGCGCGGCCGCTACCCCGACAAGGTCCACGGCGCGAAGATCGCGGGCCTGCTCCGCGCGGTGGCGGACCAGCTGGACGTCTGACCCGCCGGCCCTTCACGTCGGTACCCCGGAGGCCGGATCGGGTGCCTGACGCCATGTCCCGGACATGGCGTCAGGCA